>JBEQSW010000399.1:0-3257 GCA_040348565.1 Myxococcales bacterium | reverse complement strand
TAGCCCTGTTTTTCGGCGCTTGAACGCGGCGCTTGCTTGTGGCCCTGTTTTCGCAAGACTTACCGAAAGATGCGCACCTCGCCGGATGGCTTTCTGATCGTCGACCCGGCCGAGTGCAAGATCACGATCAAGCACCTGTCGGAGCTACCGAAGATCATGGAGCTGTTGCACACGCTCAATGATCCGCTGGCCGGTGGAAAAAACGTGGGCAAGCTGGTGAGCAAGATCCCCGTGTTGGCGGCGCGGCTGGTGGACCGCGCGCTGTCGCAGTCGCGGAAGAAGGAAATTTACTCGATCGACCAAGCCATCAACATGATCGGCAATCGCGGTCTGGAGATGGAGTTGATGAGTCTGCTGGAAGACTTGACCATCAAGAAATCCGAAGCGGAGGAGCCGAGATAAGGTTGGCAGGGTTCTTGCGACGGTGGTGGCCACGTGGTCGCCGCCATCCTTCCCGTCAACACCAGTGAGCTGCGCGAGGCGCCGGAGGCGAAGGCTTCCGCCGCGGCCGAACAGCAGTTCAAATTAGCGCTGGAAGGCGCCAAAACGGCGGCGCCGGCGCCAGGCTTGGTGCCGGTGGTGCGCACCCAGCTGAGCGCGGGCCAGGCCCAAGAAGCCCTGCGCGCGGCCTGGGAAAAGGTCACCGGCGAGGCGCCCAGTGACAAAACTTTGGCGCTGATCACGGCCCAGTGGGCGCACGAGACCGGCAACGGCGCGTCGATGTACAACTACAACTTTGCCGGTATCAAGGGCGCCGGCCCGAGCGGCCTGTCCGTCGCTCAGCACACCCGCGAAGGCTACGGTGCCAGCGAGCGGCGCATCGTCGACAACTTTCGCGCCTACAGCAGCGCCGAAGAAGGCGCCACTGACTACGTTTCGCTGCTGAAACGGCGCTTTCCCGACGCGGTGGAGGGCGCGCGCCAAGGTGACCCCAACGCGTTCGTGCACGGCCTGAAGGCTCGCGGCTACTTCACGGGGCAAGAGAGCGCCTACCTGAACAACGTGGCCAGCATCGCCTCGCGCTACCTGGGCGAGCCGCTCGACGTGCGCGGCGGGCCGCCGCCGGTGCTCGACTACCAGGGCGTCCAGAGCTCGGGCGGGCCCTTGGATTTGCAGGGTCTTTACGCGCAAATGGTGCCGTCGCCCGATTCGTTCGTGGACGCGCTCAGCATCACCGATCAGATCAATCGCGCGGCTTTGCGCGCCTTCTCGGGCCAAAAGGAAGAGTCGTGAACGCGCGCTTGGACGCCGCGTTTCGCTACTTGGACGTCCGCTACAGCGAGCGCGAGCGCCCCTACACTGACTATCCCAGCAAGCTCACGGCTCATCTGACCGAAGAGTATTTGCGCGGCTACCGCGGGGCAAAGCTCCTGGATTTGGGCTGCGGCCGCGGTGAGTTCCAGCACGGCTTCGCCGAGCTCGGCTTCGAGACGACCGGCTTCGATCGCTCGCGGCCCGAGCAGCCGCGCTTCAGCGAGCGGGTGGTGGTGGGAGACTACGAGCAGGGCGGTTTGCCCTTCGCCGATGGCGAATTCTCCGTACTTTTCAACAAATCGGTGTTCGAGCACGTGCGCGATATCTCGCCGCTACTGCGCGAGTGTCACCGCGTGCTGGCCCCCGGCGGTCGCATGGTCAGCCTGGTGCCCGACTGGATGGCGCAGTGGCGTCACTTTTATGACGACTGGACCCACGTGCGACCGTTCACGCTCGTGGGGCTCCGTGAATGTGTCCAAAGCCACGGCTTCGAGGTGCGGGAAGCGCTGCGCTTCCGGCAGTTGCCGCTGCTTTGGGAGCGCCCCTACTTGAAGCCGCTGGCAGATGCAGCGGCTTTGCTGCCGAGCGCCTTCAAACGCTCCAAGTTCGTCCGTTTCTCTCAGGAATGGATGCTGCTCGTGGTCGCAGACCGAGTTGGTTGATGCGACGCGAGAGTTGGCAGGGCCTTTGCAACAACGTCTCACGGAGAGAAAAACATGGTCCAGATCAAAATCGGTGATGTCGCGGTCGGTGATGGCGAGCCTTGCTACATCGTTGGTGAGATCGGCATCAATCACAACGGAGACCTCGGGACGGCTCGGCGCCTGATCGACGTGGCCGCGATTGCCGGCGCCAACGCGGTCAAGTTCCAGAAGCGCACCATCGACGTCGTCTACACCGCCGACGAGCTGGCCAAGCCGCGCGAGAATCCGTTCGGCGCTACCAACGGTGACTTGAAGCGTGGCCTCGAGTTCGGCCACGATCAGTACAAGCACATCGACGGCTATTGCCGCGAGAAGAACGTGGCCTGGTTCGCGTCGTGCTGGGACGAAGCGTCGGTCGACTTCATCGAGCAGTTCGCGCCGCCGGCTTACAAAATCGCTTCCGCGAGCCTGACCGACGACAACCTGCTGCGCCATCACCGGAAGACGGGCCGCCCCATCATCATCTCCACCGGCATGAGCACGTTGGCTCAATGCGATCACGCGGTCGAAGTGCTCGGAACCGACAACTTGATCATCTTGCATACGACCAGCGCCTATCCGGCCAAAATTGCCGATTTGAACCTGAAGATGATTCCCGCGTTGCGCGCGCGCTACGGCGTGCCCGTCGGTTACTCGGGGCACGAGGTCGGGCTAGCCACCAGCTACGCCGCCGCGGCATTGGGGGCCTGCATGATCGAGCGCCACATCACCCTCGACCGCGCCATGTGGGGCAGCGACCAAGCCGCCAGCGTCGAGCCGCAGGGCCTGATGAAGCTGGTCCGCGACGTGCGCACCATCGAGCTCGGGCTGGGCGACGGCGTCAAGCGCGTCACCGACGACGAAGTGCCGATCATGAAGAAGCTCCGCCGCGTCGGCTGAGGAGGGCACATGTCTTCTGAACAGGCGCACGACAGCACAGTGCTCCCGACGGCTGCCGGCAGCGAGCTGCGCATCGGCGTGATGCAGGGGCGGCTCTCGCCCCGTCCCGCCGGCAAGCTGCAAGAATTTCCGTGGCTCAGCTACCGCGAAGAGTTTGCCCGCGCCGCGCGCCTGGGGCTGCACTCCATCGAGTGGATCTTCGAGGCCCCGCGCTTCGACGAAAACCCGCTGTGGACGGAGGCGGGGCGCGAGGAAATTCGCGAGCTGGTGGCTCAGAGCGGCGTGCGGGTGCAGTCGGTTTGCGCCGATTATTTCATGGTGCACCGCCTGGCCGGTGAGAGCCCGCTGTCGCTGTCGCAGAACCGCGACGTGTTGTCCGACTTGATCGTCGCCGCTCACGCGGTGGGCGCCGATCGCATC
>JBEQSW010000377.1:0-3955 GCA_040348565.1 Myxococcales bacterium | reverse complement strand
GCCGACTACCGCGCCCGCTTCGCCAGTGAGAGCGCGTGACAGCGCGTGTACGCCGCGCCTACGGATTTCAAACGTCTTGGGCTGCCAAGCCGCAGCCTGAATCGCAGAAGCTTCCGTAGCGGATCCAGGCCGCCCTGAACGAGCGAGATTTTTTCACAGGGAGGACGGGAGGACGGGAGGACGAGCGAGACAGAGGCGAGAATTTTGGGGCTCGCGCTGCCGCCAGCGGGTCTGCAGCAGCGTCGCGGGCTTAGCCCTCCAGCTTTCTCTCGAGGGAAATATTTTTGGTTTTGGTCCTCCAAAAACAAAAATGCGTTCTCGCCTCCCTGCGTCCTCCCGTCCTCCTGTCCTCCCTGTTGATCTCAGGCACTTGAATGGGGCTGTCTGAACGCCAGCAGCCCGAAGCGCTCGCGCGGGGTGGCCTTGCGACGCCACGGGAGTTTCTGCAAGGGATCTGCGGCGCGGCAGCCCAAGATGTGATGAATCCTTAGACGCTCGGGCGGGCGCCCGAGCCGTTACGAGCCGCGCAGCCGCTTGGCCAGGCGCTGCATGGCGCGTGTGTGCAGCCGGCTTGCCCAAGACTTGCTGAGGCCGAGCGATTGAGCGACTTGGTCGAAGCGTTCCCCTTCGAGGTAGTGGCGACGCACCAACACGCCCTCGTCCGGCGGCAACGCCGCGATGGCTTCTTCCACCAAAGCCAGCAGCTGGGCGCGTCCCACCGCTTCTTCCGGGGTATCGGCGGTGGAGACTTGGACGTGCCCGCCGTCGTCCCCCACGGCGGTCGGCGCGATCAAGCCCATCGTCATGGCGGCGGCCATGGCCGCCAAGTGATCACCCAAGGCTTGGTCGGCTTGGGCGCGCGTCGAGCTCGCGGCTGACGCGAAAGTGTCGTCGGCGGCTCCCTCGCTCACCTTCAACTGCGCCGACAGGCCGTTCAACCGCTCGAAGGCACGACGCGGCAGCTGGGCCAAGGAGCGGACGCCGTCGATGGTGGCGCCACGAACTCGGAAATTCGCGTAGGCGCGGAATGGCACCCCGCGCGCGCTGTCGAACTTGCGCGCGGCGTCGAGCAACCCCTCGCGCGCAAAACTGCGCAAGTCGTCGAGCTCGACGATGGGACCGAGCGTTCTTGCCACTTGGCGCGCCACGATATCCACCAGCTCGAGCTCGGCTTGAAACCGCTCCAGCACCTCGGGCGCGTCCGCCCCACGCGCGGGCGCGCCGGCGGGCGTGGCGGAAGTGGTGCTGCGCGGCGTCGCCATTCGGGCTCGAGATCTATCAAATCGCGGAGGTGCTGGGGTTTCGAATCAGGTGGAAGCGTGGCATATTGACGACATGTTCCGCTGGGGCCGAGCCTCGGTAGCGTATGCCCTCATTGCCATGGGTGCGCTCGCCATCGGCCAGGGCTTCGAGCTCGGCTGGCTCGTTTCCTACCGCAGCCCGTGGTTGCCGCTCGCAGGCTTCGAGTCGCACGCGTTCAGCTTGGTGCTCGGCGCCGCGTTCGCGGCCGCGGTCGTGGTGGGCACGCGGGTGCTGGTAGAAAATGTCGGTTGGGCCAAGAACCTCCACCGAGATCTCCGCCCCATGACGCTGCGCCTGGACGGGACTGGCATCGCGGTCATCGCCGCTTTGTCGGCCCTGGCCGAGGAGCTCGTGTTTCGGGGGTTGCTCATGCCGTGGCTCGGTTTGGTGCCCCAAGCGTTGCTGTTCGGCGTGGTGCACGCTCAGCTCAGCGGCCCCAGTCGCTGGGTCTGGGTGGCGTGGGCCAGCGTGGTTGGGCTGGCGCTGGGGGCCATCTTCGCGCTCAGCGGCTCGCTGCTCGGCGCCATGTTGGCCCACGCGCTCATCAACGGGCTCAACTTGCTGTACTTGCGCTCGCACGACACCGCGCCCCCCCGCAATTCGCTCGGTGGCCTGTTGTCCGACCGGCGCTCGCCGGTGCCGGACGCGCGAGACAGCTGGAGCCGGAGCCCCAGCGACCGCGCCATGCGCCCCGCCGGCCGCCGAGCCTAAGGCACGCTAAACCAGGCCCGACGACGCCGGTGGGTGGTGTTGGGGCGTTCTGAGCTATTCTGGTGGCAGCACCCCCCGACCAAGAATGCCTGCGCTCGAGTCTGGTCACCCCGAGGACCGTCCCAGGGTCCTCGTCGTCGATGACGAAAAGTTCATCCGCGACATCATCGCCGACTTCCTCGGTATGGAAGGCTACATCGTGCGCACCGCCGAAGACGGGACCAGCGCGGTCACCGAGCTCGAGCGCGCGCGCTACGACATGGTCATCAGCGATTTGAAGATGCCCAAAATGGGCGGGCTCGATCTGCTGAAAGAAGTGGCGCGCGTCCACCCCGACACCTTGACCGTGATCATGACCGGGTTCGGCACCGTCGAGACTGCCATCGACGCGATGAAGCGCGGCGCCTACGACTACATCCTCAAGCCGTTCAAGGTGGAAGAGATCGTGCACATCGTGCAGCGCGGTCTCGAGAAGCGCCGGCTGTCGGCCGAGAACCTGCGCCTGCGTGAGGCCCTGTCGCTGTACAAGGTGAGCGAAGCCATCGCCGCCAGCCTGTCGCTCGACGAAGTCGTGTCGACCTTGTCCGAAAGCGCTCTGTCCGAGGTGCGGAGCGATCTGGTGATGACCTGGCTGGCCGACGGTGAAGGCAATTTCGCCCTGCGCAGCTTGAACTACAGCTCGCTCTTGGAAGAGGGTGAAGAGCTCGGCGAGCTCGACCCAGCCAAAGTGACCGAGCGGCTCGGTACGGGACCCATCATCGAGCACGGCGCGCGCGCCCGCGAGCTGTTCAAGACGCATCCGTCACGCCAGGTCTCGAGCCTGATCGTAGTGCCGCTGAAGATGCGCGACCGCTTGCTGGGCTTCGTCAGCACGGTGTCGCTCACCGCCAGTCGGCGCTTCGACGAAGGGCAGCGCAAGCTGCTGTCGATCATCGCCTCGCGCGCGGCTGCCGCCATCGAAAACGCGAGACTTTACGAAGACTTACAGGCCACGTTCCAGCAAACGATCCAGAGCTTGGCCCGCACCATCGACAAGATGGACCGCTACACCTCGGGTCACTCGGAGCGCGTGGCGCGCTACGCCGTCAACCTGGCCAAGTGGCTGGGCCTGGACGAGGCACAGATCGAAATCGTGCGTCATTCGGCGTTGATGCACGACATCGGCAAGATCGGCTGCGTGATGAACCTCAACAAAGCCGGCAAGCTGACGCAGTCGGAGTACGAGGTGTTCAAGCGCCACCCCGCCTACGGCCGAGAGATTCTCGACCCGATCAAGTTCTTGGGCCCGGTGATCCCCGGCGTTCACCTGCACCACGAACGCTGGGACGGCCGTGGCTACCCGATCGGGCTCTCGGGCAAAGACATTCCGCTGATTGCCCGCATCATCGCCGTCGCCGACACCTACGACGCCATGACCAGTGACCGCGCCTACCGCCGCGCGCTGCCGCACGAGGTCACGGTGAGCGAAATCGAGCGCTGCTCCGGGACCCAGTTCGACCCGGACATTGCCCGCACCTTCACCGAACGGATCGAGCTGCTACGCGAAGAGCTGCGCGCCACCGGCCACGAACCGCCGGAATGACGACGCGACGACTCGACGGCTATTTCCTGGGCCGGCGTGACTACGGTTGGTGCCTAGCGCTTCAGGAGACGCTGCACGCGGCGCGCACCGCCGGCGCCGTGGGCGACACGGTGCTGTTCGTCGAGCACCCGGCGGTCATCACCTTGGGGCGCGGCGCGCACGCAGAAAACTTGCTGGCTTCGGCGCAGCGGCTGGCCGAGCTCGGCGTGGCCGTCGTCGAAACCGGGCGGGGCGGAGACGTCACGCTGCACGCACCGGGGCAGTTGGTTTGCTATCCGATCGTCGACTTGGCGCCGGATCGCAAAGACGTGCGGCGCTACGTGAAAGACCTGACCGAGGTCATGCGGCGCGTGGCGGAGG
>JBEQSW010000374.1:0-10277 GCA_040348565.1 Myxococcales bacterium | reverse complement strand
TCTCCGCCGCCACCCGTCGCTACCTGCTCTTTGCTGCCGCAATCACCGTTTCATATTTAACCGCTCGAGCGCTGCTCTTGCCCGTTCGCTCCGCCCATAGCGCCTTCTTGCCGGCGTACGGCTTCATGACGGTCGCTACCTACGCGGAACGACTGGTGTGGCCGTGGCCGCAAACGTTCTTCTATCGAAATCTGGAGATGGGCCCGAGTGGCATCGACTACCCGTGGGGTATCGTCGTCGCAGGGGTTGCGGCCACGGCTGGCTACTTCCTGCTGTTCGTCTGGGCTTGGCGGCGCGATCGCGCCGCCGCCGCGAGCTTACTCGCCGCGGTCTTGGTGCTGGCACCGGTGCTCAATTTCTTCGAGACCGGCATCTATGTCAGCGTTTCGGACCATTTCTTGTACTTGCCGCTGCTGCTGCTGCTGCTCGGAGTCGGTAGAGCGATGCGCTCGCAGCTCGTCCGGCTCCCCGAGCGGCGGTTTGCGTTCGCCGCGCTGGCGCTCGGGATAGTGTGTTTCGTACCCAACACGCTGCGAGCGCGCGACTTCAAAGACAATCGCACGCTTTGGACGCGGGAGCTGGCGATCAACCCGCACAACCCCGTCGCCCTGGATTGGCTCAGCGCCGAGCTTGCCACGAACGGCGACCCCGCGGGAGCGACCAAGCTGATCGAGCGCGCGTTGGAGCCCGCCGCAAGCCGCTACTTCTTACTTGCGGGAAAGAATGCCGACAGCGGGCGGCACGTCCGCAGAGTCGTGCTCACCGCAGCGCTCACTCCCGACGGAGATCGCGAAGCGTTGGCCCGTTTGTACGAAGAGCTGGAAAGCTTCGTTCGGGGCGCCCCGAGTCGCCACGTCAGCGCCATCGGCACTCTCGTGATCGGCGTCGAGCACGGCCAGGCGCTGACCGCGCGAGCCATGAACGCGCGTGGTCGCAGCGCACTCGTGGCCGAGCTCGCGACGATTGCCTCTCGACTCGGGCACCAAGCCGACACGCGCCGCTGGCTGAACGGCGTCGATCTGCTGCACCCGCAGCAGCTGCCCAATCCGTTGGCGGTGATCCTCGCGCAAGCGCGCACGGGCGACTACCCGGCGGCCTTCGCCAGCCTGCTGCGCCTCGACGAAGCCAAGCCGCGCCGAACGAACCTCACTCATGCGACGTTGGAACGCTTGGGCAAGCGCCTGCTCGATTCCCAGCGCTTCCTCGATGCCTCACGCAGCGCCCCGGGCGAGCGAGCCGCCATGCTGCGTGCGTTGAGCGCGCTGGAGCTGGGGGCTTTCGGGGTCGCTTGTCGGGAGCTCCGACCAATCTATCTGGCGAATCCCGAGCAGCAGGAAGTGGCGCAGCTTTACGCCCAAGCCCTGGCTTCGGCCCGGCTCGACGCCGAGGCCGGACGCGTCGTAGCCCACGCGCTCGGTCAGGCGGAAGCGGAACGGATTCTGCGCTCCCTGAAGAGCAATCTGGTTCCGCAGCTTCGCGCGGCTCCGCCGGCGCCCGACACGGACACCTGGTGGCAAGCCGACTGACGAAGGGCGGGCCGGGCCAGACTTGGGTGGTTCGACTTGCTGGGGGGCCGCTTACTAGGTACGGATCGAGCAAATGCGCGCGCTGGCCCCGGTCGAGGCTGCTCTCCTGTTTGCCATCGGTGGCTCGCTGTGCGCGGTCACTATCCCAGCGTTTTTGAAGAATCTGCATGCCTCGCGCATGAGCGAAGCGCTCGAAGGGCTGGAGCAGATCGCGGTGCGGGCCAGCGTGCTGTCGGACTCCGCGCCGATCACGGCCGCGTTTCCCGCGAGCTGTCCCCTCACCCCCGCCAGCGTGCCGCGTGCCATGTTGGTGGTCGATCCACCTCACACCTGGGATCACCCGACTTGGCGTCTGCTGGGCTTCGAGCTCACGTCACCCCACGCCTATTCTTTTCAGTTCGACTCGCAGAATGGTCCTGGTGGCTCGCACTTCACGGCCGAGGCGCACGGTGATTTGGATGGCGACGGGGTGGTGAGCACGTTCAAGACCGGAGGCTCGGTGCAACAAGGGCAGGCGCCGAGGCGTGAAATCCTCGAGGTGAGCCGTGAAGTGGAGTAGCGCCGATTGGCGCTCGATCGCGGCGTTGGCCGCGGGCCTGTTGCTAGTTGCCGGAAGCCGACCCAAGCTCGCCGACGAGTACGGACGCATCACCGCGCAGCGCGACGTGTATTTGCTTCCGCCCGCCGAGCAAACTCGCGCCCTCAGCTTGGGCTATCGTTCCGCGGCGGCGGATTTGATCTACGGACACGTGCTGGTGAGCGCCGGCATGCACCTTGCCGAAAAGCGCCTGTTCGAATTTGCCGATCGCTATCTGGAGACCGTAAACGAGCTGGATCCCAAGTTTCGGGACCCCTATCGATACGCCGACGCAATCCTGACCTTGCAGTCCGTCCCGGTGCCGGAAGAGATGTACCGCAAGGCCCGGCGGCTCGTGCTCAGAGGCACCGTGGAATTTCCGGACGACCAGGCCTTGTGGGCGTCTGCTGGCCAATTTCTGGCCTACTTGGCGCCGGGTCAGCTCAAGGATCCAACGGAGGCCGAGCAGTTTCGACAAGACGGCGCACGGCTGCTGGCGCGGGCCTGCGAGCTGATCGGCGCCAACGAGTCCATTCCCTACCAATGCATCACGGCGGCGCGCTTGTTCAGCGACGCCGGCAAGTTGGCGGCATCGCAAGCGGTTCTACAGAAGTTGCTCGTCGTCAGCGACGATCCCGAGCTGCAAGCCAGCGCGCGAGCGCAGCTGGTCGCGATGGGCGTTCAGAGTCACGGCCAGCGCTTCGAGCAGCTGCGGCGGGATGACCTGCCTTTCGTGTCCCACACGGGCCTAGCGGCGCTCGGTCCCCGCTTCGATCCGGCGGCTTGCGCCGGCAAGCGCGACCGAGGTCCGGACGGAGCTTGTGCCACCACGTTCCGCGAGCGCCTGGCTGAACCGAGCGCCAGCGAGTGAGCCGCTCTCAGGGGGCGGTGGCGGCGCTGACGTCCTGGTCACTTGGCCGCGACGAAGTGCGCAGACCCGGTAACCAGCCGAACCAGGCGTCCGGCAGAAACGCCAGCACCGCCGTGGCCATCGTGAATTGCCACATCCCGATATCCGCCACGAGCTCGATGCCCAAATGCAGCGCGAGAAGCCCGAGCGCGCACCAACGACGGGTGCGGCCAAAGGGCAAGAGCAACGTGGCGGCAGGCTCCATCACCAGCGCGTAGTACGTGGCGACCACGAGCAGGGGCTGCAAGCCGTGCCAATCCAGGCTCCAACGCCCAAAGCGCGTATCCGCCACTGCATGCAGCACGGTCTCGCCGCGAAGCCACGCTCGCCCCGCCAGGCGCGGCCAGCCCGCCGTCGCGTACATGGCCCAGACGTGAATCTGCAGCAGCCGGAACGCCCAAGGGTTGAAATCGACCGCAGCGCCGTTCCCCGCGGCGGTACGCCCGCGACGCCAAGCGTCCAAGGACCAAGCCGCCCCCGACGGAGCGAGCGTCAAGTACAGCACGAAGGTCGGGTACAACTGCGTCCAACCACTCATGAGCCGAGGCTGATGAGCTGCAAAGACGACGTGGAGAGCGGCCAATGCCAGGCCCGCAGGACGGGTAAAAAATCCGACGGCAAACGACAGAGCTGCCAGCAGCAACGCGGCCCAGAGCGCCCACACCACGCCGCTGCTCGAGACGCCAGAAAGCAGCTCGAAATGCTCGAGCCCTTCCGTGGTGGCGACGGGAAATGACGGCCAGCGCTGCCTCGTCGCGTAACCACCAACACCGTTCGGGCCAAAGAACACCTGCAAGTACGGCAACAGGCGCAAATAGTAAAAAGCCGCGATCAGGCCGAAGCCTGCGCGCATGACGAACAGCCCGCGAAAGCGAATCGGTCCGAAGAAGAACTGCTCCAACTGTGTCACGGCCGTCGGATCTCCCAGGTTGGCCGCGCGCAATTGCGACGACCGCCCATGCTGACCCGGCCCTTGCTGCCGTCGTCGAGGCTCAAGCCGATGTAGTCGGCTTGGATGTCGATCCAACGAACCTTGGCTCGTTCAGCCTCCGGCACGTGGCAGTAGTAGTCGCTGAGCAGGAACAGCGGCTGCATCGATTCCTCTACCAAGCTGCGCCGATAGCCCAGATTGAGATCGACGAGAGGACCCGTCAGGCTCTTGAGCTGAAAGACCTCGAACGGGTCTCGAATACCATCGACTCGACCGGTTCGACACCTCTCGAGATTGTCGAAGAGGATCAAGTCGGTTGCCCCCTGGCCGGTGACGCGAAAACACGTCATGTGCGGGATCGCGTGGCCGGCGCCCTGGCCCTGAAAGACCTCGAGCCCAGGAGTGACGCCGATCATGTGGAGGATCGCTTGCGAGGTTCGTTTCAGCGCCACTAACGGCGCCCATGGAACGAGCACCACCGGCAGGCTGGAAGCGAGCAATAATCCGCAATAGAACGTCAGGCTGGCCAAGCCGAACAAGCGAAGAAGCCGAGCTCTGCTCAAGGGATCCGTTCCCCTATATCACGCGCCCGACTCAGGCGGATGCGCCGCTCGGCAATCACGTAGCCGCCCAGGCCTGGCGGCCACTCCCCACGACGCTCGGCGGGGCCGACCACCACGTAGTCTCGCTTCAACGTCGGCAGCAATCGAACCACGAAGTCCGTCAACCGCAGTGAGCTCGCCGACAACATCAATGCGTCGTAGTGACCGAGCGCAATTCGCGCCTCGAAGCTCGCAACTTCAGGGCGCTTTGCCAGAGCAAGCTCGGCGATCGTCTCCAACGAGGCGTCTGGAATACGTCGCCATCCTGCCTCCAAGTACGCGGCCGTGCTCATCGAGAAAACACGGTCGTGCTGGCGCTCGCTGCGACCGAGCCAGGCCACGATGGTCTCGTGCATGCGGACCAGCTCCGCACGCCTTTCGCCAAGTACCGGCCTCGCGAGCGGCGTGACCAACGCCACGACGGCCGCGAGCGTCGGCAAGAGCAGCGCGGTCGTGCGCCCCCCAGAGCGGGCCTCGGCGCCCTCGGAAGCCGAGCTTGCGATCAGCAGCGCCACCGCGCCACCGAGCGTGAACGGTAGCAAGCTGTTGTCGCGCCCCCCGTGCTTGGCGTACGCCGCGAGCGAGGTCAGGCCGACACCGCAAGTCAGGAGGACGACCCGAATCGCTGCGCGGGCCGCCGGTCCTTGCGGGTCCTCTCGCAACCGCTGAACGGCCAGCAATGACGCGACGAAGAAGCAAAGCAGCGGCGGCGTAGCCCAAACAGAAGCGGCTCGGACCGTGTCAATCGGGTGAGACGCCTGCAAGCGAATGGCGTAGGCCGTGAAATTGCCGAATAGGGCGTCAAAAAACGGGATCGTGGCCAGTGCGAGGAGGCCTGCCAGCCCCAGCGCCGCCAGCGTCCGCCAGTCTCGCTCCCAGGCGTAAGCCAGGCAAAGGCCGAGCCCGATGCCGGCACCGGTCAGTTTCACCATCGTCGCGAGCGCGGGCAAAACGATGAGCAGACCAAGCCGCGCCCCCCGGAGCGGCCTCGCGTCGGCTACCAGCCAAAAGGTTACGCACATGCCGAGCATGAGCAGATGATCTGGATGCAGATGCGGCGCCAGCAGGGTCGAAAACAGCAGGCCGGCGCAACCGGTCAACACCCACAGCCACGTGCCGCGCCCACCCTCGAGCCAGCGCGCCAACGTCGCCACCAAACAAAGCGCAGCCAGCAGCTGCCACACGACGCCCAACGCCCGGTGGGCCCGCAGCGAAAGCTCGAGGCCCAGTGGACGCAGCAATCCGTACTGCACGTGTTCGAGCGCGGGCGAGTACGAGTAACTGGTGAGCTCGGCAAAAGGACCATAAAGCGCCTGTCCCGCGCGGATCTTCCAGAGGTTGAGCAGGGGCGGCGGCTCGGACCAAATCAGCAAGTCGGTGGGCAAAGTCAGGGTGGAAGCGAGCCAGACCATGCGCGGCACCACGACCAAGGCCAACGCCGACACCGCCAGCGCATCCGCCCAGCCCCGTCGCCTGGCCAGGTGCGGCGGCAAACCAGCCAACAACGACGCGAGCGAAACAGCCAGCCATTGCGCGAAGCGCCTCAGCGAGGCGAAGTCGACATGCCAGTCACCGAGCTCACCCTTCAGCAACGCCTTGCCACCAACGCTCACGACCGCCACGACGATTCCGATCATGAGCGGTGCCAGGACCCCGAGCGCCAGCGCCAGAACGACCGCGCGAGGCCGCAGCGAGCCAAGGGCCCAGCCGCCGCCCAACACGAACACCGTCGCCAAGCTCGCTTGCAGCCAAATCTCCGGGCTTACCAGCGCCAGACCGCACAGGGCCAGGGCGCTGACCATTGACCCGATCATGTCAGCGGCGCGGTCGCCGCGGGCTCCCGCCCAGCGAGTTGCGATCGGCAAAGCGGCCAGCGCCCCCGAGACCAGGAGGCTTCGCCAATCTGCCGGCAGCAGTTGGCAGAGCAAACAGAGCGCAAGCAAGAGCAGAAGCCACTGCGGCAGGCGCATGCTCATGGCGGAATGCTGGCCTCGATGTGGCGAGCCAGCGCTTCAGCCAGCGCAGGTGGAGTTGGAATTCCGGGCAGCTCTCGAGGCGGCAGCGAAAGATCGCCGGTTTTGACTAGCCGGTCCGACTGCTTCAGGCCGTCGTGCCAGAGCCGGAGCGAGCTGTTGCTGGCGGTCATTTCGTCGAGCGTGACGTGACCTTGCTCGTCGACGCGGAACAAGTCGCTGATGACGGGGGCGTCGCCCTGCAGACCTCGCAAGTTGCGACCATCCAGGCCGGCCGGCGCCGGCATTTGCGCCAGCTCGAGGATGGTTGGCGCCAAATCGACCAAGCTGGCGGGGCTGCGGTTGGTGCCAGCCGGCCAATGAGGCGCGCGCACCAACAGCGGAATGTGGATGGCGTCTTCCCACAAGCCAATGCCATGCAGCTGAAAGCCGTTGATGAAGCTCTCGCCGTGATCGGCCGTGAAGATCAGAGCGGTGTTGGGCCGCGACTCGAGCGCGCGCATGACGCGGCCCAGTTGCTGGTCCATCGACGCCACTTCGTTGTCGTACTTGTCGACGAGAGACGAGCCGAAGTTGGGTACCGAGGGATGCTCGGTCTGCGGCTCGTGCGGCTCGAACAAATGGATCCAGAGAAAGAACGGCGACGGCAGGTGCTCGAGCTCCTGCAACGCCAGATCGACGGTGCCGCTGTCCTCGATGCCGGGCTGCGTCGGAAAGCGTTCCCAGCCGCGCGCGAACGAGCGGCTGAACATCGGCTTTACCAGGTTGTTGGCGACCGCGACGGTGTGATAGCCGCGCTGCTGCAAGGCGAGCG
Source organism: Myxococcales bacterium (assembly GCA_040348565.1). GTDB lineage: Bacteria > Myxococcota_A > Polyangia > Polyangiales > Polyangiaceae > PMG-095. The sequence goes on along the minus strand of JBEQSW010000374.1, from coordinate 2,944 downwards.
GCAGCCACCACGGCGGATCCTCTGCCGGCAGCGTCAAGACGACCTGAGCCTGCTCGCCCGGCTCGAGCCGATACGGGATGTCCAACAAACGTTTGCGGTCCGTCCACACCAGCGGCCGCCAGTGCATGCGCCGCGGATAAACTCCGGAGAACAGCGACGAAACCGCCAAACAAGTCCAGCCCCCAGACGTGTAGGCGTGCTCGTAGCGCACCGCGCTCTTGGCCAACTCCGCCAGATTCGGCGTCGTATTGCGTTCGTAGCCGTAGGGCGTGGTGTGATCGGCGCGCAAAGCGTCGACCGTGATCAAGACGATGTCGAGCGCACCTTTTTCGGGCGGTTGCGGAGCGCTCGTCATCGGCGCGAGCGGAGGCAGCAGCGGGGCATCGCCGTAGCGGCAGTTGTCATCCACGCCGTTTCCGGGCTGCTCACGGGCGCCGGGCGAGACCTTGGCGTCGAAGGGAGCGCAGTCGCCGCCCCCCAGCCAGCTCGAGAAGCCGTCGCGATCGAAATCGGAAAGCGCGCGCCCGAGGGTGACCCAACGTTCGGCGTGGGGAACGCTCGCCAGCGTGCCCCACTTGGCGGAGTCGACGAACGGCACGCCCACGAGCGCGAGGCCGAGCGCGGCCAAGGTGGCCCAGCGAAGCCCGCGCTGCGCCGCAGGGGTCAGCCGCCGCGTCACGGCCAGCACCCCGACCGTCGCGCTCACCCAAGCTGCGAAGAACAAGCCTTGGCGGGCCGAAGGGTAGGTCCGCAGCCAGGCTTGCGTGGCTTCGTAGGCGGCGAACGCCAACGCGAGAATCAGCAGGGCCGCCGGAAGACTTGCGGCTTTGAGCCGGTCTGCCAAGCGCTCGCTCGGCTTTGCCGGCGGGCGGCTGGCCGTCGAGTGAAGCAAGCCGCCGCCCAACGCACCGGCTACGACGGAGCCGAAAAGCGCCAAAGCGGCCATGGTGGAGTGCGGCCCGTGCAGCTTCGTCCAGGCGCCGAGCGGCAGCGCGAAGGCGAATAAAGCCGCGAGCGCGCCGAGCAGCAGATACGAAAGCACGCGCAGCCGCGGCGGCAACCAGCCCAAAGCCTGGTGCAGCAGCCAGATGGCGAGCCCACCGACGCTGCCCAAAATGGTCGTGAGCCCCAACAGCGCTGGCGCTTCCACGCTGGGCGCCAACACCGCCGCCAACAGACACGCCCCAAGAAGGCCAGCCGGCGCGAGCTCGAGCGCGCGGGACCTGCTGCCCTGCGAAGACGCGCCGGAGCTCGAGCTACTCAGCGCTCGTCCCCTTCGTTGTCTTCGTCGTCGGACAGGCCTTGCTTCTGCAGTCGATAGCGCAGTGAACGGAACGTGACCCCGAGCAGCTCGGCCGCGCGCTTGCGCACGCCTCCGGTGCGCTCCAGCGCCGCCAGCAGCAAGCGCCGTTCGGCTTCGTTGAGCACGTCGTCGAGGTTGAGGCCTTCGGGCGGCAAATCGAGCAGGCTTTGCGCGGGCGCGCTGGCGTGTCCGCTGATGGATTCGGGCAGATCCCCCAGGCCAATCACGCGCGAGCCGGACAGCGCCACCGCGCGCTCGATCACGTTCTCGAGCTCGCGCACGTTGCCTGGGTAGCGGTAAGCGGTGAGCGCGCGCAAGCCGTCGGGCGTGAAGCCCACGACCTCTTTGCCCATCTCGGCCGCAAAGCGTTGAATGAAGCGCTCGGCCAAGAGCGGAATGTCCTCGAGCCGATCGCGCAGCGGCGGCAACGTGAGGCGGATCACGTTCAGGCGATAGTACAGATCTTGCCGGAATTTACCGCTGGCGACGTCGGCCTCGACGTCGCGGTTGGTGGCGGCCAGCACGCGCACGTCGATCGGTATTTCTTGCGCGGCGCCGACCGGGCGCACGCTCCGCTCTTGCAGCACGCGAAGTAGCTTCACCTGCAAGCTGAGAGGCAGCTCCCCCACCTCGTCGAGCAGCACCGTGCCGCCGTCGGCTTCGCGAAAAATGCCCCGGCTCTTGTTGGAAGCGCCGGTAAAAGCGCCCTTCTCGTGGCCGAACAGCTCGCTCTCCATCAACGCTTCCGGCAAAGCGCCGCAGTTGACGACCAAAAACGGCCCCGCCGCCCGCTCCGAGCGATCATGAATGGCGCGCGCGACTCGCTCTTTGCCGGTTCCGCTCTCGCCGGTGATGAGCACCGTGGTCTTGGCGGCAGCGATGCGCGTCGCGAGCTCCAGCACTTTGCGCATGGCCAGGCTCTTGCCCAGCACCTCGGTCGACGAGATGCGCGAAATCTGCGCCTTCAAGCGCTGGTTTTCGACGACGATGGCCTGCTTTTCGATGGCCTTACCGACGAGGGCCGCCAGCTCCGCCGCTTCGAAAGGCTTGGCCACGAAGTCGTAGGCGCCCGAACGCATCGCCGCCAACGCGTTTTCGATCGTCGAGTGGGCGGTCACGAGGATCACCTCGGTGGAGGCGTTGCGTCCCTTGGCTGCCGCCAGCACGTCCAGGCCCGAGCCGTCGGGCATCGACAAGTCGCTGACGATGGCGGGAAAGGGCTGCGGCGAGCTGGCAATCGCGTCCAGCGCGGCCTTGCAGCCCGGGGCGCTGACCACGGAATAGCCTTCGCGCCGGAAGAGTATCTCCAGCATTTGGCGTAAACCGGGCTCGTCTTCGACGAGCAAGAGCTTCACCGGCGGCGGAACGATGGAAGTCACGACAGCAATGTCAGAGTAGTGCGGGGCGCGCCGCGCCTGCTAGGCTTTTGGAGGGCTCGTCACTCGGCCCGGTCTTTCTTCGATGCGCGTTCTCGTCGCTTTCTCCCTGATGCTCTCGTTCGGTGCTGGCTGCGCCGGTAGCGCAGACATGGCCGCTGCGCCGAACGGCTTCGGCGGCAGCAGCGTAGGCGGCCAACCCACGGCCGGAAACCAGGCCACGTCGATCGAGTTCGAAAGCATCGGAGACCTGGCGGCGCGCACG
>JBEQSW010000368.1:0-6388 GCA_040348565.1 Myxococcales bacterium | reverse complement strand
GCAGGCCCGCCGACCCGCGGCCCCCCGCAGGCAAAGGTCATAGGGAGAATCCAAAGTGGCCGCGGGTCAGAGCTCGAGCTCGAGACCGGACAGCGTCTGGCGCTGGGTCCGGGCTTCGACCATTTGCGTCGTTAGCGAGCCCAAGCTCAGCCGGCACGGCAATCAGAAACGTCTTTCGATCACTGACAGCCCGGAGGGAGGGCGGCTCCGCCCATGGCCGCGCGCACGGCAGCCATCACCGCGGGCGACGCCGCGCCGGCCGCGACCGCCACGTTGCACGCCTGTGAAGCTTGCAGCATGAGGGTGTTGTTGGGAGGCGGCGCGCTCTTCGAGTTTTGGGCCAGGGCATCGCAGCAGCGCTTCAGGCTGGGGCCGGCGACACCGGTACCGGTCGGCTTCTTCACCTCGGCCGAATCGGACGGCACCGGCTCAGGTGCTAGCTCGAGCGTTTGCGGGGCAGCAGCCGCGGTCGACGCGACGGGCGCGGCGGAGGGCAGCGGCGGCGGCGGCTCGTCCTTCTTGCAACCCGTGGACGACACCAGGGCCGGGACCAAGAACCCACACGCAATCAACGCAACAACCGAACGAAGCGGCTTCATGCCCATGTTTCTAGCTTAGACGTGCGCAAAGCGAAAGCGGCCTATGGCCCCGGCAATTCGGCTCATTTTGCCCCTCAGCCCTCGTCCGCGACCTGTGCTTGGCTTGGGGGCGAGGATTGAGGGGTGAGGGGTTAGCCGGCGGTGGGGCTGAGGTCCTAGGGCTCGGAGCGCGCGGCGCTGTGGCGCAATCGAGCGGACGCCAGTCCGCATCGACCCCTAACCCCTAACCCCTAACTCCTTCTCCCTGACCTACGAGCAGCCCATGGAGTTGCCGCAGTTGAGGCACTTATAGCAAGCCCCGTTCCTGACGGTGATGTGGCCGCAGCCGTCGCAAACGGGCGCGTCGCCCATCATTTCTTCGAGCTGAGCGTCGAGCGCGCCGTGCGACTCGGCGTAGGGCGCCGCGTCGGCCTTCGCCGCCAGCGTCTCGGGCGGAATGGACGACGGGCTAGGCGGCGCAATCGACGTGGCGGAGCCGGCGTCGGCGGCGACCAACTTCGGTTGCGTCGGATCTTCGATGCTGCCCGAGTCTTCGGACGGCTTGACCTGCGCGAAATCGTAGCGGCGCAGGTATTCGACGCCCAGCACGCGGAACAAGTAGTCGACGATGGACGTCGAGAACTTGATGTTCGGGTGACCCGAGACGACGCCGTGCGGCTCGAAGCGCGTGAACGTGAACTGCTCGACGAACGTGGCCAACGGCACGCCATATTGCAGGCCCACCGACACCGCCATGGCAAAGCAGTTCATCAGCGAGCGGAAGGCGGCGCCTTCCTTGTGCATGTCGATGAAGATTTCACCCAGGGTGCCGTCTTCGTATTCGCCGGTGCGCAAAAACACTTTGTGGCCGCCGACGTGCGCCTCTTGCGTGAAGCCACGGCGTTTCTGCGGCAGGCGCGTGCGATGGCCTTCGGGACGACCGGTTTGGGCCAGCGCGGCCTGCACGGTGGGAGTGGCCAAGAGCGCCGCTGCGGCCGCGGCCGCCGCGCTTTCGGCGGCCTGCTCCTTGCTCTCGGTCTTTTCGTTGCTGCTGGTCGAGAGCGGCTGCGAAGCTTTGCAACCGTCGCGATAGAGCGCCACCGCTTTGAGGCCCAGCTTCCAGCCTTCTTCGTAGATCTGGCGGACGTCGTCGACGGTGGCGTCGTTGGGCAGGTTGACGGTCTTGCTGATGGCGCCCGACAGGAACGGCTGGGCCGCAGCCATCATTTTCACGTGAGCCATGGGCGCCAAATAGCGTTGGCCGGTGCGGCCGCAGCGGTTGGCGCAATCGAACACCGCGTAGTGCTCGTCGCGCAGGTGCGGCGCGCCTTCGATCGTCATACGACCGATGATCACGTCGTTGGCTTCTTCGACCTGCTGGGCGTTGAAGCCCAAGTGACGCAGCAAGCTGAAGCCGTGCTGCGCCAGCTTTTCGGACGACACGCCCAAGCGCTCGTAGGTGTCGCGACCCAGCACCCAGGGCGCGAAAGCCAAGCCCAAGTCGAACACGCCCGGTAGCGCGCTCTCGACTTTGCTCAGGTCTTCGTCGTTGAGGCCCTTCTGCTTCAGCGCGGCGCGGTTGACGTGCGGCGCGCCGAGCAGCGTGTTCGTACCGGACACGAAGGCCACGATCTCGCTGATTTGCGCCTCGGAGTAGCGCAGGCGCTTGAGCGCTTCGGGCACGGACTGGTTCACGATCTTGAAGTAGCCGCCGCCGGCCAGCTTCTTGAACTTGACCAGCGCGAAATCCGGCTCGATGCCGGTCGTGTCGCAGTCCATCAACAAGCCGATGGTGCCGGTGGGCGCCAACACGGTGGCTTGCGCGTTGCGGTAGCCGTGCTGTTCGCCCAGGTTGACGGCCAGATCCCAATCCTCAGCCGCCGCCTTCCATAGGTACTCGGGGCACTGATCGCGATCGATGGCGTAGGCGGCTTCTTGGTGCTGCCGCATCACCCGCAGCATGGGCTCGCGGTTCTTGGCGAAGCCGGCGAACGCGCCCTTGCTGGCGGCAATCTCGGCGCTGACCGCGAACCCGCGACCGCACAAGATGGCGGTGAGGGCGCCCGCGATGGCGCGACCCTTGTCCGAGTCGTACGGAATGCCCTGCAGCATCAACAGCGTGCCCAAGTTGGCGTAGCCCAAGCCGAGCGGGCGATAATCGTGCGAATTTTGCGCGATGCCCTTGGTGGGGTAGCTCGACAGATCCACTAAGATTTCTTGGGCGGTGAAGAACACGTCGACGGCGTGGCGGTAGCCTTCGACGTCGAACTTGCCCTGTTCGTCCAAGAACTTGGTCAAGTTCAGCGACGACAGGTTGCAGGCCGTGTCGTCGAGGAACATGTACTCGCTGCAGGGGTTGCTGGCGTTGATCTTTCCGCTGTTGGGGCAGGTGTGCCAGTGGTTGATGGTGCTGTCGTACTGCACGCCCGGATCCGCGCAGGCCCAGGCCGACTCGGCCACCATGTCCCACAGCTCGGTGGCGTTCAGCGTGTCGACCACTTTACCGGTGGTGCGCGCGATGGTCTGCCACTTGCCGTTCGAGGCGGCGGCGCGCATGAACTCGTCGGTCACACGCACCGAGTTGTTCGAGTTTTGGCCGCTGACGGTGTGGTACGCCTCGCCGTTGAAATCGCTGTCGTAACCGGCGGCGATCAGCGCCTTGGCTTTGCGCTCTTCGCGCGTCTTCCAACCGATGAAGTCGACGATTTCCGGATGGTCCATGTCCAGGCAGACCATCTTGGCGGCGCGGCGCGTAGTGCCGCCGCTCTTGGTGGCGCCGGCGGCGCGGTCGAGCACCTCCAAAAAGCTCATCAAGCCGCTGGAGGTGCCGCCACCCGACAGCTTTTCTTGTTTGCCGCGGATGTTGCTGAAGTTCGAGCCCGTGCCGGAGCCGTACTTGAACAGGCGCGCCTCGGACTTGACCAGATCGTAGATGCCCATCAAGTCGTCGGGCACGGCTTGGATGAAGCAAGCCGAGCACTGGGGACGCTCGTAGGCGTTGGTCGTTTCGGTCACGGCTTCGGTGACGTCGCTCCAGGCCCAGTTGCCGCCGGAGCCGGTGATGCCGTACTCGTGAAACAGACCGCAGTTGAACCAAACCGGCGAGTTGAAGGCGCCGTACTGGTTGGTCATGAGCCAAGTGAGCTCGGCTTCGAACACTTCCGCATCCTGCGCGGTCGCGAAGTAACCGCCGGCTTGTTCACCCGCGCTGCGGATGGTGTGCGCGATGCGGTGCACGACCTGGCGCACGCTGGTCTCGCCGACTTCCTTGTCGCCCTTGATGCCAGCTTTGCGGAAGTACTTGGAGATGACGATGTCGGTCGCGAGCTGTGACCACTCTGCCGGGATCTCGGCGCCTTCCATCTTGAACACGACCGAACCGTCCGGGTTCGTGATCAGGCTCTGGCGGCGCTCCCAGACGACGTCTTTCAGAGCGTCTTCACCTAGCTGGGTGTAGCGGGGCTTGAACGTCGCGCCGGCCTTGCTCGGCCGTTGACTGTTCTTTTTGCCCTGCCCGCGTTTCGACGTGGGGGCCTCGGTAGCGGAACCCGTGGTTTTCACCCGATTATTCTCCTGCCCCACAATCGTCGACTGCGCCATGGTTCGAGCTCTCCTCATTTGGGACTGATTCCGACCGTCGGCCGTTCTGTCAGTACTGCAAATCCGTCACGTGCTGATGCGTTCAGTCTCAATGCCTGCATTCGGGTCGACGGCTGCCACGAGCAACGCGCCGTCATGCCTGCGAGGTGACGAACGAACGCCCCAGTCGGAATCGCTTGTACCCCAAGGGGTTGGGCTCGGCCAAGTAAAAATCCACGACATTATGGGCTTTTGGCCTATCAACATGGGGCTCAGTGCTCGAAATCGCAATGAGGTCGGCCCCCAACTACTTGGCTTCATTGCGGCTTCTGTGTCGCCTAGGTGTCGCGGCGATGGTGAACAAAAGATGCCCTGAACAGCTTGTCCTGGGGATACCCAGAGCGAATACCAACGTTTCCAAGAACCCGTCCCCAGCCTAATCCACACCTTGTCCATGCCCGCCGCCGTCCCACCCGTCGTCGACCTCGCCATTTCTGTCCTGACCGAAGCCCAGAGGGGAGGACGCGCAAGCCAGGTGCTGGGGCAGGCCATCTCAGATCGGCGCCTGGGCCCGGCCGACGCCGAACAGCTTTCACTCTTGGTGTACGGCGCGTTTCGCCGCGAACGACGCGTTCGCGAAGCGCTTCGCGAAGTGGGGACGAACCTTGCCGGTTCGAACCAGGCGCGGCTGGGTGTGATTGGCGCGGGGTTGCTGGACGGCTCGGGCGTGCTCGATCTCGAAGTCGCGCGGGGGACTTGGAGCGAGGTGAGCTGGCAGCGCTTCCAGCAGGCTGATCGCAACGTGCTGGAACGCGCGCAAGGAGCCGAGCGCGTGGCGCTGCTGGGCTCCTTGCCTGAGTTTTTGGCGCAGTCGCTGCTGAATGAATACGGCGACCAAGCGGAGGCGCTGGCGGCCAGCTTGGCCGAGCCTGCGCCGCGCGCCCTGCGCGTCAACGGGTTGAAGGCGGACGTCGCGGAAGGTCGTGAGCGACTGGAGAAGGAGGGCGCCGTCGTTGCGCCCGGCCGTTTTGGCCGTCGCACGCTCGTGCTCGAGGGCGCGTTCAATCCGTTCGTGACGCGGGCCTTTCACGAGGGGCTGTTCGAGCTGCAAGACGAAGGCAGCCAGCTGGCGTGCGAATTGGTGGCGCCGCCCCCGCGCGGCTTGGTGGTGGATGCTTGTGCGGGCGCGGGCGGCAAATCGCTGGCGATCGCGGCCGCGCTCGAAGGCCGGGGGAAAGTGGTGGCTCTCGACGTCGACCCGCCAAAGCTGGTCGAGCTTCGCCGGCGCGCAAAGCGAGGGGGCGCCGCGAATATTCAGGCTCTGGGCATCGAAGAAGCAGGGCCGCTGCCGGCCGAAGTCGAGGCGTTGAACGGCAAGTGCGATCGCTTGTTGATCGACGCCCCCTGCAGCGGCACCGGCACGCTGCGCCGCAATCCCGAAGCGCGCGGGCGGCTCACGCCGCTGTCAGTCGAGCGGCTGGTGGCGACGCAACGCGCGATCGTCGAACGCATGCTGCCGCTGCTCGCGCCAGGTGGGCGGTTGGTATTCGTCACCTGCTCCCTGCTGCGCGCCGAGGGCGAGGAGCTGATGGACGCGATTGAAGCCGAGCACTCCGAGCTTGCGCCGGTGAACCTCGCCGAAATCTACGACCGCGCGTACATCGAGCGCTTCCCGCGTAGCGCCCCGCACCGCGTGCGCTTCTTGCCGCACCTGCACGGCACCGACGGCTTCTTCGTCACCGTGCTGCGCCGGAAGCGCTAGTCGCCTCGATTGATCACCGACTGGGCTGCCACGCCGCAGATCCCTTGCAGAAACTACCGTGGCGTCGAAAGGCCAAGCCTAGCGACCGCCTCGGGCTGCTAGCGCTCTGACAGCCCCATTCGAGTGCCTGAGATCAACAGGGAGGACGGGAGGACGGGAGGACGCAGGGAGACGAGAACGCATTTTTGTTTTTGGAGGACCAAAACCAAAAATATTTCCCTCGAGGGAGCCGGAGGTCGCCGGCCGGCAAGGCCTCAGCAGGATTCGCCGGCGGCAGCGCGAACCCCAAAATTCTCGCCTCTGTCTCGTCCTCCCGTCCTCCCGCTGACCATTCATCGCATTTTCTTCGAAGCCTGGATTGCCTCGAGGACTTCGACCGCGGTGGCGAGTTTGGCCATGCCGCGACCGATGGTGATCGACCCGGGTGGACCGGCATTGGAGTTGCCGGAGTATCCTCCGAGATCGGCTA
>JBEQSW010000346.1:0-9708 GCA_040348565.1 Myxococcales bacterium | reverse complement strand
GGAAGCGTCCGTCCGGTTGTCTCGGTTCCTTCGGATTGAACCCAATCTACTCGGCGGCTTCTTCGCGGGCGGCGTGGTCGGCCCAGAAGGCGGCGGCTTCGGCTTGGCCCCAGGGTGGAAGGTCCAGCTCCGAGAGCGCGCGCATCAATTGGGCGGCGCTGGCGTAGCGGTCGTCGGGGCTTTTGGCCAGGCAACGTAGGATGACGCGCTCGAAGGCGGGCGTGATGTCGCCGACGCCGCGCCCTTGGAGCGCGGCGGGGGCTTGGGTGAGGTGCAGCATCGCGATGGCGGCGTCGGTCTTGGCGACGAACGGTTCCTGCCCGCACAGCAAGAAATACGCGACGCAGCCGAGCCCGTATAGGTCCGCGCGCGGGCCGGATTGGGAGCTGGCGAAGGCCTCCGGCGCCATGTAGCGGGGCGTGCCCAGCAGCGTGCCGGGGCCAGATTTGCCGGCTTCGACGCCGCGCGTGACGCGCACCAGCCCGAAGTCGAGCACCTTCAAGAAATCGAAGATGCCGCCGTTCACACCGACCATCAAGTTGCCCGGCTTCACGTCGCGGTGCACCAGGCCAAGACCGTGCGCCTCCGAGAGCGAGCCGCACGCCTGCACCAGCAAGTGGCGCACGCGCCCCGCCGGCTGCGCGCCGTATTGGTGCACCAGCCGCTCCAAGTTGATGCCGTTCACGTACTCCATGGCGTAGTAAAAATCGCCACGGCGCGTGCGCCCGTAGTCGAAGACCACGACCGTGTTCGGATGGCACAGCGCGCTGGTCGTCTTTGCCTCGAGATCGAAGCGACGCAGCTGCTCTTCGCTGGCTTGTTCTTGGGCCACGACCTTGATCGCCGCGCGACGCCGCAGCAGGCTGTGCCGCGCTTCGAACACACGCCCCATGCCACCGCCGCCGATTTCTTTCAGCAGCGTGTACGGGCCCAGCGCCTCCAGCGCCTGAAAGCGTTGACCCGACTTGCGCAGAGAGCCCACCAGGCCCACTAACAGCGCCACCAGCAAGCTGCCGACACTGCCCACCACCAGGCTTGGCGCGGCGGCCGCAAGCTGCGGCGGGGCCGGCCCGGAAGTGACCAGCGCCCAAGCTCTGCCCGCAAAGTGCAGCTCACGCCGAAACGCGAAGCCCTGCGCTTGGCCGACGCCGGAGTTGCCGAACAACAGCGCATCGGCCTTGGAAAGCTGGGGATCCAAGTCGAGCAGCGCGACGCGGCTGGGCTCTAGCGTCGTTCCCGCCAAGGCCGCGTTCATCAGCGGCGAGAGGCGGTACAGCGCGATCGCGAAGCCACGCAGCTGCTGATCTCGCATCGCCACGTCCGCCGGCGCTTCGCCGTCGGCGTACAGCGGGTCGTACACGGCGACCGAGAACACGCCTTCCGGATCTTCGACCAGCCGAAATTTTCCGGTGACGGTCGGCACGCCCGCGTGCGCCGCCTCCGCAATCTGCCGTTGGCGCACGGGCTCGAACATCAGGTCCAGCCCGTGCAAAGCCGGTTGAAAAGGGAGCAAGCGCGTGAGCACCACGTGCTTGTCGCGCCGCGGCGAGACCACCATCTCGTGCGGGGGCGCGCTGGCGGGCTCCCGAATGGTGAACGGGTGACCCACGCGCGTGCTCAAGCGCCGTTCGAAGTCGGCGCGCTGCTCGGCGGTCACGACGTCGAACAATTCGAGCGCGGCCAGGCTGGGGTAGCGCTCCATCAGCTTGCCGGCGAACAGCTCGAAGCGGCTCTGGTCGACGTCGGGCAAGGCGCTGCCGAAGGCGTGAATGCCGTACAGGGCCTCGAGCGGCGCCCGGAAGCTTTGCTCCACGTGCGCGGCGGCCAGGTTCGAGCGCTCTTCGAAGCCCCGACGCGCGGTTTCGTGCGCCTGACGCGCGGCTTGGGCGGCCCACGCCAAGGTACAGCCGAGCCCCAACGCTAGACTGAGCCAGACCAGCCGGTTGCGCAGACTCTCGCGTAGAAAGACCTTCGTCGAGTCGTAGCGCGACAGCGGGGCGACCGAGATTTCTTCTGCGCCGTCCAAGCGGATGAAATTAACGCAACTTGCAACGGACGGGGAAGAACCGCCGAAGATCGAGCGAAATCCCGTCGGGAATGACGTGCGTCGCTTGTCCCGGGTCTTGCCGTCTGTAGTAAGGTTCGCAACGTGACAGAGGGACCCGGCACGAGCTCGCTCTTCGAAGCCACCCGCCTGGGGTTGTCGCGCATTGCGGTGCGCGACGCGGGAGAGCTGACCCGAGCCCTGGAGCACGCTTGCAAGGCCAGCGCGCAGGCCTTGATGGTGGAGCGCGTGGGGGTTTGGTTCATCGCCGACGCCAGCCCGTCACCGCAGCTGCGCTGTGGCACCCTGTACGAAGCCAGCCACGATCGGCACACGTCGGGTGCGGTGCTGTCACTGTCGCTGCTGCCCGGCTACTTGCAGGCGCTCGAGTCGCGACGGGTGCTACCGTCCACCGGCGGCGCGGAGGCCAGCCCGGAGCTGCGGCAGACCTATCTGGAGCCGCACGACATCCGCGCCACGTTGGACGCGCCGGTATTTCGCTTGGGTGAAATCGTCGGCGTCGTGCGGCACGAGCACACCGGCTCGGCGCGCGAATGGACCTCACGCGACCGGCATTTTGCCGGCTCGGTCGCCGATTTGGTGGCCATCTTGCTCGAGCAAGCCACCCGCCTCGACGTCGAAGCAGCGCTAGCCGCCCAGCGCGAGCGGCTGGTCAAAGCGGAGCGCATGGAGGCGCTCAGCCGCATGAGCGCCGGCGTCGCGCACGACTTCAACAACATCCTCACTGCCATGCTGCTGCGGGTCGAGGCGCTGCAGCTGGATCACCCCAACGACCCCGCGCTCGTGCAAGGCCTGGGCGAGGTGCTGGAGGCCGGAGGACGGGGCGCGCGGCTGGTGCAGCAGCTGCTCACGTTCGCCAAGGCCAAAGCGCCCGCCCCGCGCCCGGTCGATTTGGCGCGCACCCTGCGCGACATGGAGCCGATGTTGACGACCCTGGCGCAGGGCAAAGCCACGCTGCGCGTCGAACGCTCGTCGTCACCCGCGCTCGTCAACGTCGATCCGTCCCAGCTCGAGCAGGTGATTTTGAATTTGGTCGTCAACGCGCGCGACGCCAGCCCCAACAAGAACGCCGAGGTGCTGGTGCGCCTGGTGCTCGAGGCCGAGCACGTTTGCTTGACGGTGGTCGACCACGGCGGTGGCATGGACGCGGCCACGCGCGAGCAGGTGTTCGAGCCGTTCTTCACCACCAAAGAGCACGGCTCCGGGCTCGGGCTTTCCACCGTGTACAGCATCGTTCAACAAGCCGGTGGCAATGTGACGGTCGAAAGCTCGGAAGGCCACGGTTCGACGTTCTCGGTGCGCTTGCCACGCATCCAGTGATAAGAATGCGGGGCTCCAATGTTCCGAACCAAGGTTCTTGCCACCCTCGGGCTAACGTTCGCCGTAAGCTCGCTCCTCTCCGCCACCGCCCACGCGCAGTTCCCCACGAATGAGCCGACGCGGCAACCGGTGTTCGGCAAGAGCCCGGTCACCAACGACGACTCGAGCGCGCTGGTGCAAAACCCAGCCAACCTGGCGTTTCTGCCGGCGAGTGAGCTGCGCTGGTCGAGCGTGTATTTGAACGAGGGCTCGCGCGCGCCCTGGCAGGGCCACGCGCTGGCGTTCGCCTTCCCCATCCCGTTCCTGAATGCGTCGACCGGTCTGCGCGTCGACCTGCTCAGCCCCCCCAGTGGTGGCGTGGGGCCGCTGTTCAAGAGCAACGGCCTGTATCAGTGGGTCACCTGGGGCCTGGCTGTCAAAGCCAGCGACAGCTTCGCGTTCGGCATGTCGTTGCAGCGTTCGTACTCGGACATGGCCGAGGCGCACGGGCTGTTCGGTTGGTCGCTGGCCTTGACCAGTCGCCCTTCGGACTATTTCGGTCTGTCGTTCGTCGCCAGTGACATCAACGCGCCCAAGAACTCGGCCGGCGGCGTGCTCGACCGCAGCTTCGACGTGGCCATTGCCATGCGCCCGTTCCGCAGCCGCGCGCTGGAGCTGGGGCTTTCCGGCAAAATCGTGGACGCGCCCAAAGCCTACTGGTCGCCGTCGGCGACGCTCGGCGTCGACATTCCGGAGCTAGGGCGGCTCCGTGGCGGCGTCTCTCTGCTCGATCCGGACGACGGCGTCTCGCAGAGCGAGTGGCTGGCCAGCGCCAGCATGTCGTTTTACTTGAACGGCACCGCCGGCTCGATGGACCTGTCGGCGGGCAGCCTGTTCGGCGGCGGGCTCGGACAAAAGGTCAGCGGCAAAGCGCAAGAAAACCTGGCCACCGAGGTCGCGTTCAAAGGCTATCGCGAGCCCTCCGGCACCCAGGCGCCCACCTACGCGCTGCGCATCCGTCTGGAGAGCACGCCCAGCACGCGTGAGCACGTCGCGTTGCTCCGGCACCTTTGGCAGATTGCGGAAGAAGAGTCGTCGGTCGGCGCCATCGTGCTCGAGCTGCGCACCGCCCCCGCTGATTCGATGGCTCACGTGCAAGAGCTGCGCGACGCCATCTACATGCTGCGCCAAGCCGGCAAGAAGGTGCTCTGCCACCTGGAAGACGCCGACGGCGCCTCGCTGTACCTGTGCTCGGCCGCCGATCGCATCTTGGTCAATCCCGCCGGCGGCATTCGCTTCGCGGGCCTACGCGCCCGGTACTTTTACTACGCGGGCTTGCTCGACAAGCTCGGCATCAAGGCCGATTTCGTGCGCATCGGCGCGCACAAGAGCGCGCCCGAGGCCTTCACCCGCACCGGCTCCTCCGAGGTCGCGCGCGACGACAAGATCGATCTGCTGCAGCAGCACGAAAAGCACCTGACGCTCGGCATCGCTCACGGCCGCAAGCTCTCGCCCCAAGTCGTGCGCGAGCGCATCGCCAAAGGCCCGTTCGTCGCCATCGAAGCCAAGACGGCCGGCTTCGTAGACGGCTACGCTTTCGACGACGAGCTGGAGGCGCAGGCGGCGCTGCTGGTCGGCCAACCCGTGCGGTTGATCGACGACAACCGCGGGCCCTTCGCGGATCGCTTCAACGGCGCCAACCCGGGCATCGCGCTCATCTACGTCGACGGCGACATGGTCGACGGCCGCAGCCAAACCATCCCGATCTTGGGCATGAAGCTGGTCGGCTCTTACACGATTGCCGAGTCGATCAAGAAGGCTCGCGAAAATCCGCTGATCGGCGCGGTGGTGCTGCGGGTCGAAACCGGCGGCGGCTCCGCCATGGCCGCCGACGTCATCTGGCGTGAAATCCAGCAAACCACCAAGATCAAGCCGGTCATCGTCAGCATGGGCACGGCGGCGGCCAGCGGCGGCTACTACATTGCCTCGCCGGGCACGCGCGTGTTCGCCAACCCGCTCACCATCACCGGCAGCATCGGCATCTTCTACGGCAAGGCCGACGTCTCGGAGCTGCTGCGCAAGCTGGGCGTCAACGTCGAGGTGTACAAAACCGCGCCCCGCGCCGACGCCGAGTCGATCTTCCGCCCCTTCACCGACGAAGAGAAGACCGAGCTGAAGCGCAAGGTCTGGCAGTTTTACGACGTGTTCTTGCAGCGCGTTTCCGAAGGTCGCCACCTCACGAAGGAACAGGTGGACGCCATCGGCCAAGGCCGCGTGTGGACCGGTGAGCAGGCTTTGGCCAACAAGCTGGTGGACGAGCTGGGCGGCCTTCGCCAAGCGTTGGCCTACGCGCGCGCAGCGGCAGGCCTGGCCGACCACGCGCCCATCGAAGAGCTGCCGCCGCCCCAGACCACCATCATCGGTCGCCTGCTGGGCATCGAAGGCGTGAGTGAAAACATCCCCCAGCACCTGCAAGTGCTGCCTCCCGGCATGATGGATATGGTCCGCGCGCTGGGCCCGTTCGTGGTGCACCCGGCGGACAAGCCGCTGGCGCGCATGGAGCTGACCCAGATTGAGTGACGCGACGCTCGAAGCCAAAGCCGCGCGCATCGACCTGCTCGGGCAACCGCTGCTGGCGCGGCTGGAGCTGAAGAGCGACGCCGAGCGCGTAGCCCTGCTCGGAGATTGGTCCGCGCTGTTTTCCCTGCTTTCGGGTGAAGCCACGCTGGCTTCGGGCACGCTGCGCATCGCCGGCTGCCCGGTGCCGCTAGGCGTGGAGCAGGGCCACATCGGCTTGATGCGGCTCGATCCGCTCCTGCCCGGCGCTTGGAGCGCCGAACAGTTTCTGGCCAGCAGCGCCGAGCTGGCCGGCACTGCTCGCAAGTCCGCGCGCAGGCTGGCGTTCCAGACGTTGGAGCAGCTGGGGCTCACCGAGCTCGCGGCGCGCCGTTTGGCCCACCTGCAGCTGGCGGAGCGCCGCGCGCTACTGCTCGCGCACGCGTTGCTCACGGGTCCGCGCGTGCTGTGCGTCGAGCAGCCCTTGGCCGGGCTCGACACCCACGCCGAGCAAACCCTGCTCGCGGTGCTGGAGCGCGCCTGCAGCGGCCGGCGCTTGCTCGTCGCCATCGGCAACTCGGAGCTCAGCGCCGCGGCGCGGCACTTGGTCGACACCTGTCCCGAGCGCCTGCGGCTGGTCGCGGGGGTCGTGGTGCCGGAGCTGGACAGCGCGCCGGCGGTTTCGCGCGTCACCGCCACCGTGTGCCGCAATCACCAAGCTTTCGCCCAAGCCCTGAGCCAGCGCGGCCTTCGAGCTCACGCAACGCACGAGGCCGGCTTGCACGGCGCCCTCACCTCTCCTCTCGCGGGGCCGTGCTGGCGCTACCTGGTAGAGCTGCCGGCCGGCAGCACCGCCCCCGTGCTGGACGCGGCCCTGGAAACCGAAGCCGGCTTGGTCGAGCTCATTCCGCTTTCGTCCGGCGCCTGAGCGCTGGAAAAGGAGTCACCATGGCCACCGCCGACGCCGTCTTTACCGGATCCATTCCCGCCATCTACGAAGAATACCTGGTCCCGTTGTTGTTCGAGCCCTACGCCGAAGACATCGCCCAGCGCTTGGCCGACGTGCGCTCCGGCGTCGTGCTCGAGCTAGCGGCCGGAACCGGCGCCGTCACGCGCACGTTGCTGAAGGCATTGGCGCCCGCGGTGCGAATCATCGCCACCGATCTGAACGAAGCCATGTTGCGCCAGGGCGAGACGCACGCCAACGGCGCCTCGGTGACGTGGCAACAAGCCGACGCCCAAAAGCTACCGTTCGGTGACGCGACGGTCGACGCCGTCGTCTGCCAATTCGGGGTCATGTTCATGCCCGACAAGCCGCTGGCCTATCGTGAGGCGTTGCGCGTGTTGCGACCGGGCGGGCGCTACGTGTTCAACGTTTGGGGCTCGCTCCAAGACAACGAAGTGTCCGACCTGGTGACCCGCGCCGTCGCGGCGGTGTTCCCGCAAGACCCACCGCGGTTCTTCGCGCGCACGCCGTTCGGCTACCACGACGCCGACGTCATCCGTCGCGAGCTTGCCGCCGCGGGTTTTGTCGACATCGAGATCGAAACCGTGGACAAGGTGTCCCGCGCTCCTTCGGCGGCGCACGTCGCCCTCGGCTTGTGCAAAGGCACGCCGTTGCGCGGCGAAATCGAGGCGCGCGCCGCCGCCCGCTTGGACGAGGTCACCGACGTCGCGGCGCAGGCGTTGGCGGCTCGCTTTGGCGCGTCCGCCTTCGACAATTGCATGCGCGCGAAGGTGGCCACGGCGTATCGCCGTTGAGCGCCGGCTAGCAAACGCCGTCGGCGCTCAGTTCTGGGCGTCTTCGTCTTCGCCGCGCTTCGGCGCCGGCGTGGGCGGCGGCGCCGGTTTGGTAGCGGCCGCCGCGGGCGGCGCCTTCGTCGTCGCGGTCACGCCTTGAGCGGCGTACGTCTCCATGCCGCGCCGCACCGCCAAGATCGCCAAGCGGCGATTCTCGGGCGCGAACGCATCCTTCGGGTTGTACAGCGCGGAAGAGCCGTGCGCGAACACGCCGCCCACCTGGCCCTTCTTCAACCCGCTCTTTTCGAGCACCAACCGCGCGGCGTCGGCGCGCTCGAACGACAGCTGCCAATTCGAACGGTTGGAGCCGGCCGGAAACGGCTTGGCGTCGGTGTGACCGTGGATCTGAATCTTGTTGTCCAGCCGCCCCAAAATCGGGGCAATCGTCGCCAACAGCTCCTCGAGCCGGGGCTTCAAATCAGCTGATGAACGGTCGAACAGCAGGTCGTCGCCGCTGCCGTCCAAGATCTGAATCAACAAGCCTTCTTCGGTGACGCTCACCTTCAATTGCTTGGCCAGCGCCTGCAGGCGCGCGTCTTCGGCGATGGTGCGCTGCATGGCCGCACGCACCGCCGCTGCCACCCGCTCGAAGTTCGCTTGCTCGGGCTGAATGGAAGACTGACCCACGACGTCGAAGTAGGCCTTGTTCTGGATACCGCTACCGCCGTTCAGCACCGAGGGCGCGCCCGAGAACACGCCGGTGCGGAAGTACTCGGACAGCTGCTGGCGCGTCTGCTGATCGGTCTGAGCCAGCAGCCACATCACCATGAAGAACGCCATCATGGCGGTCACGAAGTCGGCGTAGGCCACCTTCCAGGCGCCGCCGTGGTGAGCCGCGTGCCCCTTGCCCTTCTTTTTGATGATGATGACGCGACCGCCACCACCACTAGGAGCAGGAGCGCCCGCCATTACTTACCCTTCAGCTCCGCGAACGCCTTCTCCAGCTCCGGCGTCGAAGGCCGCTCGTCGGAGAAGATGGTGCGACGCGCAAACTCGATGGCAATCTGGGGGTTCACGCCGCGCGCGGCCGCCACGATGGCTTCCTTGATGCACAGCATGAAGCGGCTCTCGGCGCCGCCCTGAATCTCGATGCTGGTGGCGAGCGGGCCCACCATGCCGTAACACAGCAAAATCCCGAGAAAAGTACCGACCAGCGCCGCGGCGACGTGGTGACCAATCTCCTCGGGACCACCGTCCAAGTGACCCATGGTCACGACGATGCCAAGCACGGCGGCCACGATGCCCAGACCCGGCAAGGCGTCGCCGGCGGTGCGAATCAAACCAATCGGCTGGTGCTCTTCGTCGTGATGCGTCTCCAGCTCCGCGTCGAACAACAGCGACAGCTCTTCGGCCGAGCAACCGTCGACCAGCTGCTTCAAGCCGTCGACCAAGAAGTCAGCGGCGTGGTGGCGGTGCATCACCGTCGGGTAAGCGCTGAACAGCGAGCTCGTGGCGCGATCGCTCACGTGCGGCTCGAGCGCCAGAACACCTTCACGGCGAATCAACGCCAAGATTTGATAGAGGAGCTTGAGCAGCTCCATGTAGTCGGCTTTGCCGGGAGCGGCGCTCTTGAAGCCCTTCTTCAGCGCGCCCGTCACGCGGCTCAACACCTTGCCCGGCGCCGAGATGACCACGGTACCGATGGTGGCACCGCCGATCACGACCAGCTCCGCCGGCTGAATCAACACGCCGAACGTGCCACCTGCCATGGCGAACCCGCCAAGCACGCAGCCGAACACGACTAAGAGTCCTATGAGAGTGGACACTGCGTAGACAAGACGACCGTCTCAGAAGTTTCTAAAGGCTCGTTCTGAGAATCCCCCAAAAACCCCAATAATTTCGGCGCGTTACCAAGTCAGAATCGACGACCCCCAGGGGTAGGCCCAGTTCCTGTGGGGCAGCCCAGCTGGGCTGCCTTCCGATCGGTTGACCCTTCGGGCCTTCCCCTTGCCCCGACCTCGACGCGAGTCCCTGATTTAACAGGGAGA
>JBEQSW010000480.1:0-14332 GCA_040348565.1 Myxococcales bacterium | reverse complement strand
GCGTGACCGATCTCGAGCACACGGTGCGCGCGTACGCCGCCGACAACCGCTCCCTAACCAGCCAAGAGCTGACGTTGACGTCCGAGGAACGAAGCGAGCTGTACCGCGCGCTCACCGACAACGCGCGCCCGGAGCATCGCTACTACGACTACGACTACTACCAAGACAATTGCTCCACTCGCGTCCGTGACGCGCTCGATCGCGTGCTGTCGGGCGGGCTCGAGCGGAGCGTGGTCGGGCCGGGGCGCTTGAGCTTCCGCCAACACACGTTGCGGCTGACCGGCGACACGTGGTGGCTCTATTTCGGGCTCGACGTCGCGTTGGGCACGCCTACCGATCGCCCGACGACACGCTGGCAGGAGCTGTTCCTACCGCAAGAGCTGCACGACGCGCTCGGCCGCGCCACCCGAGACTTGAATGGACAGCGCGTGCCGCTCGTGCGCCACGAAGCTCAGCTGTTGCGCGCCGATCGGCCGCCGTTGCCGCTGGAGCCACCAGCGCGCCGGGCGGCGTTTGCCGGATTGGGACTGGCGCTGGGCGGTGCCCTGGCCGCGCTCGGTCGAGCCGCCCGGCAGCGCCCCGCCGGGCGCGTGCTGTTCGGCGCCGTTACCGCGCTCGTCGGCCTGGCACTAGGTTTGCTCGGCTTGGCGCTGCTGATCTTCGGAGCATCCAAACACTGGGCGGCCCATGCCAACCCGAGCATGCTCGGCTGTCCCCCGTGGGCACTCGGGCTCACCGTGCTGGGTATTGGCTTCGCCCTCGGCAGGCCCAACAGCGCGCGACGTTTGCGCTGGCTTCTTGGCGCGTGCGTGCTGGGCGCGGGGGCGTTGTTGCTGCTGTCGCTGGCTCTCCCCGGGCACGAAGCGCTGCGGATGGCGCTGTTGTTCTTGCCGCTGTGGGCGGGCTGGCTGTGGGGCGCGCGGCTTGCGCAGCTCGCCCGCTGACCAAGCCTAGGCCATCGCCGGAGCAGCCGGTGGCGGCGCGCTGCTGGGCGTGCGCACCGGCGGCATGGTGGGGTTGGCGGGCGCCGCCGGCACCGAGCTTGCGGCGGCCGAGTCCGTCGCCGCGCTCATATTACCGACTGCGCTCGGCGAGCTGGCAGAGACGGGACGCTCGTCCTCGTCGGGTTGAAATACGGGCGCGACGTGCATGACGGCGCTGGTCCGCGCCGACCGCAAAGCGGCACGTACGATGTCACGCAACAGCGTGAGCTCGATCCGTGCGCTGCTGATGCGCAGCTGCGGCAATGTCCGAAACGTCCCCACCTCCGTGTCATCGAGCAAGCGAACCACGCAGTAGCAGTGCGGCTCGGTGCGCTCGATGCGATAGGTGACTCCCCGCACCTGAAGCATCCCCCGGCTAACAGAACGACTCATCGTCCTAGAGCATACGGGCGGAACGTAGCGGGAGGGTCGCAACAAAGTGTCGGCTGAAGATTTTCCTATGATTCGCGGGCGCCGCCAGCGAAACGCCGTCACCCCCCAGGGTTTGGCAGCGAGGGCTTTGCCGCCGTGCGCCTTGGTTGTTCCCCGGCATGGCTCCCAAAAGCAGCCTGGGCGGAATGCGCGCCAGTACTGCTGGAAAACTAGCCTCTATCTTCTGCTAGGCTTGGCCTGTGGGGCTTCGCAAACCAGCAAATGCACTCATCGAGCCGCTCGACGCCGACCTGGCGCGCGCGGAAGCCAACGGCCTCCGCGACCTGCGCATGGTCTTGGACGACTTGCAGGCTCGGGGACTGCCACGCGCCGCTGACGACTTTCCCTGGCCGACCTTCATGCACGACGGCGAGCGCATCCTGCAGGCCAACCCCGCCTGCTTGCGTTGGTTCGGTTGCAGCGGTGACGGCGCGCTCAGCGGCCAGCCGCTCGCGGTGTTGTGCCGGCCGGAAGACGAGCCCGCGTTGCTGGCTGCGGTCGGGGCTACTGCCGCAGAGCCTCCGCCCTCCGCGCACATTCAACGCTTCTGTACCGAGACGGGCAAGGTACAGCTCGGGCGCGTGCTGTCACGACGCGAGCCCGTCGATGGCGCGCACGTCACCTTCACTCTGATCGCCCCCACTCCCGAGCAAGACCGCTCGTTCGAGCTGTTGCGCTTGCTGGGCGAAGCCGTCGACCACCTGACCGACATCGTGTTCATCACCGAAGCCCACGCCATCGACGAGGTGGGGCGGCGGATCGTGTTCGTCAATCGCGCATTCACGGAAGCGTCCGGCTACGACCCCAGCGAAGTGCTGGGCAAGACGCCCAACGTGACCATCGGCGAGGGCACTGACCGCAAAGTGTTGGCTCGCTTGGAAGCGGGCCTCCGCCAGGTACGCCCGGTGCGCGAAGACCTACTGAAGTACGCCAAGGACGGCACGCCGTACTGGGTCGAGCTGCAAATCTTGCCCATGTTCGACGAAGCCGGAGAGCACAGTCACTGGATCAGCATCCAGCGCGACATCTCCGAGCGAAAGCGCATGGAAGCGCGCTTGCTCGAGTCCGCTCGCCTGGCTGCGGCCGGGCAGCTGTCGGCTAGCCTGTCCAGCGAGCTGAATAGCCCGCTCGCCTCGGTGGTAAGCTCGCTCGAGTGGCTGGCAGATCGCTTGCCCCAGCTGCTGGGTCCGCTGGGCACCGACGCGAGCGCGCGAGAGGTGCTGGAAGCGCTGGCCGACGCTCGCGCCAGCGCCGCTCGCTTGGCTTCCGCCACCGGCTACCTGCAACTTTTGGGTGACCACACACCGACGTCACGACAAACGCTGCTGGTCGCGCCCGTGGTCGAACAAGCCATCGTCGAAGCCGAGCAAAAGCTGGCGCGCGTGTTGTCGGTGGAGCGCAGCTTCGAGCCCGAGCTGATGGTGTCTGCAGATCCGGCCCGCCTCAGTCACGCCGTGCGTTTGGCTATCTTGAACGGCGCGCTCACTTCGAAGAACGCGCTGCGCATCGAGATTGGAGCCGCCGGCCAGCGCGTGCACGTCGCGGTCGAAGACGACGGCCCCGGCATCGCCCAAGAGATGGCGGGAACGCTGAACAACCCTTTCGAAGCGCGTAAGCCGCACGGCATCGGCGACGCCTTGGGCTTGTTCGTCGCCAGCCGATTGGTGGCCGAGCTGGACGGTGAGTTGTTGCTATTGCCGCGGGTTCGCGGCACACGCGTCGAGATTCGTCTGCCGCGCGGCGCTTGGTAAGGTGCTTCGCCGGGAAGCGCGCTTCGAGCGAGGCGCTTCGACGCTCAGGTGGTTGCGCCGGCCTCGAGCGCGATGGGCAGGATGGCGGCGCGCGTGGCAGCGTTGAGTTGGCCTTGGATGGCTCCGCCGTCGCGCCGGGAAAGCACGACCCGCTCCACCAGCCCCTGATTGACGAACCGCGCCTGATACGAGGACACCACGATACCCAGCGCGAAGAGCGCGCGGTGTAGCGCCACGATCACCGGCGAACGGTTGCTGCTGCCGATTTCGACAGCCACCAGCTCCGAGCCTTCTTGCTCGAAATGCACATTCACTTCAGGAGTTTCCACGGTCGTCTCCAGGAGATGCGTACGGCCAGTTGCCTTGTCAACTGAAGGGGCACGAGTTTTATGCCCATCCGGCCCCGCTCCGGGTTAATGGGCCCGGCATGGGCGCTCAGTGGAAACAAAAAGGCAAAGAGCAAAGCGCAGCCGCCAAAGGCCGCGTCTTCACCAAGCTGGCGAAAGAAATCATGGTCGCCTCCCGAACCGGCGGGCCGGACCCGGCCAGCAACTCCCGCTTGCGCCTGGCCATCGAGCAGGCTCGACGCGCGTCCATGACCAAGGACACCCTCGAGCGCGCCATCAAGAAGGGCGCCGGCTTGTTGGACGATCAGGCCGCTTTCGAGACGGTGGTGTACGAAGGTTTCGCTCCGCACCAGGTGCCCGTGATCGTCGAATGCCTCACGGACAATAAGAACCGCACCGCGCCGAACATCCGCTTGCTGTTCAAGAAGGGTCAGCTCGGCGCCGGTGGCTCCGTCAGCTGGGATTTCAATCGCCGGGGCGCCATCGAAGCGTCACCGCCGGCCGCGGGCGAGGATCCGGAAGAAGCCGCCATCGAAGCGGGCGCCCAAGAGGTCGAAGCCGCCGAGGAAGGGCAACAGCGCTTCATCACCGAGCCGACCGATCTCGATGCGGTGTCGAAGGCGCTGGCAGCGCGCGGATGGACCGTCACCGCGGCCAATCAGGTTTGGATCCCGAAGAATCCGGTCAAGCTCGAAGGCGACGCCCGCGCCGAGGTGGAAGCCTTCTTGGCCGCGCTCGACGAGGACGACGACGTCCAGCACCTGTACGTCGGGCTAGCCTGAAGTTGCGTGGGTGACGTGGGCGTCCAAGGCGGCTCGCACCTTGGACGCCAGCTCACCATGGCTGAAGGGCTTTTGCAGGAAGGCCGCGCCCGTCTCTTGCAGGCCTTTTTCGGCCAAGACGTTGTCGGTGTAGCCCGACATGAACACGACCGGAAAATTGCCGCGCTGAGCCACCAAGCGCCGAAATAGCTCCAAGCCGTCGATGCCGGGCAGCAGCACGTCGGTCAAAAGCAGGTCGAAGTGAACGCCCTTCTCGACCGCTGCCAAGGCGTCCTCGGCGCAGGCCGCCGGCAACACTTCGTAGCCCAGCTTACGCAAGAGCTGGCCGGTGAAGCGTAGAACCATGTCTTCGTCCTCGACCAGCAGCACCGCCTCGCGCCCACCGCGGCGCACGTCGGACGCGGTCTCCGCGGCGGCGGCTGGCTCTTGGGCGAGCGGCAACCAAATGTCGAAGCTTGCGCCAGCTCCCGGCTGCGACGCCACCTGGATGAAGCCGCCGGCCTTGCTGACGATGCCGTGAACCATCGACAGGCCCAAACCGGTGCCAGATCCGATGGCTTTGGTCGTAAAAAATGGCTCGAAGATGCGCGACAGCGTCCCGGCATCCATGCCGACGCCGGTGTCGGAAACTTGCAGGCGCGCGAAGTCCCCGGGGCGGGCGTCGGGGTGGGGCCGCGGCGCGCGGGCGTCGATGCGAGCCGACGTCAGCTCGAGGCGCAGCCGACCTCCGGAGGGCATGGCATCGCGCGCGTTGACGGCGAGGTTCAGTAGCACCTGCTCGAGCTGGGTCCGGTCCGCACGAACGCACAAATCTCGGGGGGCCGGTACCAGCAGTAGCTCGATGTCTTCGCCAATCAAGCGACGCAGCATGCGCGAGGTGTCTTCGAGCAGCACGTTCAGGTTGAGAACGGTGGGGGCGATGGGCTGCTGGCGGCTGAAAGCCAAGAGCTGGCGAGTGAGCCCGGCCCCGCGCGCCACCGCGTGCTGTAAATCCATCACGTCGGGCAAGTTGGGGTCGTCTTCGGCCAAGCGCAGGCGGAGCAGCTCCACCACCCCGCCGATGCCGGTGAGCAAGTTGTTGAAGTCGTGCGCGATGCCGCCCGCCAGCTGCCCCACCGCCTCCAGCTTGGCGGCCTGGGCCAATTTCATCTCCATTTGCCGCAGCTGCTGCTCGGCCTGGCGCGCCTGGGCTTGGGCGGCCTTTTCGCTGGTGATGTCGCGAGTCAGCACCGACAGGTGCGTCACCGTGTTGCCGTCGCGAATGGGTCCGACCAGCGAGTGGTACCACTTCTGCAGGGGCTCGACGTACACCTCGTAGGAGGTAGAGCGCCCTTCGCGGAACGCTAGCTCGAGCGCGTTCTTCATCACCGCGTGGTCGGCGCCGGTGGCAAAGTCGAGCGGCGACTGCTTGCCGATCAGATCCTCCATCTTCAAACCAGGCGCCACGAAGTTGACGAAGGTGAACTTCAAGTCGCGGTCGAGCACGACCACGAAGTCGAAGGGATTTTCGGCAATCGAGCGCCAGCGCTGCTCGGACACCACCAGCTGCTGCCGGCTTTGGCGCAGCTCTTCCTCGACCTGCGCCCGGTGGGTGACGTCTTGGGCGATGCCCAGCGTGCGCCGGGGCGCGCCGCGCTCGTCCCGCTCCAACACGGCTTCCCATGAGTGCAGCCAACGCCACCCGCCCCCGCGGTCTTTGACGCGGTACTCGATTTCTACGATCTGGCCATCCTGAACACTGGGCATGGCGGCGTGATGCGCCACGGTACGTGCCAAGTCGTCCGGGTGGACGATGCTGGGCAGAACCTGGTCACCGAGGGCGGCGATCTCCTCGAGCGAGTAGCCGAGCAGCGACGAGAGTGTGCGGTTGGCATACACGTTGCGCCGCTCGACCAAATCGTAGACGTACACGAGCCCAGGAATGACCTCGTCCAAGCGGTCTACGAGCGCCGCTGCCTGCAAAACGTCGGAGAGCTTGCTACCTCGGCCCTCACTCATACGAAACCTCTTCGAGCGGCAGGAACCCGAGCAGCATAACAGGCTCGCACTCGCAGAGGCGATTTGCGCGGCTGAAAAGTCCGCGTATGGTTGTTCTGGTGCGTTTCCTCGGCGTCTGGCTGGCTTTTTTTTCGGTGCTCGGCGTGAGCTCGTGCGCCCTGGCCGCCGGCTCTTCGGTGCCGCCCTACCTGCGCACGGCCCTCGACGACGGCAGTCTACCGCTCGAACCGCGGGAGCCGCGTCGCATCCGCAGCACGCTGGATGATCCCAGCCACGCGTCGTTCCCGCTCGACGCCGTGGGACGCCTGATCCGCGTTTCTTTGGACGAGGGCGTCGAAAGCTACGGTCACCTCAATGCCGCGCCCGTGCGCGCGCGTCGCGTCCGCACTCAGCTCGACTGACGTCGCCCCCGTCATGCGTATTGCAGCCACATTTGCGTTCGTCGACATGGCCGGGTTCACGGCGCTGACCGAAGCCCAAGGCGACGAGGACGCGGCCGACCTGGCCAACATGTTCGCCGACATCACTCGGGCCGCGCTCGGCCCGGGCGACCGGTTGATCAAGACCATCGGCGACGCGGTGCTCATCACCTCGCCCGACGCTGCGCGCGGGCTCTCGTTGGTCGAACGCCTGCTGACCGAAGCCGCGGCCGAGCCGCGTTTGCCCACGCTGCGCGCCGGTCTGCACCATGGCGACGCGGTCGAGCGCGACGGCGACGTATTCGGGGCCGCCGTCAATTTGGCGGCGCGCGTCGCCGCCGAGGCCCACCCGGCAGAAGTGCTCGGCACCGCACCCATCGCCGAAGCCGCGCGTGCGCTCGGTATTCCCGTCGTGGACATCGGCGACGTGGCGCTCAAAAACGTGCGCCGCGCGACGTTCTTGTACTCGATGGCGCTGATGCTGGGCGCCACCGATACACCCATCGATCCCGTGTGCCGCAACCACGTCGACCGGCGCACCGCTGCCGGCCGGCTGCGCTACGCGAACAAAGAATATTGGTTCTGCTCGCTGACGTGCGCCGCCGCATTCGCCAGCAACCCCGAGTGGCACAAGAACGAATCGTTGCCGCCTCTGCCGACGTCCGGCAGCAACCGTCGACCTCCAGAACCCAAGTAAATGCGGACGAGCCGGGCCGAGGTGAAGGCTTCAGGTCCGCTCGATCCGCACTTGCATCAAGCCTAGGCGGATCTGCTTGGTGCGCGGGCGCCGCTCGATCACGGTCGTGGCTTCTGGCAAGCCGTGCTGGGTGAAGTGTTTGCGAATGCGGAACACCTCGCCATCCACCTGCTGCGGAGTCATCTTGAAGCCGTCGGCCAGCGCGTCCTTGTCCATCCAACCGCACGAAGCGTCGGGCAGCTGCGCGGCGCGATCCGCGAGCATGCGGCGCGCCAGGGTGAGCATCAAGTAGTTGTGGCTGCGCGAGCCCAGAGCGACGCGCCGCTCTGGATACTCGAGCGTGAGCTCGACGAAGTCTTCGTCCGAAGAGACGGCAAAATGTAGCAGCGGGGCCGCACCGGCCCGCGCGACCGACAGCGCTTCCGTCGCCGAGCTGGAGGTCGGACAACAGAAGCGAAATTTCTGCCCCGCGCACTCGATGATTTGACCATCGACGAGACTTTCGAGCTCGCCGTTCGCCTGCTCCACTTTCCAACCGCCGTCTTGCGCCAAGTACAGCGTGCACTCCGGGCTCTTGCTCGACGGCAGGCCGATCAAGCCCTGCACCCCCAACAGCGCGTGCCCGGTATCGAGCGAGACGGCCATGGTCTGCGGCTCTCCGGCGTCGACCAACGCCCAGCGCTCGTCGGCATGGCCAAAGGTCAACACCGAGTCTTTCAGCAAGCGGTAGGGTCGTCCGGGCTCGAGCAGCGCGCCGTTCAGCTGCGTGCCGTTGCGGCTGCCTCGATCCAACAGCTCCCAAGCCACCCCGTCCCAGCGGATCAACGCGTGCTGGGTGGACACGTAGCCGGCGCTCAAGCGCAGCGCGCATTGCGGCCCACGCCCCACGAGGTGCTCGGTCATGAGCAGGGAGGATCGAGTGCCGTCCGTCCGGCGCAGCTCGGCCATGCGCCGTCGAGTAGACCACGTCGCTACACCCCCGAAAAGACCTGACAATTCGTGCTGGGTGGTTCCCGACGCGCTCCCCCGCGCGCCCGTGGCGGGGGGCTTGGCGAGCGGCGGCCGCAACGCGGAGCGCCTGGCCTGCGATCGACTGCGATCGACCACTAGTAGAGAGGCCGGTACTCGTCAGAGGATGTTCGCGAGCACAGAACGGGTCGAGCTAGCGGCAATCTGGGAAGAGCTGATCGCCGGAACCTGCAAGGTGGAAAGCTGGGCGCACGACGCCGACACCTGGTCCATGGTTTTGTCGCGTCGTCCCACCCTCACGCGTGCGCCGGGCCTCGGCCTGCGCGCTCGCGACGTTGAGATACTGGAGCAAGCCCTACTCTGCGGGGTGAGAAAGCACGTGGCGATGGAGGCCGGGCTTTCGTGCTCCAGCATCGCCGTCATCTTGCAGAGTTGCTTCCAGTTCATGGGGCTGCACTGCTTGCCCTCACGCATTCCCGGCTTGCTGGTTGCGGCCGCCCACGCACGGCGCCACGAGGCTACACCGCTGTTCTCGCCCCTGCGCGGGCGCGCCGACCGGCAATTCTCCGAGCAGACCATCACCGTGCCTCGCCCCGACACCGCCCTGGCGGCATGGCTGGCGCCCGCCGAGCACACAGTCATCACGCTGTTGATCGAAGGGCATTGTTACGCGGAAATCGCCGAAGCCCGGCACACCTCGATCCGCACCGTAGCCAATCAGGTCGCTTCGGGCTTCCGTCGCCTGGGCGTATCAGGTCGCGCGGAGCTGTTGTGCCTGCTCGCGCGCTGGGGGTTGGAGGCGACACAGCCACCAGTGCGCCGACCGCCCTCGGTGCTACCCACCAACGCGCGCCGTGGGTCTTCGCGAGCCGCGCGGTTGCGGGAGGAAGCACATTGCCCCTCGCCTAGTCCCGCCACTTGAATTACGAAGGGTAGCGCATGGGTCAGCACCAACGAGCGGCCATCTTGGCCTTGGCGGCGGGGCTCGTATTGTCGCGAGGAGCGGCAGCGCAAGACACCACGCGTGCGGACGAAACCTTCCATGCCGGGCGTGAGCTAATGAAAGACGGCAAGCTGACCGAGGCTTGCCCCAAGTTCGAAGAGAGCCAAAAAGCCGACCCGGCGTCGGGCACGTTGCTGGCGCTCGCGTACTGTCAGGAGCTTTCGGGGCTGTTGGCCAGCTCCCACGCCAACTACTTGGCCGCCGCCGATCTCTCCGCCAAGGAAGGCCAAGCCGAGCGCCAGAAGGCCGCGGGCGAGCGCGCCGAAGCTTTGTCGAAACGTGTCTCCACGTTGACGCTGTTGGTGCCGGCCCAGCTCAGCCGCCAGGCCGGGCTGCGCGTCCTGCGCGACGGCATCGAGGTCGACCGCACCGCCTTCGGCGTACGCATCCCATTGAATGGGGGCACCCACGCTATCGAGGTGACCGCACCCGGTCGCGAGCGGTGGGCAGGCGTCGTCACCTTGCAAACCGAGGCGGATCACAAGACACTCCAGCTTCCCGACTTGGAAGCCGAACAGAGCACCTTTATCGAAGTGAGCGGGCCCCGGCGCCGCGCACCGGCCTATTCGCCGTCCGCGGACGCGCCTGCGGTTCGCCGTATGCGTCAGGCCAGCATCGGTTTTGGATTGGCGAGCGCGGTCGGCGTTGGCTTGGGTGTGACATTCGGTCTCGCCGCCAAGTCGCGCAACGACGCATCAAACCGTGACGGTCATTGCGACGCCAGCGGCTGCGATGCCTACGGCGCCGAACGTCGGGAGTCGGCGTTGGACGCCGCGCGCGTCGCCACTTGGTCTTTCGTCGCCGCGGGCGCGTTCGGCGCCACGGCGCTGGTCTTGTACTTCAAAGCAGACAACGCGGCGTCGACGCAACTCACGACGAGCCTCGTCGACGGCTCACCGCGTGTCTCTCTTCGCAGGAGCTTCTGAGTATGCGTTCGCAGTCCCGCTGGGCGCGCGCTGCCGTTGGCAGTGTGCTGGTAGCAGTGTGCGCAGCCGCCTGCGCTGACGTTCTCGACATCCAAGATCCGAAAACCCGCACCCCCCAAGCGGGCGCGGCCGGCGAAGACGCCGCCCCCAGCACCGCAGGCACCGCAACCGGCGGCGGCGGCACCACGAACGACCCGCTCCGCACGACCGGCGGCGCCGGCGAAGGCGGCGACACCGCCCCCGGCGGCGCAGGCGCAGGCGCGGGCGCGGGCGGCACCGCCGGAGCCGGTGGCGAAGCCGGCACCTCTTCCACCGAATGCCAACCCGACGAAGGGCGGTGCGGCGGCGACGCCCAGAAGACTCCGCAAATTTGCGACGAAACCGGGCACTGGATCGCCAACACTGACGAGGCGGACGGCGACTGCGCGACGGCATGCTTGGACGGCAAGTGCACGGAGTGCAGCGATAGCGATGCGCCGCGGTGCAAGGAGTGCGCGAACGGCGCGACCGATTGCAACTCGAACCAACGCCAGACGTGCGTAGGCGGCGTATGGACTGACAACGGTGACGCGTGCGAGCAGTTTTGCGTGAAGGGCAGCTGTGAGACGGCGTCGAGTTGCGGCCCAGAATACAAGGTACGCACAACCTGCAACGCGGACAGCTGCTGCGAATCCTTGCTCGTTCCGGGTGGGACGTTCAATAGGTACATCGAAGATGACCTCGACACGCCGTACCCGGCGACCGTGGCTCCATTCTATCTCGATAAGTTCGAGGTCACGGTGGGGCGGATGCGGCAGTTCGTCAATACATTCGAAGATATCAAGCCAACGCTCAAAGAAGGTGCGGGCAAATCCGGGCACATTGCAGCCGATACAGGCTGGAGTTCTGCCTACGTTCTTCCGGAGGACAAGGCTGCATTGTTGACCCAGCTCAAGTGTGATGGTGCCGATGGCGCGACCTGGTCGGATACGGCAGGCCAACACGACGACATGCCGGTCAACTGCGTCGACTTCAACGTCGCATATGCGTTCTGCATCTGGGATCGGGGGCGCCTGCCAACGGAGGCAGAATGGGAGTTCGCGGCGGGCGGTGGCGCTGAACGACGCACCTACCCATGGGAGGCGTCTGAAATCACGCCTGCGTACGCCAACTATAATAGCCTGGCTCCCGTCGCGGTAGGTACAACCCCGTTGGGTGATGGCCGTTGGGGCCAATCCGACTTGGCAGGCAACTTAGCGGAGTGGGTGCTTGACTATGCAAGCGGCGGCTACCCCGAAAATTGCGATAATTGCGTGAATGCAGTGACGAGCGGCCTGCGGGGTTTTCGAGGAGGCGACTATCCCTTGGATGGGTCTAGCCTCGCGGTTTCCTTGCGTGATGCTCTGGATCCGACCGAGCATCGCGAATTCCTGGGATTTCGCTGCGCTCGTGACTTAGAGTAGATTCTCGAATCCCATATGGCGATCCCTCGACGCACTCGTAGTTGGCCACGCTTTTGCACTCTGTTGCCCATGGCGGCGTTCTGTCTGCTGCTCATTCACTGCGGAGGCGCAGGTACGGTCCCACCGCCGACTACGCCCGAGCCTTGCGGGGGACGAACCTGTGGCTCAAACAATGATTGCAAGATCGGCAATCCTGTTTGCAGTGTCCAGGCGACATCATACTGTTTGCTAGATCCTCCTCGGGAGTGCGTATGGAAGCTCGATACCTCCAACGCCAACTGCCGCTGCATCGAGCACGACACGAGGCTTTGTACCGTTCCTGGCACGGGTGCTGCGGGCGTCCAAATCTGCACCAAGATCAGTTCGACCGCCGCTGACTGGTCAACCTGCGTGGCGTGCCCTACCTGCACGTAACCGTCAGCGCGTAGTCAGCACACCATAGAAACCCCGCTCCGCGCCGTAGTACTCGATTCGAGGAACTGCGGCGCGTCGTCCCCTGGTAGCAACTCGACGACGGTGCGAAGGCTCGAGTCGTTGCGGCTCGCTTCGTCGTCGCGGGAGGAGACTGAAGATGAGCAAACATCGATTCATCGTGGGTCCAGTGATGTTCGTGCTGCGCATCGGCGCGGCTGCGGCAGTGACGCTATGTCTCGTGCAGTGCAGCGCCGAGCAAGGCGCGGACGACTCGAGTGAACTCGGCGCCGTTCACGAGGCCCTCATACACTGCGGCGGCAAAGCGTGCGCGGGGCCTGCGGATTGCCTAAGCGGTATACCAGTCTGCGCATTGTCAGCTGGCGCCACCTGCTACGGGCTTGCGGAATGTACCTACAAGCTCAATACCGGGAGCTCAAGTTGCCCGTGCATTGAAAACGACGTTCGGCTCTGTACCGTCGCCGGCAGCGGCGCTGCTGGCGTACAGATCTGTACGAAGGTAACATCGTCGTCCACGACTTGGGCTACCTGCAGCACCACGCCGGCCTGCTCTCCGTAGCCGTGATGTCGTAACGGCGTGTCCGATGGGCGCGCGCCAACGTAGCCTGAGACACACGACCGAGCCGTCACCCGGGCTCGGTCGTCACTTGCATCGAATCTGATTTCGCCCGCGCGCCGCGGTCGCCGAAGATTCGTGCCGCGGCGAGCCTCGCTTCTGTTCCATGAACGGCCGCCCAAAGTCAGTTTCGGCCGCGAGCGCGTTGTGCGCCCGGCAACGCAACGTCAGGTTGTGCACGCTGTGGTCGCCGCCCACGGCAAAGGCGCGCAGATGGTGCAGCTCGAGACAGCGAGTTTCGCGACAGCGCTGTCCGTCTGCATCCACGTAGCCGCAACGACCGTCGTCTCGCGCGAACACCTCGCGACGAACGGCCACCGGTACGTGTCGACCGCGCCAGCGCGGTGATTCTTCGACTTCAGACTCGTTTGCTGAGCTGGCCTGAGCCGCGGTGCATGCGGGGATAGGCTGGGCCTCGGCCGGATCCGCGTTCGCCCCTCCCGTCGCTGCACCGGCCGGCCCCTTTCGCGCCGAACGTGGCCGCGCGCCCACTCCGTATTTGCGCTTCTCCAAGGCAGCCACCAACTCACGCAGCGCTCTCAGATGCACCTCGGCGAGCGACGCACCCTCTCGACAATGCGAAAGCAGCGCCTGGGCACGCTCCACTAGCTGCACGTGCTCGGCCGTGGCCGTAAATTGCACCGAATAGCGCTGTGCCTCCGCCGCCGGTCTCGGCCGTGGCTCATTCCCCACCCTCACCTCGGCCATGGTCACCGCTCGCGAAGGATCCATCCGGGCACTTGCCGCCTCGCCCCGCTCCAGCGCGGGTTCGCCCCGCTCCAGCGCGGGTTCGAACGTAGCCGCAACGTGGCCCCCCGAACCCTCAATGTCCTGCAGCGGCTCCCCGCCATCGACCGCCGAATCGGCAACGTCCGCTGCCGCACCGCTGTCGGCCGAAGCGGTGTCGTTTGCGAGCTGCGCCAGTCCGTCGTCCATCCAATCGCGGGGGCGCTCGCCAGGGTTGAGATTGCGGACGGGGTTGAAGGAGCGCACGAACATTTCCCAGGTCGGGCGTCGCAACGCCTTTGGCTCGTGTGCCAGGGAGGGCCCGAGGGGCTCGATGCGGGCGGGAATGTCGGGCACGGGGTCGAGCTCCCGCACCAACTGCGCGATTTCTCGCTTGGTGCGGTGCTTCGCGCGAGCCAGCACTTCGACGATATTCTCCCCCGTCAAGTGGGGACCGAGCATCAACACGGCAGTCAGGTGCAGCTCGCCGCTCGCGATAGCATCAAAAAGCGCGGGAAAGCGGCGGACGGGCCGGGACGCGCTGACTCGGCGGAAGGCGGCGTCTTCGGACAGGCGCAGCTCGTAGACGCAATATGTGTAGAGGCTGGAACATGCGCGCGTGCGGTGGACACCACGCGCCTCGACCTCGGCCAGGTGCGCGAGAAGGCTGGCGAGCAGCTGATTCGACGCGCCGA
Organism: Myxococcales bacterium; assembly: GCA_040348565.1. GTDB lineage: Bacteria > Myxococcota_A > Polyangia > Polyangiales > Polyangiaceae > PMG-095. The sequence continues at coordinate 114 of JBEQSW010000480.1, read as the reverse complement.
CGAGGCGTCGGGTTCCAGCGAGCAAGTCTCCATCGGAGAGCTCAGCCAAAGGGGGCGGAAACGTAGCGCGAGCACTGTCGACCTGAGCGTTCGCTTTCATTTGCGCACCGTACA
>JBEQSW010000325.1:0-4958 GCA_040348565.1 Myxococcales bacterium | reverse complement strand
GACCACGCACGAAGCCGGACATTTTTTCGGCTTGGGTGAAGATCCGGTCGAGAAAAAAGCGACCATGTTCCAAACCATCGACCAGTGCGAGACCCACAAGCGCGTGCTGGCCAGCACCGACATCGGAGCGCTCGGCACCCTGTACGCCAAGAGCGCCGACCCGGAAGAAGCCAAGGCGGGCGCGCGCGCTTGCAGCTTTGGCGGGGTACCGCAAAGTGGCGGCGCGCTCTGGCTTTCGGCGGCAATTTTCGGGCTGGGGCTCTGGCGTCGCCGACGCACCGGTTGATGCTAGAACCGGCGGCGTGAATCCGCCCCCCGCTGCGCCCAAAGGTCGTCGGACCGCGTTGAGCCAGCTGGGCGGCGCGGTGGAGCTGTGGGGTGACGAATCGCTCGCCCAAGCCCTGCACGCCGCCTTCGACGTCAGCGCCACCGAAACGGCGGAGCTGGCCGACGTACACGGGTTTCACAGCTACCCGGCGCGCATGCACCCGGACACCGCTGCGCGGCTGATCGCGCGGCTCTCGACGGCCGGGCAAACGGTGCTGGATCCCTTTTGCGGCAGCGGCACGGTGCTCGTCGAAGCGCGCCGCGCCGGGCGACGGGGTCTGGGCTACGACGTGAACCCGCTCTCGCGCGAGCTCAGCTGGCTGAAGACTTTGGGTCCGGACGACGACTGGTTGTCGGCGCTGAGCGACGAAGCCGCCCGCGTCGCGGCTCACGCCGACGAACGGCGGCGCAACAAAGCCGGCGCCACCCAGCGCTACGGCGAAATCGATCGCGAGCAATTCGCCCCGCACGTGCTGCTGGAGCTGGACGGCTTGCGCGACGGCATCAAGCGCACGGACAATCCGGCGCTGGGGCGCGCGCTGTTCTTGGTTCTTTCGGCCCTGCTCACCAAGGTGAGCCAACGAAGCGGCGACAGCGGCGCCGTCGTCAGCGACAAGCGCGTCGCGCCCGGCTTTCCCAGCCGCTTTTTCCTCAAAAAAACGAGCGAGCTGTGCCGACAATTGGCGGCTTACCGCGACAGCTTGCCGGCGGCCGCGCCGCCCGCCAGCTGTACGTTGGGCGACGCGCGCAAGCTGCCCGGCCTCGCCGCGGGCTCCGTCGCGCTGGTGGTGTCGTCGCCGCCCTACCCGGGCGTTTACGACTACTTGGCGCACCACGACGATCGCCTGCGCTGGCTCGGGTTGTCGACGCGCGACTTCGAGAAGCTGGAGATGGGCTCGCGGCGCGAGCTGTCGGTCGAATCCTTTGGCCCGGCGTTGGCGCGCTGGGAGCGCGATCTGGGCGCGACGCTTACGGCGCTGGCCCACGCTCTCACCGCCGACGGGCGCGTCGTCTTGCTGATCGCCGACTCCACTCTGGCAGGCAAGCCGCTGCACGCCGAGCGCGTGGTCGAAAAGGCAGCGCCCGCGGCGGGCCTCGAGCTGCTGGCGCGCGCGTCGCAAGCGCGCCCGCATTTTCACGGTGGCTCGCGCGAGGCGTTCGCCAAACGGCCGCGCCAAGAACATTTGCTGGCGCTCGGCCGCGCGTCAGCGTGACGGTTGGGCAGAGCGCCACACCAGGCGGAGGGCGAGCGCCCACACCACGCCGATGCTGGCGTGCCCCAACAGCAAATGACCCACGTGCGCGGAGCCGCAATGCGCGTGCAGCAGTAAATTTGCGGCCAAACCAGCCAGAGCACCCGCCAAAACCAGGGTCCGCGCCGGCACCGTTTCACGTCGCTCGAACAACCAATACAAAAGCACCAACGGCACCGCCAACATCGCGCCGTACGTGAAGCAACTGGAGGGATTTCCCCAGGCTGTCACTGCCTCGGGCGATGCGGCGCCCAGCGGAGCCACGAGCGCCAAGACCGCTGGCGCCAGCAACAGCAGCGTGACCATGGCGCGCTCGCTCGCAATCGAGCGAAGCGGAGCCGTGGCGCCGCGCATGACGCGAAAGGCGCCGAGCACGAAGGCCAACCCCAACAGCAACGCCACGCTCCAAAAGAGCCCGGCCGAATATTGACCCCAATCGGGTCGAGCGCTGAGCCGCAGGTGAGCGACGAACAGCGCCGCCGCGACTGCCAGCAGCAGCCCCGCGCGCAACCGCAACGGCAGCGCGCGCAAGCGAGCCCGAACCCCCACCTCGCGGCTCAAGTCACGCTCGACCAGCGCGAACAGATCCCCGGGCGGCAGCTCGGGCAGGACGGCCCCGGCCAGACGCCGTCCCAGGCGCGCGTCGTTCTCGAACAACTCCCGGCAGTGGGGGCAAACCTGGACATGCGCCGCCAGCTCGGGGCCCGCGGGAACGCGCCCTGCCACGAAGCCGTTGCGGATTTCAGCGCAGTCCAAGACTCTTGCTCCTCATATGCCGCCCGCCCGTTCGCGGTTACCGGCCGGCGTTCCGGCGTCGCCGGGCGCGGCGCCCGCGAGTGGTGGGAGCGCGGCGTCGTCTCCCAGAGCTTGCCGGAGCCGCACGTAGCCCCGGTGGGCCCGAACTTTGACGGCGCTCACACTTGCGCCCACCACCGCCGCCACCTCCGGAAACTCCAGCCCGTCGAACCAGTGCAGCTCGATGACCTCGCGCTGATCGGCGGGCAAGTCGGCCATGACGCGCGCCAGGGTGCGCTGCGCGTCCACGCGAGCCGCGCCCACAGCGCCGACGGCTGGCTCGAGCACCGACTCGGCGTCCAGCGAGCGCTCGGGCCGGCGCTTTTTGCGACGAAAGTACTCGCGCTTCAGGTTCATCGCGATCGTGAAGACCCACGGCTTCAGCTTTTGGCCGGCGTCGAAGTCGGACCGAGCGCGGTGCAGCTGCAGGAAGGTCTGCTGCACGAGATCATTCGCCTCTTCGCGCACGTACAGCTCGCGCAGCATGGCCCGCATCAACAGCGGCGCGTAGCGCTCGAAGATGATGCGAAACGCAGCGGCGTCGCCGGCCACGTAGGCCGCCATCAGCTGCTCGTCGCTGCGCGATTCGGACAACGCCGGGACAGTAGCCAAAAGCCCACGCTGCGCCAATTGGGCGGTGGACCAGCGCCCAAGTCCAAGCTAACGCATGAAACATGGCCTCGGAAAACCGCTTGGCTCGCGAGACCAGCCCCTACCTGTTGCAGCACGCCCACAACCCGGTTGACTGGCATCCGTGGGGGAACGAGGCGCTGGAACGGGCGCGCAGAGAAGACCGGCCGATTCTGCTGAGCATTGGCTACGCGGCCTGCCACTGGTGCCACGTGATGGAGCGGGAGTCGTTCGAGAACGAAGAGATTGCTCGGCTGATGAACGCTTCGTTCGTGTGCATCAAGGTCGATCGCGAAGAGCGGCCGGACTTGGACGACATCTACATGAGCGCGACCGTGGCCATGTCGGGCAGCGGCGGCTGGCCCATGACCGTCTTTTTGACGCCGGAGCAGCAACCGTTCTTCGCCGGAACCTACTTTCCACCCGTCGATCGCTACGGCCGCCCCGGCTTTCGCACCGTGTTGCAGAAGCTGGCCGAGCTTTGGCAACACGAACGCTCAGCGGTGCTGGGTCAAGCCAAAGAGCTCACCGACCACGTGCGCAAGCTGGCCGGCCCCGGTCCGAGCGGCGACTTGCAGCTCGAAAGCCAACGCGGCGCCGTCGAACAGCTGGCCCAGAGCTACGACTCCCGCTACGGCGGTTTCGGCAAAGCCCCCAAGTTTCCGCCCGCACAGAGTTTGGAGTTGTTTCTACGCTACGTGCGTCGCACCGGCGACGAGCGCGCCCGCCGCATGCTGCAGGGCACGCTGGACGGCATGAAGGCCGGCGGCATGTACGACCAATTGGGCGGCGGTTTTGCCCGGTACTCCACCGACGAACGCTGGCACGTGCCGCACTTCGAAAAGATGCTGTACGACAACGCGCAGCTGGCCAAAGTCTACACGGAGGCTTACCAGCTCACCGGCAACGCGGAATATGCGCGGATTGCCGTCGAAACGCTCGACTACGTCGCGCGCGAAATGCAGAGCGAAGAGGGCGGCTACTTCTCCGCCACCGACGCCGACAGCGAAGGCGTGGAAGGCAAATTCTTCGTCTGGGAACCGCACGAAGTCGAAGAGCTGCTGAGCCCCGAAGACGCCGAGCGCTTCTGCGCCTACTACGACGTCACCCCGCAGGGTAATTGGGAGGGACTGAACGTCTTGCGCGTGCAGCGGTCGCACGAGTTGGTAGCTTCCGAGCTTGGCATCTCCGTCGAGGCGCTGCGCGAGTCGCTGTCGCGCGCGCTGCCGATTCTGTACGAAGCGCGCAGCAAGCGGGTGCCGCCGCTGCTCGACGACAAGGTGTTGGTCGCCTGGAACGGCTTGATGATCGAGGCTTTTGCCGTCGCGGCGCGCGTGTTTCCGGAGCGCGGTTACGCGGAATCGGCCAGCCGCGCCGCAGATTTCTTGCTGGCGCGCCTGACCCGACCCGACGGCGGCCTGTACCGCACCTATCGCGCCGGCAAGGCCCATCTGTCGGCCTATTTGGAGGACTACGCCTACTTGGCGCAGGGTCTGATCAGTCTGTACGAGGTCAGCGGCGAAGAGCGCTACCTGCACGAGGCCGCGCGTCTGGCCGAGCGTTTGCTCGCTGACTTTGGCGACCCGGAGGGCGGCCCCTTCTATCAAACCGCCCACGATCACGAGGCCTTGATCGCGCGCGTCCGCGACGGCCACGACGGCGCCATCCCGAACCCGAACGCCATTGCGGCGCACGCTTTGGCTCGCTTGGCTCGTCACCTCGGTCGCCCCGAATGGGAGGAGCGCGCACTCCAAGCGCTCCGCGGCTACGCCCAGGCCGTGGAACGCCTGCCGCGCGCCTTCGGCAGCACCTTGAACGCGCTCGACTTCATGACCGAAGCGTCGCTGGAGCTGGTCTTAGTCGGAGACCCCGACGGCCCCGACTACGCCGAGCTGGCTGCCGAAATTGCCCACCACTACCTTCCGAATCGCATCGAAGCGCGTCTCGCCCCCG
>JBEQSW010000324.1:0-14099 GCA_040348565.1 Myxococcales bacterium | reverse complement strand
GTTACATCGTCTGGTTGCAGTCGGTTTCGACGCCGGGGCTCGCGTTTCCCGTGGTTTCTGCCCACGCATTCGGCGAAATGTACCCGGACGTGCCGGTGGGCGCGGCGGCGCAGGAAGCGGGCCTCGAGGGCAACGAAGAGACCTTGGCGGTGATGGTCGTGCTGTGCGCTCTGAGCGGCCAGCCGGCGACCGTCAACCTCTTGGCGCCGATCGTGGTCAACGCGGCGACGCGGCGGGGCGCGCAGGTCATCCTGGAGGGCACGCGCTTCTCCACCCGAGAGTTTTTCGCTCTGCCGGAAGCCGCGCGCTCCAAAGAGCCGGCCAACGGCGACCAGGCCGCGACCTCCGCTGCCGAATGAGCTTCCAGCAGGTGAAGGGCTAAAGCGGTGTCAGCTTCGCTATCTCCCGGCAATTTCGGCAGCGACGAGAACGAGTGGTTCGGCGGTCGCGACCAAGACGCCGAAGAGGCCGCGAGCAAGAGCTTGGCCGCGACGGCCGCTCGCATCGTCGGCGCCAAGCCCTTTCCGGTAGCCGCCAAACGCCTCGAAGAGCTGACGCGCACGACGAATGCGCGCATCGAGCAGGTGGTGTTGGTGCTGGAGAGCGATCCTGCGCTCTCCGCCCGCCTGCTGCGGCTGGTGAATTCGGCTGGCTACGGTCTGAAGGTGCGCTGCACGTCGGTGCGGCACGCCGCGGTGCTGGTCGGCACGCGGCGCTTGAATCAGGTGGCGACCACCGCCGCGATCTTGGATTTGTTCGAGAGCAGCAACACGCTGGCAGCCGAGCTGCTCGAACACGCCGCGATCGTCGGCTCGCTGTGCCGCTACTTGGCCGTGCATTTGGGTTTGCCGCACGACGAGCTCTTTACCTGCGGCTTCTTGCACGACATCGGCAAGATCATGCTGCTCGACACCGAGCGCGAGGTCTACCCGGCATTGCTTCGTGAATTCGGCGGCAACGCCGACAGCGTGCACGAGCAAGAGCGGCGCGTTTTCGGTTTCGACCACGCCACGCTCGGCGCGCACGTGCTCACGGCTTGGAACATTCCCGAGCCGGTGCCGAAGGTGATCGCCTGGCACCATCAACCTGCCCGCGCCCTGCAAGACAGCTTGCTGTCGGCCATGGTGCAGACGCTACGCCTCGCCGATTTGCTCGCCTACGAGCTCGGCCGCCGTCAAGACCAAGAAGGCATTCAGCTGGTCGCCGCCAGCGAAGCGGCGCAATACCTCGACATCTCCGAGCCGCAGCTCGCGGCCATGTGGCACGACCTGTCCAACCTGCGTGACCGCAGCAAAGCGCGCTCGCACGGCGAAGCCGAGCTCGAAGCCGCCGATCCGCGCCTAGAAGTGCCTCAATCGCTGCGCCCGCGTGGCGGTTCGCTCTCGCCGCGCGCCAAGACCAGCATCGCGCCGACTCGCGGTTCCATCGTGCCGACCGATTCCGATCCGCCGGGCTCGATTCGCCCCGGCTCGGAGCACGCGACCAAGGAAGTTCCGACGAAGCTCGCTTGCGTGGTGTGCGGCACCGGCAGCTACGGCAACCTGTGCCAGGCCTGCGGCGGGCACGTCTGCCCGAACCACCAGACCGGCGCCGACGAATGGTGCTCGCTGTGCGAGGACGAATTCGCCGAGTTCAAGACCACCTATCGCTTGCCGCCGAGCGCCCTCACGGGAGCCGCCGCGGTCGTGATTTTGAGCCTGTTGGGCTCGGTCGCGAGCGCGTGGAGCTCGGGCAATACCGGGTTTTCGGCGCTGCTCGCGCCCCTGTTGATGGTCGTGGTGTGGGCCGTGGTCATGCCCATCGGGCTCAAGCTTTGGGTCAAGCTCCGCTTCATGCGCGATCTGCGGCCGCGTACGCCGCCGCGTCCGACCAGCGACACCACCGGCCAAGAGCTCAAGGAAGACGGCTCCGACCTGAAAGAAAACGGTCAATCGGAGCTGCCTTCGGTGCCCAGCATCGTGCCGGACTACGATCGCACGACCATGCACGGCTCGGTGGCGCCGCCGGTTGAGCCGTTCGCGGCCGGCTTGGTGGGCATGTTGCCGCCCGCCGAGGCGCGCGCGGCGATCTCCGAGCCCCCGCCCAGCAGCCGCGGGCCGATGGTGATTCGCGTCGAAGTGCCGAACCTTTCGCCGATGGGCGTGAGCATGAGCCCGAGCGCGCCCACTCCCACGCCGGCCCCGACGTCGGACGGCCAACTCTCCGCGATGGCGCGTCTAGCGAGCTCCTCGCGCAGCGTGGCGCCCGAGCCGGAAGACGACGAAGAAGATTCGCAGCGCCACATTTCCAGCGTGATGCCGAGCGCGATCGCGAAAACGCCGGCTTCGATGGTACCGAGCAGCGAAGGGCCCGAGATTCACGTCGGTGTGTTGTCGATGCCGCACCTGCGCAGTGAGCGGCCGGCGGCCGAAAACGCCGCTTCGACGACGCCTTCTGCGCCGGCGCTGGCGGCGATGCCGACCGTGATCAACATGAACGCGCCGAAGACGGCGCCGCCCTCCGCCGTCGACGTGGAGCCTACGGCGGATCCGATCCGCGCCGACGAAGCCAGCGGCGTGCGCCACGTGCTGCTCGCCAACGCGCCTGGCCTGCTGCGCGAGGCCTGCTCGCCGGTCGTGCTCAACCGCTGCTCGTGAGCGCTGGGTTGGGCTCAGGGCGCCGCGACGGCTTCTTTAGCGGCCTCGGCTAATCCGCCACCGCGCGGATCGGCGACGCCATAGGCCTGCTCGTCTTCCAGCAACAAGTCGTTGGAGTCGCCCATGGCGATGTGTGAGCCGCTGATGTCGTGACCGAGCGCCTTCAAGGCCTTGACCAGAGCCGGCTCGAGTGGCCGGCGCGTCTCGAAGCGCGCACGATCGGGCAAGAAACTTTGGTGCACGCGTGGCGCCGCCACCGCTTCGTCGAGCGGCAAGCCGTGGTCGACCACGTTGCGCAGCACCTGCACGATGGTGCTCGGAATCGTGTCACCGCCGGGCGTACCCAGGACCAACACGACCTGCCCGCCGTCCAGCACCAGCGTCGGCGCCATCGAGCTGGTCGTGCGGCGGCCCGGCGCGGGCTGATTGGGGCCGGTACGGCTGAACGACGCCACCGAGTTGTTGAGCACGATGCCGGTGCCGGGTGCGGTCACTTTGGCGCCAAAAGAGGCCGAGAGCGTGGTGGTCAGGCTGACGACCATGCCCGCGCCGTCGACCACGCCCAAGTGCGTCGTTTGCTCGGATTCTTCCTGCGCCCCCGCGTACAGCGGAGCCAGCTTGGCCGAAGGCGTGGCGTGCTCGTGCTCGATGGGCGCGCGCTCGAGCAGGGCTTGGGGCGAGAGGAAGCGCGTGAGCTGGCTTTGCCGCGCGACCGCGTCGAGCGAGTCGGGATCGCTGACGCCGAAGCGTCGCTCGGCCTGCGCGCGCCGGCAGGCTTCCAAGAACAAATGTAGCTCGTTCGCTCCGCTGGCCTCGTGTGCGTGCAATAGCTCGAGCAGGCCCAGCATTTCGGTGACGGCTACGCCTCCCGCCGAGGGGGGCGGCATGGTTTCGATGACGAGGCCGCGGTAGCCGGAGCGGAGCGGAGTGCGCTCGACCGCGCGGTACAGCTCGAGGTCGCGCAGCGTGATCACGGAGCCCGGCGCGCGGGTGAGACCGAGGGCGGTGGGGCCGCCGTAAAAGCCAGCGGCGCCGGCGGTTTGAATGCGCGCGAGAACGACGGCCAGCTCCGGCAGCACGATGCGCGAGCCTTGGCCCCTGGGCTTGTCGTCGCGGCCGAAGCGCTTCCGCAAAGTAGGGTCTTTGGCCAGCGCGGGGTAGCTCGCGGCGAGCAGCTCGGCCTGCCTTCGCCCTAGAACGAAGCCTTTCTGAGCCAGCGCGACCGCCGGCGCCAGCACGTCCTTTCGCGGCAGCTTGCCGAAGCGTTCGTGCGCCAACAGTAGCCCGGCCACGCTGCCCGGCACGCCCGCCGCGGCTCCACCTTTGGCGCCACCCCGCTGCATGCGATCGAAACCTGCGCGCGTGAGCGCGGCGGGCGCGGTCTCACGAAAATCGATGGCGGTGGTGACGGCGTCGGCACCGGGGCCGCGCACCAAAAGAAAGCCGCCACCGCCGAGGTTGCCGGCGCTCGGGTGGGTGACGGCCAGCGCGAAGGCAGTGGCGACGGCGGCGTCGACGGCGTTGCCGCCGAGCTCGAGCATCGCCACGCCGGCGTGCGTTGCCTGCGCTTCGCTGGAGGTCACGATGCCCGAGCGCCCGTGCACGCTGGCGATACCACCGCCGCTGAAGCGCCGGCGTGGTCCGGGCGGCTCGGGGCTGGCAGGTGGCGGAGGGGCAGCGACCACGGTCGGGGCCGGGCTCGACGCGGTGCCGAGGACGCTTGGCAGGGGCGCGGGCCGAGGCGACGCGGTGTGGGCGGTGGCCAAATCGGGTGCGGCGGTGGCTGGGGAGCGTCCGCAGCTGCTCAAGCCGAGCAGCAAAACCAAGCAGCGGGGGACGCCAGGCCTCACCGCGCAAAAATGCTAGCGTTCCGGCCCCGTGTCCACGCCTACTCCGCTCCGGATCGCCGTTCTTACCGTGAGCGACACCCGCACGCTCGAAACCGACAAAAGTGGCGGCTTCATCGCCGAGGCCGTCCTGGCGGCGGGGCATGTCTTGGCCGAGCGCCACATCGTGGCCGATGACTTGGCCGTGCTGCAGTCCATGTTTTCGGACCTGGTCGACGACGAAGGCGTCGACGTCGTGCTCGCCACCGGCGGCACCGGCATCACCCAGCGTGATGTCACGCCGGAGGCGCTCACCCCGCTCGTCAGCAAATGGATCCCCGGCTTTGGCGAGCTGTTTCGCTACCTCTCGTATGCCGACATCGGGGCTGCAACCATTCAGTCGCGCGCGGCGGCCGCCCTGTGCGGCGGCACGTTGGTGTTCGTGCTGCCGGGCTCGACCGGCGCGGTGAAGCTGGCGCTCGAAAAGATCATCTTGCCGCAGCTCGACAGCCGCACCAAACCCTGCAACTTCGCCGAGCTGCTGCCGCGCATCCGCCACGAGTAGCTGGGCGGCACCGGCGGGCCCGTGTTAGATCGCTCGCCGCCGTGCCCAGCTGGACGAGCTCGCTCCGAGACATTTACTGTCGCTTCGATCGCCGCGTGCTCGCGGTGTTCCGCGTCGCGCTCGGCATTGTGCTGGTGTACGACCTGGGTCGTCGCTTTCCCGACGCGGCGTTGCTGTGGTCGAGCGACGGGGTGTTGAGCAGCTTGGCCTTGAAGAAGGTCCCCCAAGCCAACCATCAAACGTCGTTCTTGCTCGCCTTGTCGAGCGGCTCTTCGGTGAAGCTGGCTTTTGCCGGGCTAGGCGTCGTGTTCGTGCTGTATGGGCTCGGCCTATTCACGCGGCCGATGCAGATCTTGGCGCTGCTCGGTTACGCCAGCCTCAATGCGCGGAACCTGTTCTTCGAGGATGGCGGCACCTGCTTGGTCATTCTGCTGCTGAGCTGGACTTTGCTCCTGCCGCTGGGCGACCGCTATTCTCTCGACGCGCTCCGACGAGACGCGGCCATGCCGACGGTCAAGGCGCGCGTGGCCGCGCGTGCCGCCGCCCGAACGCCGCTGATCACGTTGGCGGCGCTGGGCGTCTTGCTGCAGGCCGCGGTGATCTATTGGTTCAACGCCGTGCACAAGAGCGGTAGCACCTGGCGCGCGGGGGACGCGGTGCATTTGGTGTTGTGGCAACACCGGGTAAATACGCCGTTTGCGCTGTGGTTTGCCGCGCACGAGCCCACTTGGTTTTCGCCGCTGTCCACCTGGCTCACCAAGCGCACCGAGTTCGTGCTGCCGATTCTGCTGCTGTGGCCGAGCTACCCGACCAAGAGCCGGCCGCTGGCGTTCGTGCTGGCGGTGTTGTTGCACGGTGGCATCGCCCTATGCCTGACGCTCGGCCCGTTTTCTTACGCCATGATCTGCCTGCTTTGGCTGGCCGTTCCCGGGCAGACGCTCGACGCATTGAGCTCACGCCGCTGGCACGCCGGGGCCAGAGCTTGGTGGCGCGCGGCGCGCTACCGAGCGCGTTCGGTGCGAGCGCTGCAGCGCGCGGGGCTGGCGGCGCGTGCGCTACCGCAGGCGCTCCGGGCTTGGCTGGGCGCCGGCCGGCTCGTGCCGTTGCGTGAGGGCTTGCTGGGGCTCATGCTGCTCATCGAAGGCGCGAGCGTGCTCGCCTCCAATCGCGCGGTGCCGTCCTCTTTACGCATAGCGCCTCGCCCGTGGCTCGAGCTGTACAAGCCTTACCTGCGCGGCTTTCAAGGTTGGTCCATGTTCGCGCCCGACGCCCCGCGCGACGACGGCACGATGGTGGTCGACGCCACCACCGTCGGCGGTCGTCACGTCGATCCGTTCACCGGCCAGGCCCCAAATTGGTCGCAAATTCGCGAAGGGCTCGCGCCGCATTCGATCGCATTGTCGGACTATTTCTTCGCCATGCGCGATCCGCGTCGCTCGCGCTACCGCACCGATCTCCACCGTTATTTGAAGAAGCTGCCGGCGTCGTCTCCCAGCGAGCGCCTGCGCTACGTCGAGTTCTGGTGGGTGAGCTACGTGCCGCCACCGCGCGGCTCGTATACGCCCGGACCGCTGAAACGCGAACGGCTGTGGCGGGTCAGGCTCTAGCTAGCTCGACTCGGTCGCCGAGCAGCCCGTCAACAAGCGCAGGACGGCGGGCAAGAACCGTTCGATGTGATAGCGCTGTTGAGCCTCGACGACACGGGCCTGCAGGGCCGCGTAGTCCACGTCCTGGAGACGCGCACCGAGCGTCGCGAGCTCTCGGCGCTTCACTACCAGGCCGGCGCCGGTTTCACGCACCAGCGTCGCCATGTATTCGAGCTCTTCGCTGACTAGGGCGGGGATTCCGGCGGCCCAATACACGAACAATTTGCTGGCCAGCGCGCCGCGCAGGTGTCGCTCGCCGACCACCAAGTCCGAGTTGAAGTGGTAGAGCAGCATGCCGTAGTGAAACTGTCCGTGCAGCGCGTCGATCAGCTCGCGAAGTGACAAGTGCTCGCGCAGGTGCGCGCGCGGATGCTCGGCCGCCAAGCGCTGATAGTCGCCGTAGGCGGCGTCGAAACCGTTGGGGTTGACGGCCGCCGGGAATACCGAGACGTCGCAGCCCTGGGCCAGCAAGTCGCGGTACAGGGGCGCCGCGCACAGATCGGCGAAAGCGCGGCTAACGCCGGCGCTACGGAGGCCACCGGCGTGCGCTAGCCGCAACGGGCCCGGCGGCGGGGGCGCCGGCGGGCGTTGAAAGCTCTGCGGCGGACAGGGCATCAGTTGCACCGAAGGCACCGTCGACTCGGCCAGGAGTTGCTGGAGCGGCGCTCCGCCGTCTTTGTAGATGAAGCCGCTGGTGCGCGTGCGCACGTAGCGCTCCGAGGCCCGCATCAGCTCGATTTCGGGGCGGGTGAAGACTCGCTCTTGCTCGAACACCGCTTCGTGCTCGACGGGTACGAACGCATCCATCCAGTCGTAGACTTCCTGAAAGATGCGCAGCTCGGGCCGGAGCGCGTGCAAGAGTTGGCTCAGAAAGGCGCGAGTGGCGTGCGCCTGCAGATAAACGGCGACGTTGGGCACGCGCAAAATGATTTCGCTCAGCACGCCCAGCGAGCCGCGGCACGACGTGCAATCTTCGAACGGCTCGGGCCGGTTCTCGTCGATGTCCGGCATCAAGTAGACGCCGAACGCGCGCACGCCTCGTTCGCGGAGGCCGTGCACCAGGTAGCCTAACGTCGGAAAGTTTTCGCGGTGCACCGCGATGAACAACAGTGCTTGCCCGGCTTGGCTCGCTTGGTGCAGCCTTTGGGTGAGCTCGACCACGCGCGTCAGGGCTTCGGGGGTGACGTTCCAGCGCTGCGCCAACAGCTGCTGCACGCAGTCCAGCGCGGGCCCGGTAGGCAGGGCCGGAAACGCGAGCGAGGAGGGACCCGGACGCAGCGAGCCCGCGGGGCTAACCGGAGTTTCTCCCTGAAAGAGCGCGGTTTCAGGCATGGGCGAGGGGGGCCGGCTCGTTCGGCGGAGAGGCGTCGGCGACGCTGGGCGAGCCCAAGTGCGCCGCCAAGACCGGAGCCAAATCGCCAAGGACCTTGCGGGCGCGCGCCTGGTAGGTGTGCTCGGCAAGCACGCGAGCTTGCCCGCGCCGGACCAGGTCTTCGCGAAACGCGTCGTCGCTGACCGCGCGCTGGAGCAGCTCGACCATCTCGTCGTGATTGCGGAACAACGGCAGCACGTCTCCCAGCTGGTCGCGGGTTTCGCCGGGCTCTTCGTCGAGCGGGTCCCAACGCGCGATCACGAGGCTGCCCGAGCACAGCGTCTCGAGCACGCGCGGATGAATGTTGCAGCCGCGGTTGATGTGCAAGACGGCGCGGTGTTGTCGATAGACCTGTCGCAGCGCCGGTCCGGCTTGCACGACGCCCCCCGTTTTGTCCGCGAACTCCGGCATCGACTCCCAGCCCAAGCCGTAGACGGTCAGCGGCAAGCCGGCCTTGACGATCCGTTGCGCGACGCGCTCGCGGTCCTGCTGTCGAGCCAGCTGGAGCGCGTGATAGAGGAGGTGGCGTTTGGCTTCGTCGGAAACGTTGAGGCCAAGCTCGCTGAGCGCGGTGTCGAGCAGTGGCACGATCCTGAACATTTCCAGGGGAATTTCCGGGGCGGCGTCGAAGGCTCGGGCCAGCCGCGCGTTCAAGCCTGGGGCTCCCGGCGGGTCGTCGCTGAATTGTCCGATATGGGTGGTGAAGGCCACGCCCCGCGCCGTGCTCAGCGGCGGCTCCGGAAAGTAGCGCGCCGGATTCACCGCGAACGGCAGGCAACCCATGTTCGGATAGCCGAGGGCACGGAAGCTGCGCTCGATCGCGCCGTTGAAGCCGTAGGTCAGGTCGAGCGAGCCGAGCTGCGCGATAGTCTCTGGATCTTTGAGCGCGGGCAGCTCGTCGAGCACCCAAGAAACGACCGGCAAGCCGCTCGGGAACAGCCCTGCATACTGGGGCCGGACGTGGTCGAGGACGATCATCAGATCTGGCTCGAGCTCCAGCAGCCGTTCGGCCGCGCCGAAGGCGATCAGCCCTTCGCCTGCTCGCGCTTCCTGCAGCACGAAGGTTTGATGCCCCAGCTGCTCGAAGCCTTCGGCCAAGTCTTGCGTGACGTGCTTGAGCACCGTCGTGTAGCGCGAGGTCATCAACGCGATCTTCAAGGGGCGCGAGCGACTCTGCAGCGTCGAAAGCAAGCGCTCCGGATGCTGCGCGTAGCGCTTTTCCAAGCTAGAAAATAGCTGCGGCGCCGCGGCCAGTCGGCGCAGCCGCTGCTGCAATACCTGGCGTTTGGCGTCGGGCGAGACGCCGATGCCCAGCTCCGGAACGGCTTGGTGCAGGTTGTCGACCAGGCTCTGCACGACCTCGGCGGTGGCGTTGGCACCGACCGAGAGCCGCACCTGCTCGCAGTCGAACCAGGGCGAAAGCTCGACCGCGGACAGCAGGCCGACCAGCGCGCTGGTGTCCTCTTCCTGCAGGAAAGTGACTCGACGCCAACCGTGCAGCTTGAGTAGGCTCGGCTGCGCGATCAGGTTGAACGCGAACATGGCGTGCTTGACCCAGCCGCCCAGCCACACGTGGTCTTGGCCCTGCATCGCACACTTGACCAAAGCGTCGTTCAGCTCGGAAAGCTCGGTGAGCGGGTTCTCTTCGCTGAAAGCGAGCCCGCGCGCGCGCACCAACAGCGCGTAGTCGCGGCGCTCTGCTGACCATTCGTGGCCGAAGTTTTGGACGACCCACGGTTGCTGAGCGAGCTCGATGGCGAACAGGTCCCGAGCCGGCGCGGCCGCGCGCAACGTCGCGACGGCGGTGGGAAAGTGCGGCTCCAGCAAGCTCAAATTGCGCTCCAAACGGGCCCTGGCGTCGTACGAGCGGGTGCGGCAACTCTCGGGGATTTGCTGGCGAAGGCTATGGCGGCTGGCCTCGTCGAGCGGCATGGCGTGGAGCCAGTGCTCGCACAGCTCGGCGTTGCCGAGGGCCAGTAGACACGCAAACGCGGCGCGCACCAGCGCCGCGTTCATCTTCTGCGGAGCTACGCTGGAGTAGAACTTCAACGCGGTGTAGTGGTCACCATGCGCGGCGAAGAATTGAGCAATCGCGAACAGGACGCTCGCAAAATCGGGCCGACCCGCGACCAGCCGCAGAAAGTCACGGCTGAGCCCGCGCGTGAGGTCGGCGAGGGCCGACGACAGCGCACGCCCCACCGCCGTCTGGAGCGCGGCCGGGTCGACGATGCTGCACAGCCCTTGCGGCGGTAGCTGCGAGCTCAATAGAAATTGCCCTACCGTCAGATAAGCGGCGACGAAGTCGTGCGCGGGCGCGAGCTCCGCGGGTCCACACAGCACGATGCGCTCGCCGAGCTCGGGAGAGCTGGCTTTCAGCGCCCGAACCTGCTCGGCGGAGGTGGCCTCGGGCTCCAGCACCAGCACTTTGGCTAAATTTGGCGTGCGTTCCAGCAAGGCTTGCAGCAGCACAGCACCGCCCGAGCCCAGCAGGACGACCAACGTGACGTCCTCGGCGCGGCGCCCGTCGTGCGCGAAGGCTTGCTCGACCAGACCCGCGGCTTCAGTAGGAGAAGGGACGATCACGCCCCCCGGTCAGCAACTCCCGTGCCGTACCGGTGGCTTCGGCTGGCGTCGCGTTTGCATCGCCGAGAGACAACCGTGTCAAGCGGCTGACACCCGCCAAAGCCCCTCGCGTCAACGTTCCGACACTTCACGTATTGAAACGAGACACCCGCTTCGGCAACGACCAGGCACGCGCAGAGACTTCCCGGATTCCGTGCGCCGCTTGGCGGCTCGAACAACAGAAACCTCCCGTCCTCCCGTCCTCCCTGTTATCTCGAAGGTACTCGACACGCGCGGTCAGGATGGCAGCAGCCCGAAGCTTGCGCGCGCCTTGGCCTCGCGCCGCCACGTGAGCTTCTGCGATGCGGGCTGCGGTTTGGCAGCCCTGGCCCGCGGCTTGCAACCGGCTGGCCCCGATGTCGGACAGCAAGCGCAAAGTCGTGGTCACGGGCGGCGCCGGATTCATCGGTAGCAGCCTGACCGAAGCCTTGGTGGCCGATGGCGCCGAGGTTCACGTGATCGACAACCTCGCCACCGGTCGCCTCGAGAACCTCCGGCACTTGGCTAAGGAGTCTCGGCTGGTGGTGCACGAGCTGGACGTGAACGAGCTCGAGCGCACGCGACCCATCTTTCGCGGCGCTCATGAGGTCTATCACCTGGCCGCGCTCGCCGACATCGTGCCGTCGATCGAGCGTCCGCTCGACTACACGCGCGCCAACGTGGACGGCACTTTGGCGGCTTTGGAAGCCGCCCGCGCCGGCGGGGTGAAGCGCTTCATCTACACCGCTTCGTCTTCTTGCTACGGCATTCCCGACCGCTTTCCGACCCCGGAAACCGCCGAGATGCGCCCGCAGTACCCGTATGCGCTCAGCAAGATGCTGGGCGAGCAAGCGGCGCTGCACTGGTGCTCGGTGTATGGGCTGCCGGTCGTCTCGCTGCGGCTGTTCAACGTTTACGGGCCGCGCGCGCGCACCACCGGCTCCTACGGCGCCATGTTCGGCGTGTTCTTGGCGCAGAAGCTGGCCGGCAAGCCGTTCACGATCGTGGGCGACGGCAGTCAGACCCGCGACTTTACCCACGTGAGCGACGTGGTCGACGCCTTCCTGCGCGCGGCCAAAAGCTCGCTTTCAGGCGTGGTGTTCAACGTGGGCTCGAGCAATCCGGTCAGCGTGAATCGCATCGTGGAGCTGCTCGAAGGGCCGAGCGTGCACATTCCGAAGCGACCCGGTGAGCCTGACTGCACCCACGCCGACACGACCCGCATTCGCGCCGCGCTGGGCTTTGCGCCCCGCGTGACCATCGAGCAGGGCGCGCGCAACATGCTCGACCAAATCGGGCATTTCGAGCAGGCGCCGGTATGGACGCCGGAGTCGATCTCGATCGCCACCCAGGCTTGGTTCGAGCATTTGGACCCCAGCCGCCGCGTCGAGGCTGCGCCGTGAGCACCGCCCAGCGCTTCTCCGCCGACTACGCCGCCGCCGAGCTGGAGCGGTTGCGTGGCCTTCGGGTGGCGCTGATCGGCGAGACCATCATCGACGAGTACGTTTACACCGACGCCATCGGCAAATCGGGCAAGGAGCCGATGCTGGTGTGCCGGCACGTTTCGCAGGAGGCGCAAGGCGGCGGCGTGCTGGCCATCGCCAATCATCTTTCGGAGTTTTGCGAGTCGGTAGAGCTAGTGAGCGCGCTCGGCGCTCACGACACGCGCGAAGAGTTCGTGCGCTCGACCCTGTCGCCGCGGGTGCAGGCGCACTTCATCCAAAAGCAGGATTCGCCCACGATCGTGAAGCGGCGGTACCTGGACGCCTATTCACTGGCCAAGCTGATGGGCGTCTATCACTACAATCCAGCCGCGCTGGGCGAAGCCGACGAGGTCGCGCTGGGCGCCCTGCTGGATGCGGCCCTTTCCCGGGCCGATCTCGTGATCGTGGGCGACTACGGCCATGGCGTTTTGACCCCGAAGTTGGTCGAGCAGCTGGTTAAAAGCCCCGTCTTTCTGGCCGTCAATACCCAGATGAACGCGGCCAACCAGGGCTATCACACGCTCTCCAAGTACCGCCGGCTCGACTATGCGTGCCTGCATGAAGGCGAGCTGCGCCTCGACGCGCGCGACTTGCACGGCGACTTGATGACCATGGCCGAGCGCGCGCTCGCTCGCTTCGACGCTCGCGCGTTGACGGTGACGCGCGGCAAACGCGGCAGCTTGCTGTTGCACCGCGAGCAAGGCGCGTTCGAGACGCCGGCCTTGGCCACGCGCGTGTTGGAACGCGTCGGCGCGGGCGACGCGGTCTTGGCCCTGACCTCGCTGGCGATTGCCGGTGGTGTGCCCCCGGAGCTGGTGGGCGTGCTCGGCAATCTCGCCGGCGCCCAGCAGATCAGCGTGATGGGCAACAGCCAACACATCAAAAAGGCGCGCTTGCTGGAGCAGCTGCAAGAGCATCTGCCCGCGCGCTCGCTGCGGTTGACGGCAGCCGCGGGAGGCTGATGCATGAGCCGCCGCGCCGTCTTTCTCGATCGCGACGGGGTGTTGGTGCGAGACGTCGGCCCGTTGACGAGCGCCGACGACATCGTGCTGACGCCGGGCGTTGCCTCGGCGCTGGCTGAGCTGCACGAAGCCGGCTTCTTGCTGCTGGTCGTCAGCAATCAAACGGTCGTGGCACGGGGCCTGCTGAACGAGCAGGCGGTGACCGAGCTGCAAGAGCAGGTACAGGCGCGGATTTCCGCGGAAGGCGGGCCACGCCTGGACGGCTTCTATTTTTGCCCGCACCACCCGCGCGCCACGCGGCCCGAGCTTCGCCAAGACTGCGGCTGCCGCAAGCCGGCGCCCGGATTGTTACTGCAAGCGGCGGCGGAGCACGACGTTTCGCTGCCGCAAAGCTTCATGCTCGGCGATCGGCCGAGCGACGTGGTGGCGGGTTTGCGCGCCGGCTGCACCACCATCCAGCTGTTGACGGGAGCGCACGGAGCGGCGCCGATCGAGGTGACGGGCGGCTTCGAAGCGCAAGCGGCGCATCACCTTGCCCAGGACTTGCCCGAGGCCGCCGCCGTCGTGCTCGGGCGCGCGCCAACGGCGCTGGGAGCGGCTTCGTGAAGGCGCTGGTGCTGTGCGGCGGCTTCGGTACGCGTCTCGGCGAGCTGTGTCGAGTCCGACCGAAGCCGTTGCTGGAAGTCGGCCAGCTCTCGCTGGTAGAGCACACGCTGCTGCGCTTGGCGGCGGCGGGCCTGCACGACGTGTTCGTGAACCTGCATTTTGGCGCCGATCAGCTGCGAGCCCGGCTCGGCAATGGCTTCCGCTACGGCGTCCGCATCCACTATTTCGAGGAAAAGACGCTGCTTGGCACCGCCGGTACCCCGCGCGCGTTGGGCGAGCTGGCCGGCGACGATGGCCTGTTGGTCCACTATGGCGACGTCCTGAGCGAGCACCCGCTGGGCGAGCTTGCGCGTAGACAGTGCGCCTCGGGCGCTCGCGCGCGCATCGTCGTGCACGAACGC
>JBEQSW010000476.1:0-5418 GCA_040348565.1 Myxococcales bacterium | reverse complement strand
GCACGGCTGCCTCCGCCGTCAGTCGGCTCGAGATCAAGAAGTAGTGCAGAACAATCAGGGGGGCGCGGCCGCGGAAGGTTTTGATGGCGTGGACGAACCCTTGCAGCGGCGTGGTGTGGTGCGCATGTGCGAACGTGAAGGCGTCGTGCGGCGAAAGGAAGCGGCGCGTCAGCGAAATGCCGAGGGGCTCGGTTTCCGGTGACCAAACCGCCAACGGATGTGCCGGCGCGTTGTCTGGATCGTGCACGTGCCCGTGCTCCACGTGCACCCCGCCGCGGCGGATGAACCATGGCTCGATGCTCAGGCGCGCGTTTGCGCCTACGCCGCACAGATCCAGCAGGCGTTCGCGCGTGCCCCGCGTGACCACTCCGGCGTCGTGATTGCCGCCGATGAACGTGAGGGCATGGCCGGCGGCTAGGTGCTGGCGCATCGCGGCCGTCAAGTCAGGATAATGAGCCACGATGTCGCGCACCGAGTCGGCCGGGTTGCGGCTCGGCACGTCGAGCGACAAATTGAAGATGTCGCCGGCGAGCACGATTTCGTGCCCCGCGTGACCCTGGATCAAGCGGGCCAGCCGAGAAGCGCTGCGCTCCGAGCCGGTGGCCTCGAGGTGCACATCGCTGGCGATGGCTAGTGGCTCGCTCGTCCCGATCATCGTGCGGAGAGTCTTTTCCGCCGATGGGCGACGGTGCAAGCGTTTGGGGCAAGAGGCGCCACAAAGGACAACCCGCCACACCCACGTTCGCCTCAAGACGGATTGCCGTCACATTCTGGTAACTTCTAAGGGTGCCCGGGAGCTTCCCCCGGCGGCGGTTACGTGTATGCTCCCGCCGGTTCATGCAGCGCGCTTGGCAGCGATTCGGTACGACGGCAGGCAAAGCGGCAACCTCTGCGGCCAACCTCTTGTGGCCTTGGCTCGAGCGCTACGCGGAGGCCAACGAAGGGCGCGCCGTGCAGCCCAAGTGGGCGCCAGCGCCTTTGATTCGCAAACGCGAGCGGACTTTTCCGCAGCTCGGCTGGCCGCGCCAGACCGACTCGCTTTGCCCCGACTGCACGAAAGAAGCGCGGGCCCAGGTGCTGAGCGGCGCGCAAGACTTGGACAGCTTCGTCGCCAGCAACCCCGGCGAGATCCGCGCGGAAATCATCGAGCGGGACGGGCGCGTGTTGATGGTCAAGGAATGCCCGAAGCACGGTCGCTTCGAGGACGTCATGAGCATGGACCCGGCCTTCCTGGCGCGGATCGAGAATTTGTTTCCGGGGCGCGATTACCTGTCGCCGAAATCCAAGCTGCGCGACCACGGCACCTCGACCATCAAGTACGGGCGCGGCTCGGTCCTGACCGTCGACCTCACCAACCGCTGCAACATGATGTGCGATCCGTGCTTCATGGATGCCAACCAGGTTGGTTTCGTGCACGAGCTGGCTTGGGAAGAGGTGCAGCAAATTCTGGACGACAGCCTGGGCGTGAAGCCACGTCGCCAGCTCTCGGTGCAGTTTTCGGGCGGTGAGCCCACGCTGAGCCCCCATTTCATTCAGGCCATCAAATACGCGCGCGACGTCGGCTATTTTTGCGTGCAATGCGCGTCCAACGGCATCCGCTTCGCGCAGGAGCCGGAGTTTTGCCACGAGGCCAAGCGCGCCGGGCTCCGCCTTTGCTACCTGCAGTTCGACGGTGTCACGAACGAAGCCAACAGCCACCGCAAGGTCGGCAATTTGTTCGACGTCAAGCTGCGCGCCATCGAGAATTTGGCCGCCGCCGGCATCGACGTCGTGCTCGTGGTCACGGTCGTCAACGGCGTGAACAACGAGCAAGTCGGGCCCATCGTCCAGTTTGCGATCGACAACGCGGACAAGATCACGGTCGTCTCGTTTCAGCCCGTCAGCTTCACTGGTCGCGACGAGGACATTACGCTGGAGCAGCGGGTGGCGCAGCGCTACACCCTCAGCCACCTCGCGCACGACTTGCACGATCAGCTGGGTGTGACCGAGCCCATGCGCGACTGGTTCCCGCTCTCGGCCATGAACCCGTTCAGCGACGTCGTCGATCTGCTGCAAGGGCCCAACGCCGACTTCGGTGCCTTGAAGTGCGGCTGCCACCCCAACTGCGGCATCGGCACCGCGCTGCTCGTGAACAAGCGCACCAAGAAGATGGTGCCCTTGGCCGAGTTCCTGAACCTCGAGCAAATCCTCAAAGACATGCAGCAGATCGCCGACGCCGGGCGCACCAAGCCCGAGTCGCTGGCGGCCATCGCGCTGTCGCTGATGCGCAATTTCGACGTGACCCGCGCGCCGGAGGGCTACGGCTACGCTGAGTTCATCAAGCAGTTTTTGAGCCAAATTGGCGCGAGCGGCGGCAAAGTGGGCGCCACCGAAGGCGACGCGGCCAAGTTCGAATGGCGCTTTTTGTTCGTGGCCGGCATGTGGTTTCAAGATCTGTTCAACTACGATTTCCGCCGCACCGAGATGTGCATCATCCCGTACGGCACGCAGTTGGGAGAGATCTCGTTCTGCGCCTACAACACCGGCGTCGGCTTCCGCCAAATCGTCGAAAAGATGAAGCACACCGCCACTGTCGCCGAGTGGTACCGGGAGCACGGCCGTCACCCCGTGTACGCCAAGAATCAGCAGCTGCCGCTGCCTCAATCACCGCTCAGCGTGGTAACGCGCCCCGTCGACGGCCGGCGTCGCCTGCCCATCGCGGCCGAGTGACGGCCGCGAGCCCGCCTCACCGCGGGCGGAGCGCGGTCAGCCGCCGGCCGGCTTCCAGCAACGTTTCGTCTTTCTTCGGGTAGCAGAAGCGGATGCGCCGTTTGGCGTCGGGGTCGCCGCTGCGATAGAAGCTGGACGCGGGCACGACGGCGACGCCGATCTTTTCGATCAGGAAGCGTGTGAATTCGACGTCGTCGGTGATGCCGACGTCGGGGTATTCGGCCATCACGTAGTAGGCGCCGCGCGGTGCGCTCGGCACGAAGCCGGCCTGGGTGATCAGCGGCAAGAATAGGTCGCGACGGCGCTGGTACTCGAGCTTGAGCTTTTCGTAGTAGCTGGGCTCGAGCTCCAGCGCAGCGACTGCGCCTTCTTGCAGCGGAGCCGGCGCGCCCACGGTCAAGAAATCGTGAACCTTGCGGATGGCGGCAGTGAGATCCGGCGGTGCGATGGCGTAGCCGATGCGCCAACCGGTAATGCTGAAGGTCTTGGAAAGCCCGGAAATCATCACCGTGCGTTCGCGCAGCCCCGGGAGCGTCATCGGGTACACGTGCTCGGCGCCGTCGTACACGATGTGCTCGTAGATTTCGTCGGTGAACAGCAGCGCGTCGAACTCTTCGCACAAGGCGCCAATTTCCATCAGCTCCGCGCGTGTGAAGACTTTGCCGGTTGGGTTGTGCGGGGTGTTGACGATGATGCCCTTGGTGCGCGGCGAAAACGCGGCGCGGAGCTCAGCCGGGTCGTAGCTCCAATCGGGCGCGCGTAGCTTGACGTAAACGGGCGTCGCGCCCGAAAGGATCGCGTCGGGGCCGTAGTTCTCGTACCAGGGCTCGAACACGATCACTTCTTCGCCCGGATCGACGGTCGCGAGCAGCGCCGAGATCATCGCCTCCGTCGAGCCGCAGCACACCGTGAGCTCACGCTCCGGATCGATGGCGACGCCGCTCGCGCGCTCGTGCTTCTTGGCCAATGCGTCGCGAAACGCCTTGGCGCCCCAAGTGATGGCGTACTGATTCTTGTCGGCGTCGATGGCGCGCTTGGCGGCTTCTTTCAGCGCCGTTGGTGCCGGAAAATCCGGGAACCCTTGGGCCAGGTTCACGGCTTGGTGCCTTTGCGCGAGACGGGTCATCTCGCGGATGACCGACTCGCTGAACTGCGCGGCTTTCTTGCTGATGAACTGGCGACCCGGACGTGACATCGCCGCGGACTCTAGCGCGCGCCAGACGGCCCTGCGACGGGCAATCTGGCTCGTGGTCGGCCGTTGCCGCTGGCTCGCGGTTCGAGCTCAGGCTTGGCGGCGGCGCCGACGAAGCATGGCGCTGCCCAGCCCGAAAGCTGCGAAAAGTGCGCTCCAGGAGCCGTTTGGCACGGCGATGCTGCAACCGCCGCTGCTGCTGCTGGCGGCGTTGGAGCTGCTAGAGCCGCCGCCGCCGGGAGTGCCGGCCGACGTCGGCACCACGCTTGCGTTGTAGTCGTCCAGCATGGTCGCGATAGAGGCGGCGTTGTCTTCGACCACTTTGCCCGCGCCGCTTGCGCCGGTGCGTACCACGCGTCGGTTGGACGGCAAGCTGTCGAGCGCCGTCGGCCACGTGGCGGAGCTGCTGGCGTTGCCGCGGACCACGCCGCCTTGCGGTAGCTCGATACGCCACGGAGCCTCGGACTGAAGCAATTTTGGAGTGCACTCGATCACGCGCTCTGCCGTGTGCTGGTTGTCGACGTCGTCCAAGTCGGCGTTGAACGTGAAGATGGGATCCACGGTCATCTCTTCGGCCGACAACGTCGTGTACAGGCGCGTCATGTGGGGGTGCGCGTCGATCAGGTTTTGCACCAGCTTGACGGGGTCGATGACGCTCTTCTGTAGCTCGGCCAAGTAGCTGGCGGGCTTGAATTCAATTTGTGCCGCGTAGCAGTTAGGGCAAAGCTTGAAGTCTTCGAAAGCCAGGTTGGCGGGCAGGGTGACGGCGGCGCGCGTGGCGTCCCAAAAACCGTCCCAAGCGCCGTATTGTACGTAAACTTGCGTGAAAAATTCGCTGAAGCTGCCGTAGATTTGGCCCTGAATGGCGGTCCAGATTTGGTCGTCCGATTGCGTCCAGACCAGGGATTTGAGCTTGTCGGTCTTGCCGGCAAACTCGGTCACGAAGCCTTGACCGCCCGCGTCGTTGGCCGCTTCAATCACCACCGAGTTGTAGGTGGAAGCGGCGTTGAACCAATTGATGCGCGCTTCGTTCAGCTCCAACGATAGGTAGTTCCGCGGCACG
Organism: Myxococcales bacterium; assembly: GCA_040348565.1. GTDB lineage: Bacteria > Myxococcota_A > Polyangia > Polyangiales > Polyangiaceae > PMG-095. The sequence continues at coordinate 454 of JBEQSW010000476.1, read as the reverse complement.
GCGCGGCTTGGGCCAAGCAGCCAGGTCAGCACCCCCATGTCGTCGTTGGCGGCAACCGCCGTGAGCTTCACCGGGATGGAAGCCTCGGCGCCGGTGTAAGTGAGCACGATGGGACGGATCGAACCGCTGTCGGCGCCTTTGGTCAGCTTGAGCGCCAAAAGGTACATGCCGTCTTCCAGATACGGGCCCAAGAGGCCGGCGGCGCCCTGCGGGACGTCGTACTGGTTCTGTCCCAGCCAAGCGATGGCGGCGTCGGCCGGCTGGGCCAAGCTTTGATCGAGCGAGATGACCGTCCATTCGAACGCGCCCACGACGCCCGACGCCTCCACCGTGACGCCACTGCCGTTCGGGCTGATGAGAGGTCCGCCGCTCGCCGTGCCGCCGGTGGAGCTGCCCGGCAAGCCCGAATTGTTGAAGTCCTGTTGGCGGCAGGTACCTTCGACGCGCGTCGTCA
>JBEQSW010000298.1:0-7723 GCA_040348565.1 Myxococcales bacterium | reverse complement strand
CATCTCGCGCAGCAGCGGCAGCTGCTTCGGGCCGTCTGCCTGCTTCAAATCGGCCGCGTACAGGTCATACAGCGGCGCCCAAGCGCGTCGCTTGCGGTACAGCTCTTCGAGGCGCTCGCGCGCTTCGCGATCGTCCGGCGCGACCTTGATCAGCGCGGCGTACGCTTCCGTGGCGTTCTGTGCGTTGGAGAACTGCTCTAGCCAGCGGCGCGCGGCGGCCCGGTACAGCTCTTTCTTCTCTTCGACGTCGGGCGTGATCTCCGCCAGCTTCATCTGGTTGGTGATCAAGTCGCGGTGGCGACCGAGCTTCTCGTACAGCGCGACCAACTCGCGCATCTCCAAGACGTCTTGCTCGTCGAGCTTGTCGTCCAGCTGAACGATCTGGCCCAACACCGACAGCAGCGCCGTGTCGCTCTTGATGTACTGGCGGTACACGGTCGCAACCTCGCGCAAGACCGTGATGCGCTCTTGATACTTCTCGTTCGGTAGCCGCTCCAGCTCTTGGCGCAACAGCTCGACGAGCGCGTTGTAGCCCTGCGTCTGCTTGTACAAGCGCTTGAGCGCCTCGCGCGCTTCGGCGTTGTCCGGATCTTGTCGCAGCACGCTCTTGTACTGCTCGACGGCCTTCTGGGCGTTCTCTTGGCCCTCGGCCATCTTGCCCAGCTGCGAGCTGAGCTGGGTGCGTTCCTTGCTGCCTTCCGGCAATGCGCGCGCGGCCGCTTGCAAGATGTCCATCAAGCGCGTGTCGTCGTTCAAGCTCGCGCAATACTCGCGGAAGAACGACAGCATGCCCGGGTTGGATGGCTCGACTCGGCGGATGCGCTCGAACCAGGGCTCGGCGTCGCTCGGCTTCTCGAGCTTCTTCCAATGTAACATGGCGATCTGCAGCATGTCGCCGATGCGCTCGGCGTCGCCGCCGGCCTTGGCCTTCACTTCGCGCTCGTACAACGCGACCAGATCCGCCCAACGCTCGGCGCCGGAGTACAGATCCGACAAAAACTCCTTGGCTTCGGCGTGATCGGGCGCGTCGCGCAAGACGTTGTTGTAGGCGCGAGCGGCGCGCTCTTTGTCGTTCAGATCTTGGGCGTAGGTGCGCGCCAGGCGCACGCCGGCCGAGATTCGCGACAGCGCGGTCTCACCGCGGTCGGACAAGCGCTCGAGCACGCCCGCCACGTCCTCGTGGCGCCCCTTCTGCCGGTACAAGTGCTCCAGCAGCCGCCCCGCGGCCTCGTTCGTCGGATCGAGCCGCACCGCTTGCTCCAGCCGGTCGACGGCGGCTTCGAACGCGGCGTCGTCGTTGCCGAAGCGCACGTCCATCTCGGCCGCGCGCATGAGCATGGCGCTCTTGTAAGCTTCGTCGCTGGCGCCTTCGGCTTCACTCACGTAGCTGGCGCGCAGCTCGGTGTAGCGCGCGCGTCGGCTCTCTTGCTCTTCCAGCTTCTGCGAGGCGTCCTTGGCGTCCGGGGCAAGCTCCAGGACCCGCAGGTAGGCGACTGCCGCGCCGTCCTCGTCGAACAGCTGCTCCGACAACAGCTTGGCTTGCTCGCGCACCAGCTCCACCTCGCGCGGGGTGCCCTCGGCGGCCGCGATGGCTAGCTCCAAGAGCTTCGCGGCGGCCGTCCATTCACCACGCTCGGCATGCTTCTCGCGCGCGGAGTCGAGCAACCTTGCGAGCTCCTCCGGTGAAAGGTCGCCGCCCCCTTGTTTGACGGACGATTGCAAGGATTCCCAAGCTTCCTTCGAACCCGGTTCAGCCTGCAGTTTTCCAAGCGCGGTGCGGATCGTCTGAGAATCCATTTAGCTTTTCTTTTCCTCGTTCAGCCGCGCCCTCTTCGGTACGGGCAGGCTGCTTCCGAAAGCGCGACCATCGGCTTTTGGGGGAAGCCGACGTGACGACGTCTCGGAGCCAGATCGCATGTCAGTCGCTGGGGGTCCCTCCCTCGCGAACGGTGCGAGGGCGGCCGAGAGTACGCCGCGTAATCAGGCGTTACAAGCACTCGAAACCGCTCGGGTTTGAGTCGCTCGTGGTCGCCCCGGACGCGCGGATCGATTTACCGGACGGAGGCCAATCCGGAGGGTGAGGCCGGAGGGTCCGGAGCTGGTGCTCCCGACCCAGGATCGCAGACTCTGCGCGCTATGGGTGCGCCGATGTGCGACGCGCGAGCGCGCGACGCTGAGCGCCAACGACGCGCGGATCGCCGCCGAGCCGCTCGGCTTCGTCGAGCGCGCGGCTGGCATCTTGGAAACGTCCCAGCCCCATCAGCGCGAACGAACGTCCTAGCTGAGCGTCAGGAAGCTTGGGCCGGCGCTCTGCAATCGCGTCGTATTGCACCAAGGCTGCTGCGAGATCACCCCGGGATAGAGCCAGAGTTGCCAGCCCGACGCGGTTTTCGAGCGCGGTCGGGTCGGCCAGAAGGCCAGAACGGTACGCTTGCTCAGCCCCAGCCAGGTTGCCTTGCGACAACCGAACCAGGCCGAGTGCGTGCCACGCGGCCGGATCCTTCGGACCTCGGCGCACCGCTTCCTGCAAACGCGGCTCGGCTAGGTCGAGCTCTCCCCAGCGTGCGGCCCGCAGGCCTCCGGTCAGGGGCCCGAGCGGCTCGGTGGGTGCCAGCTCCGCGGCCCGATCGTAGGCGGCCAAGGCCTCGTCGTAGCGATGTGCCATCTCGAGCGCGTGCCCGAGCTCGACCATCGGCACCGGGCTGTGCGGCCCCAGCTGCTTTTCGAGCAGGGCGACTTCTGCCTGAGCCCGGCCCAGCTGTCCGCGGGACGCCTCGATCCGAATCAAGAGCCGGCGCTCCTGAACCGCGCTCGGATGCTTCGCGAGATAGGAGAGGAGTAGCTTGCTCGCTTCCTCCGCGCGGCCCTTGTCCATCAACATGGTCGCGCGTGGGAGCGGCGATGCGGCGGGCCCCGCGCAAGCGCACGCGAAGCCACAGAAGAGCAGCAGCAACAGCAACCTCGCGAGCATCCGGCCGCCATGTTAGCACTGCGCCCGAGGACGCTTCACCGCATGATCCGCGAATCGACCGGGATACAGAGCGTGGCCGTGGTCGGCGCCGGCCAGATGGGCGCCGGCATTGCGCAGGTCGCCGCGCGCGCGGGCCTCGCCGTCACCTTGTCCGATCAGGCCGAAGCTCAGGCCGCAGGCGCCGTGGCCAAGATGGAAGCGCGGCTGCGCCGCCAAGAGACCGAAGGCAAGCTCCCGCCTGGCGGCGCCAACGAGCTGCTCGGCCGCATCCGCACCGGTGGCCCGCTGTTCGGCGTCGCCGAAGCCGACCTGGTGATAGAAGCCGCGCCCGAGCAGCTGGAGCTGAAGACCGCGCTTTTTCGTAGCTTCAGCGCCCACGCCAAGCCCTCGGCCATCTTGGCCTCCAATACCTCGAGCCTTTCGATCACGCGGCTCGGGCGCGAAACCTCGCGGCCCGAGCTCGTCATTGGCATGCACTTCATGAACCCGGTGCCGGTCATGAAGCTGGTCGAGGTCGTGCGCGGCACGTTGACGTCGGAGGCGACGCTGACGAGCGTGCTCGAGCTGTCGAGCCGTTTGGGCAAGCAGAGCATCGTCAGCCAAGATCGCCCGGGATTTTTGGTCAACCGCATCCTGATCCCGCTCATCAACGAAGCTTGCTTCGCGCTCGAAGAAGGCGTGGGCGAAAAGGAAGACATCGACCTGGGCGCGCGGCTCGGCCTCGGTCACCCGCTCGGCCCGCTGGAGCTAGCCGACCTCATCGGCCTCGACACGGTGCTGTCCATCGCCGAGATTTTGCTGCGAGATTTCGGGGACTCGAAGTACCGGCCCTGCCCCATGCTGCGAAATTTGGTGCAAGCGGGCTTGCTCGGGCGGAAGACGGGGCGCGGCTTCTACGTTTATGATTCAAGCGGGGCCAAGCTCGCGAAAGCTCACGAGACGGATGCGAAAAAGAGCTGAGTTTTGGGCGACGCTGGCCATTCCGCTGGCCGCGCTCGGCTGCGATGGTTGCCAGAAAGAGAAGCCGTACACACCCTTCGGGGTGACGTCGGCCGTGCCCAGCGAAGCCGACTCGGCCACGCCGCCGCCCGCGCCCAGCGCGAAGATCGAGCCCGGCAAATTTCCGGCCGCCTTGGTGGCCCCGGCGGGCTCGCGCAAGCTGCGGATGGGCGAGCTCACGCTAGACGCGGTGCCGCGCTACGTGTTCGACCGCGCGCTCGTGCTGGGCGAAGGCGCGACACGGCAAGTGGTGGCTTGGTTGAAAGCGGACGCTGACGCGCACGACGTGGTGCCGGGCCTGCTCATGGCCTACGGAGCTGGCGGCCAAGCCAAGCAGGTCATGACTCTGCCCAGCTTCGTGCCCATCGCGCCAGGTTGCGTGCACGCCACGCGCCTCGTGCAAACCGGGCCCTCCAGCGTGCTGGTCGATACCGTGGCCACCTGCCCCGCCGGCCTGCTGGCGCGCGTGCCGGTGGAAGCGGTCAGCGTCGTTTCGCCGGCTAGCTCGCGTCCGGAGGTGCTCACCCTGCGCATCGCCCAACCCGCCACCGGTGAAGCGCTCGCCATCGACGAAGACTCGAGCGATCGCGATGGCGACGGCCGCGAGGACGTCAAGCTCGTCTTCACCCTGACGAGCCCGGAAGGCGCCAAAGCCAGCGCCACGCTGGCTTTCGTCGATCGCGCGGCTGGGGTTTCGCGCGACGCCGCCGAGCCGCGCGCTTCGCTCACACTGGCGGCCAAAGCCTTGCTGGCCAAAGCCGGCCCCACCGCCTCGGCCGAGGTCGACGCCACGCGCCGCTTGCTCGGCACGCTGTGCGCCGAAGGTGCGACGCCGCGCGTGTTCGACGCCGAAGGCTCCGCCATCCGTTGCGAAGAGTTGGGCGGCGTCGTCGACATCCTGGCGCGCGCCGAAGTCTTGTCGCGCTTGGCCGCCAAAGACGCGCTCGGCGCGGCCGCGGTGGTGACGCGCGCCGACTGGTACTTCAAGCGAATCTCGGCCGACGCCGAAAAGTCGATCACCAAAGAGCTGACCAAGCGGCTGCTAGCCGTCTCGCCCTCGGCCGTCGCGCTCAACGCGCGCCCCAAGGCGGTCAAGGGTCCGCACTGGAGCCCGCTATGGTTCGAGCAAGACGGCTCGCTGTTGGTGCAGACCGACGCCGGCCTGGTGCGCGCCTCGCGCGACGGCAGCACCGAGGCGCCCGTCGACGCCGACGGCGGCACCCCGGCGTGGCCGCTCGACGTGACCGACGCGAGCGGGCGACGGCTGACCGGCGCGTTGTGCGCGTGCGACACCTCGGAGGTGCAGCTGGCGTTCAGTGACGCGGCGGGGCCACAGGCCGCGGGTCTACCGACGCGGCTGCTTTCGCCACGGCCCGGCGGTTGCAAGGGCCGCTTCAGCTGTCCCGATCCGGTGCCGGTCGCTACCAGCGCCGAGGGCTTTTCGGTGCTGCTCGGCGGCGCGCTTTCGGAACCGAGAAAGAGCGGCAAGGCGTTACCCAGCCCCGGTTCGGCGCGCTCACCGGACGGCGCATGGCTCGTCGCCACGACGGCGCTCGGCTTGCTGGTGACGGGGCAAACCCAGGAGCTGTGGAAGCTGCCGGAGGGGCCGGTCGACACGCGGCGAGCGCAAGACTGCGTGGTGGCGAACGATCGCGCCGCCGTCGCCTGCGTGGCAGGCGACAAGGTCGTGCTGCTCAAGCGGCCGTAGCCGCCGCGCTCACTTCGGCTGGAGCGAGGGCGCCTTCGCGCGCTCGATGTACTGCTTGGTGCGGGTGTCGATCTTGATCCACTCGCCCTCGGTCACGAACAGCGGCACGCCGACGGTGGCGCCGGTGCTGATCTTGGCCGGCTTGTTCACGTTGGTGGCGGTGTTGCCGCGGTCACCGGGCTCCGTTTCGGCGATTTGCGCCACGATGTGCGGCGGCAGCTCGATCGAGACGGGGTTGCCGTTGTAGATGGTGATGGTGACGTCGATGCCGTCCATCAGGAAGCCTTTGTCGTCGCCCACGATGTCCTGGTGCACGCTGACCTGATCGCCGGTCTTCGGGTGCATGAACACGTACATCTCACCCTCTTGGTAGATGTACTGCAGGGTGCGGTCTTCCACGTCGGCCGGGTCGAAGCGCTCGCCGGAGCGGATGTTGCGCTCGATGGTGTTGCCCGTGAGCATGTTGCGCATTTTGGTGCGCGTGAATGCTTGCCCCTTGCCCGGTTTGACGAACTGAAAGTCGGTAACGACGTACGGGTTGCCGTCCATCATCAGTTTCAAACCCTTGCGAATGTCACTCGTGTCCATCAGTTCGGTCCTGGTGCGCGGCTGGGCGGGCCCCAGCGGGGGTCCTCCTTTACATGACGATTCCCGGACGCGCAAGCCGGGGTGGCCGGCCGAGACCCCAAGGAATCCGCAAGCATGGAGTTCCGTTGAGGAAGTGAGGATACTATCCGCCCCCCACCATGGATGAGTACGAGCTCGAGCAGGTCAAGCGCGAGATCGTCGAGAGCCGCGCTCTGACGATCAAGACCAACAACTTGGTCAACGCGCTGGCGGCCGACCTGAAGAGCATCTCCAAGCGCCAGCAGGGCTCCGAGCGGCGCGTCCTGGTCACCAGCGCCACCGGCTACGTGGTCACCATCGCCATCATTCTGGTGTTCGTGAAGCTGGCTTGGGACATTCGCATCGACACCGTGCGCGGTGAAAGTCGCGAGACGCGAGACCAGCTCGAGGCGCTCGAAAAGGAGCAGAAGGTCGTGCTGGCGCGCGAGGAAGCGCGCAGCTCGTCTTCGCGACAGGCCGCCGAATTTTACCGCCTGGTGATCCAGAACAAGCGCCGCGAGATCATCGACGGCTACGCGGCGGTCAGCAAGCTCGACCTGTCACCGACCGAGCGCGCGGTGTTCGAGGCGGCGGTGGAGCGGGCCAAGAACGAGCTGTCCTTGATTGCGTATCAGACCGGCGTCGATCACATCAGGATGGCACGCTGGCACGAAGCGCAACAGTCGCTGCGCGAGTCCCTGCAGTACAAGAGCGACGCCGCGCACAGCCCGCAAGCCAACTACCAATTGGCGCGCGCGTTGATCGCGCTCGGCCTCCACCGGGAAGCCATCCCGCTGTTGATGCAACTGTCCGAGTCCTCCGCCGACAAAGAAGTGATGGACGAAGCCACCCTCACGCTCGCCCACGCGCAGCTCGAAATTCAGGCCTGGAACGACGCCAAATCGACGCTCCGTTCGTTCATCCGCCGGTTTCCCAACAGCGCGCACATCAACGAAGCCAAGGGCAAATTGGCTGAAGTTTCGTTGTATCATTAGGGTCTAGGTTTGCCTCCGTGCCTTGGTGGGTGCGTTTCGCGATCCTCTTGACCTGAAGCGAGATCGGCGCTCGGCCTCGCCGAGTTTTGTTCACTCCGGTCTTCTGTTTCGATCGTGATCTGGTCTTGCCAAGGTGTGGGTGGGGGTGATCCGGCTCGCACGCGGGCGTGCTCGCGATCGACGTACAGGTGGTGGGCGGCTCGGGCGGCGAGAGCTGCAGCAGACTTACGGAGAGCAGTAGGCTGACGGCTCGAGAGCGAGAGCTGCAGCAGACTTGCGGTCCGCGGCATCCTTACGGCTCGCAGCAGACTTGGAGCTCGCAGCAGGGCTTGCGGCTCGCAGCAGACTTACGGATCGCGGCAGACTTACGGATCGCAGCAGGCTTCGGCGACTAGCGCGAATCCCCCCTGCCCCCTCACCCCTCACCCCTCACCCCTGACCCCT
>JBEQSW010000291.1:0-13088 GCA_040348565.1 Myxococcales bacterium | reverse complement strand
CCCCTGAGCCACGGCAGGCGTCGGAGCGCCCGGCGGGCGAGAGAGCCCGTCAGGGGCTGCAAGGCGAGCGTCTTGTCCCCCGAGACTGCGTGTTTTTTACAAACGCATGACCGACTTTCCCGGCCATCCGCGGCTCTGGTTGAGCCTCCTGACGCTCAAAGGAAAGAACCATTCCAAAAAGTCGATCCGCGTCAGGTCCCGGACGTCACTATGGCGCATGGTCTCGGCATTTCTCGACCTCCGCTGCTCTGCGGAAGAGTGCGCCCGAATCACCGCATTGATGTAACTGACCTGTCCTAAGCTGCCCGGCCTGACTCGCTTGTGCGTCTGGCTCGGGAGCTGAACGAAGGCGCAAGCGAAAAAAACCCGAGGATTGTGGGACATGAACATTAGAAAGCGAACGCTCGGCAAACTCGGCCTGGTACTGGCAGCCATTCCGCTGCTCATGCTCGGCTGCAACAACAACAAGAGCGGCGCGGCTGCCGCTTCCTCGGGCGCGGCGCCGGCGGGTGAAGCCAAGATCGTCAAGCTCGCCTTCGTGACCAATAACCCCAGCCAGTTCTGGAAGATCGCCGAAGCTGGTCTCCGCAAGTACGAGAAAGAAGCAAAGATTCAGGTCGACATGAAGATGCCGCCCAACGGCACTCCGGAAGACCAGAACCAGATCCTTCAGAACCTGGCCAGCCAGGGCTACGACGCCATCGCCGTCAGCGTGATCGCACCGAAGGACCAGCTGCGCATCTTGGACGAGGTCGCCGCCAAGACGAACCTCATCACGTTCGACTCGGACGCCGACAAGTCCAAGCGCCTGTTGTACATCGGCACCAACAACTTCGAGGCCGGTAAGGCCCTGGGCGAGCGCATCACCAAGATTCTGCCCGACGGCGGCAAGATTGCCGTGTTCGTCGGCACCCTGTCGGCCGACAACGCGGCCCAGCGCTTGGCCGGCATCGAAGCCGCCATCAAGGACCACAAGATCGAGATCGTGGACAAGCGCGAGGACAACACCGACCGCGCCAAGGCCCGCTCGAACGTGGAAGACATCATCAACGCCCACAAGGACCTGAACTTGGTGGTCGGCCTCTGGAACTATAACGGCCCGGCCATCGCCGCCGCCATCGAGGGCCTCGGCAAACAGGGCAAGGTCAAGGCGGCCGTGTTCGACGAGGACGACGCAACGCTCGACGCCATCAAGAGCGGCACCATCGAGGCAACCGTCGTGCAGAAGCCGTTCCAGTTCGGCTACCTGTCGGCCAAATGGATGCACGACCTGGCGACCAAGAACGCCGAAACCAAGAAGGCCATCCCGACCAACGGCGTGATTGACACCGGCGTCACCGTCATCGACAAAGCGAACGTCGAATCCTTCAAAGCGGAGCTGACCGCGATGAAGAAGTCGGTCCAGTAGTCGTCGCCCCACTTTCCGAAAGCACACCAAGACGGCCATGAGCGAGGTTCCTCAAAGCGAAACGCCACTGCTCCGAATGCGCGGCATCACCAAGCGCTTTCCCGGGGTGGTGGCATTGCAAGGTGTTTCGCTCTCGCTCAAGGCCGGTGAGGTGCTCGCGCTGATGGGCGAGAACGGCGCCGGCAAGAGCACCCTGATGAAGATTTTGGGCGGCGTGCAGCCGCCCGACGAGGGCGAAATCGAGATCGACGGCAAGGCCGTTGCCTTCGACGGCGTCAAGGACTCGAAGGGCAGTGGCATCGCGCTCATCCATCAAGAGCTGATGCTGGCGCCCAACCTCGACATCACCACCAACATCTTCTTGGGTAACGAAGGCGCGAAGGGCGGGCTGTTCGGCCCGCTCAACCGCCCGAAAATGAACGCGCGCGCCACCGAGCTGATCGCGCGCGTCGGTCTGCGGCTGCCGGTCACCACCCAGGTTTCGCGGCTGACCGCGGGCCAGATGCAGATGGTCGAAATCGCCAAGGCGCTTTTGACCAAGGCGCGCATCATCATCATGGACGAGCCGACGTCGTCGCTGGCAGGCGCCGAGTCGGAGCAGCTGTTCAAGATCATCCGTCAGCTGAAGGCCGACGGTATCGGCATCATCTACATCTCGCACCGCATGCAAGAGGTGATGGATCTGGCCGATCGCATCACGGTGCTGCGCGACGGCCGCTACGTCGGCGACCTGCACCGCGCCGAGGCCACGCACGACAAAGTCGTGGCCATGATGGTGGGTCGCGAGCTCAGCAACCACTACTTCCCCGAAAAGCGCGAGCGCACCTCGACCGAACCCATGCTCGAGGTGCAGGACCTCGTCGTGCCGGGCGCACCCGACCGCGCCAGCTTCACCGCTCGCAAGGGCGAAATCCTCGGCTTCGCCGGCCTGATCGGCGCGGGCCGCACCGAGCTGATGGAAGCCATCTTTGGCGTGACGCCCGCCCTCGCGGGCTCGATGAAGCTCGACGGCCGCCCTTACGCGCCGCACGAGCCGCGCCAAGCCATCGACGCCGGCGTCTACTTGGCCCCCGAAGACCGCAAGCGCCACGGCCTCGTGCTGCCCATGTCGGTCGCGCAAAATACATCGCTGCCGAACGTGTCCAGCTACGCCGCCTTTGGCTGGCTCGATCGCAAGACCGAGCAAGAGGTCGCCGAAAACGGCGTGAAACGCCTGCGCACCAAGACCCCCAGCATCAAACAAGCCGTGGGCAACCTCTCGGGCGGCAATCAGCAAAAGGTCGTGCTGGCCAAATGGCTGGCGATGTCCCCCAAGGTGCTCATCTTGGACGAGCCCACCCGTGGCATCGACGTCGGCGCCAAAGCCGAAATCTATCGTCATATGGCGGACTTGGCCGAGCAGGGCATCACCATCCTGATGGTGAGCTCCGATATGGAAGAGACTATCGGCATGAGCGACCGCGTCGTCGTCATGCACGAACGAAAACTCAAAGGAGTGCTCGAGCGGCACGAGCTCACGCAGCTCGCGATCGCAGATTTGATGACCGGTAACCCGGAGGCGCGAGGCTCGCTCGCGCCGAAGGCGACCGGGGAAAGCAATGTGGCGGCGTCATGAGGCGTGAGCTCGGAATGTTGATCGCGCTGGTGCTGATGTGCATCGCGCTCTGGACCTCGAACTCGGATTTCTTGAGCGCGTCGAACGTCGTGAACACGACGCGCCAGGTGTCCATGCTCGGGATTTTCGCGATCGGTATCGCGTTCGTGATCATCACCGGCGGCATCGATCTCTCGATCGGTTCCGTCGTCGGTCTCACGGGCGTGATCATCGCGCGGCTCAGCTCGACGCAGACCGGTGGCTTGGGCTACCCGCTGTGGGTGGGCGTCACGGTGGCGCTGCTGGCAGCCGTCATCGTGGGCGTGCTGCAGGGCCTGCTCATCACGCGGCTCAAGCTGCAGCCGTTCATCGTGACGCTGGGCGGCATGTTGCTCCTGCGCGGCGTGTCCCAAACCATCGTCGACGGCGGCGTGATCAGCATGGGTGACTCGCCCTTGCTGAACCTAGCCAGCGGCGGCCTGCTGCACATCGGGCGTGATCCGCTGATCGGCTGGCCCTTGGTGATCTTCGGCGCGGTCGCCGCGGTCGGCGCCTACGTGCTGCATTACACGGTGCTGGGCCGCTACATCTACGCCATCGGCGGCAACCGCGACGCGGCGCGCTACTCCGGCATCAACGTCAACCGGGTCGAGCTCTTGACGTACGTCATCTCGGCCGGCACCGCCGGCATCGCCGGCATCTGCTACGCCGCGTACATCGGCCAGATGTCGCAGCAGGTCGGCGTCGCCTACGAGCTTTACGCCATCGCGGCCGCGGTGCTGGGCGGCTGCTCGCTGCGCGGCGGCGAAGGCACCATCTTCGGCATCCTTATCGGCGCTTCGATGATGCGAGTCATCGACAACGGCATCAACATGTTCCAGGTCCAGTACACGGACCCGGACGGCATCCGTCGCATCTGGCGCCTCAACCCGAACTGGAACTGGATCATCGTCGGCGCCGTCATCCTCGTGGCCGTCATCCTCGACCAGGTCGTGCACATGGTGCAGGCCGCCCGCCGCCTCAAAGAAGCCGGCCAACCCAAGCCCGCATCGGGTCCGCCCAGCGGCGCGCCCCCCGAAGCCGCGAAAAGTACGGCCGCGTAACGGCGTCTGAAGTCCCCAGATTTTTTCACAGGAAGATCGGGAGATCGGAAGCTGTGAATTTGGGGCGCCAAGCCGAACCGGTGGTTGCGTCGAGCCTTACGGATCCGTAGCGGCGAACCACGCCGTTGGTCGAGCAGATTCGTTTGCTCGAAGACCGCAAAGCGGAGCGCTCTGCTACAGCGTGAGCTCGCGCAAAGCGCGAGCCGGGACCACGTCAACCGACCTTGGCACGATCAGATCACGATCGCCCTAGAAGACCGGAGTGAACAAAACTCGGCGAGGCCGAGCGTCGATCGCGCGACAGGTCACCACGATCGCGAGACGGGTGGGCAAGGCACGGAGGAGAACCAAAAACCTATTGCGCGGTCCAGGCTCCGTCAACGAGAAGGCACGTCCCTGAGACGAGCTTGGCGGCGTCGGAGGCGAGGTAGATGACGGCGCCGGCGACGTCGGAGATGTCGCCGATTTTGTTGGCGGGGATGCGGCGCAGCACGTTGGCGCGGTACTCGGGGTCGTCGAGGCGTTCGGCGGTGCCGGGGGTGTAGATGAAGGTGGGACCGACGGCGTTGACGGTCACACCGAGCTTGGACCATTCGAGGGCCATCACGCGCGTCAGCTGGTTCACTCCGCCTTTGCTGGCGCAGTAGACGGCGTGATCGACGATGCCGACGACGCTTGCTTGCGAGCTCATGTTCACGATGCGCCCGTAGCCGCGCGCCACCATGCCGCGCGCGGCGGCTTGAGCGCAGAAGAACAACCCCTTGAGATTGACCTCCATCATCTCGTCCCAGTCTTTTTCCGTCACCTCGAGAGCTGGATGGTTGGCGCCGAGGCCGGCATTGTTGACCAAGATGTCGAGCCGCCCGAAGTGCTTTTCGACCTGCGCGACGCCTTCGTTGATGGACGCCACGCTGCGCATGTCCATCGGCACCACCAGCGAGCCGGGAATCGTGGCGGCAAGCTCTGCCAACGCCTTCTCGTCACGGGCGCTGACGGCAACCTTGGCCCCTACCTCGGCCAGCGAACGAGCCAAACCGTAGCCGATTCCGCGGCTGGCCCCCGTGACCAGCGCGACTTTGCCATCGAGACGGAAGCTAGGGGCGTACTTGGTCTGATCGGTCATGGCGTCCTCTTGCGTCTGGCCCACACTCGGCCGACCTCGACAAGGTGCCTCGAATCGCCCCGATCCGTCACTGATTTAGCGTCGAACCGCGCGCGAAGCTGTCAACTAACAACCATGCGGCGGAGCCTGTTCCGAACCCCGCCGCGCGTGTAGTCTCCGCCCCGCATGACCCCGCTTTCGCGGTACGTAGTGGAGACACTCGTCACGTTGCTGGCGGTGGTGGCGCTTTCGGTCGTGCTCTTGAGCGCGCTTCGCCGCGTCGGGGTCGGCAAGACCGGTGGCCCGCTCGAGCTGTTGGCGCGGTTGCCGCTCGAAGGTCGCCGCGCGGTTTACCTGGTGCGAGCGGGCGAGACCGTCTACGTGCTGGCGGCGTCCGAGAGCTCGTTGGCCAAGCTGGGCGAAATGCCGCGCGGCACGCTGCCAGAAGCCGAGACGCTCGAGCCGCGCACGTTCGCCTCGGTGCTCAAGCGTGCCGTAGGCATGCCCGACGCGGGGGCGCCGCCAGCAACGCCCGCCAAGCCTCCCCGCTCGAACGAGGAGACGCCGTGACCGCGGCTCCCGATCTGTTCGCGCGCCCCGTCACGTTGATCATCGTGCTGGGCGTAGCGACGTTGCTGCCCTTCGCGTTCATGACGCTGACGGCGTTCGTGAAGATCTCGACCGTGTTGCAGATCGTGCGCGGTGCCATCGGCGCGCAGAACGTGCCCTCCAGCACCGTGATCATGGCGTTCGCCGGTGCTTTGACGATCCTGGCGATGGCTCCGCTCGGCACGCGCCTGAGCGATCGGCTCTCGCCGTTGCTGACGCCCAGCGCCCAGGCCGAAACCAGCGAGTGGATCTTGGGCGTCGCGGCGGCCGCCAAGGAGCCCGTCGTCGCCTTTTTGCGGCAGAACGCCGCCGAACGCGAGCGCACACGCTTCTTCGAGATCGCGCGCGCCGCGCGGCCGCCAGCGGAGCGCGACGTGGTGAAGCGCGACGACCTCACGGTCGTAGTGCCCGCGTTCGTGGTCACGGAGCTGCTCGAAGCCTTCGCGCTCGGGTTTGCCATCTATCTCCCGTTTCTGGTCATCGATTTGGTCGTCGCGAACGTGCTCTTGGCGCTCGGCATGCAGATGCTGAATCCGAGCCAGGTCAGCTTGCCGTTCAAGTTGCTGCTGTTCGTGGCAATCGATGGCTGGGGCCTTTTGGCCCAGGCCTTGGTGACGGGCTACAAGTTCTGAAGCGCGTGCGCCCGGCACGTCGCTTGCTCCACCACGCGGTATGGAGAAAAAAGTCAAAGGCGGCAAACAGCCAGCCCAGCAAGGCACCGTCCATCCCGAGACGCAGGCGCCCGTCCGGCAGGGCGTGGCCGACGCCAACAGCTCGAAGACGCAAACCGGTGGGCAGCCCGACGCGCGCTCGAACCACGACAAAGACGGCAATGGTGGCGCGGCGGGAAGCAGGCCGGGACGGAAGTAGACGTCATGGCAAACAAGAACAGCACCCCTCCCGGCGCCTTCGTTGGACCCGGCTATTCCGGCTTTGGCGGCAGCGCGGGCTATTTCGGGGGGGGTCTGGGCGGTGTGAGCGGCGGCGGTGGCGGCGGCGAGCCGTCGACGGAGCCCTGGCGCCCTGCCCCCGACACCCACCACGATGATCGCATTTACGACGACATTCGTGCGCGCTTGACCCAATCGCTCGATATCGACGCGAGCGAAATCGAAGTGAGCGTCGAAGCGGGCGTCGTCACCCTCGAAGGCAGAGTCGAAGAACGCGCCATGAAGCACTCCGCAGGAGAGCTCGCCGAGCGCGTCCCCGGCGTTCATCGCGTTCGCAACAACCTGCACGTCGGCGAGCCGCTGCTCGATCGACTCCGCGACAAGCTCGCGGGGCGAGATTGAGCGAATTTGCAGATACGCATCCGCCCCGCGCGGCGTGAGTTGCCACGCCGCGCGGTTCGCGCGTCCCCGCGCAAGTGGAGGGCAACACCATCGAGGGCAAGTGGGAGCAGTCCCGCGACGGGCAGCGCTGGAGCACGTTCCTCGAAACCCGCGCGACCAAAGCCCAACCGCTACCCAACACGAGCGTCGGCGACTGACGAGTGAGCGCTTACCGCGCCGCGAGCCCAACCTCAGGCTTCGCGGCGCTGAGCGACCGGAGCCGTCGACAGCGACAACGACTTTCCGGGAATGGACAGCGCGTTGAGAATCGTTTCGAGCATGCGCAGCGCACGCGCCAGGCGCGCGGGCGAATCGACCAGTTGCGGCGCCAGCTCGGCCAGCGAAGGAAAACGCTCGGTGAGACGGGCATAGGTGCCGGGTTGATCGGCGCTGGCCAGGCCCATTTCGATCTCGATACAGATGCGCTGCGCCTCCGCGGGGCGCAGCTGCGCGTAGCGAGCGACCTTCACCAGCCAGTCGAACAACGCGACCTCATGGTCGGCGAAGCTGGGACCCGGTACGACGAACGCTTGCCCGCCGCATGCACACGGCGACGCTACCTGATTCTGAACGTCGCGCCGGGTCAGAGTGACCGCCCCACAGGCGCGACAATGAGTCGGCAAGAGCTGCACGCCAGAGACCTTAGTCATAACCCGGCAGAGTGCAAGATTAAGGCGTGCTGACGGTGGGCCGACGGTCCAGTGTCAGCGCAACCGGTTCGCATAGTTGGGTGAGCCGCGCGCGCGCCAAGGCGTGTCACTTCCAGCCACGCTGCCTCGTCTAGTCCACGAAGGCGCCCAATTGCGGGCGAAATGGCCGAGAAATGCAACAGCGATTGGATCCCAACGAAATTGCCCCAGAGCTCATGCAAGCCATGCTGGAGCTCGAACAAAAAGTGCGAAGTAGCGGGCTCGAGCACGGCTTGATGCGGCTCGTGAAAACACTTGCCTCCACGCTCAACGGTTGTGCCTATTGCGTTCACATGCACACGCGCGAGGCGCGGGCCGCCGGCGAAACCGAGGAGCGCTTGTATTTGCTGAGCACTTGGCGCGAATCGCCGCTGTACAGCGAGCGCGAACGCGCCGCGCTCGCCTGGACCGAGGCGCTCACGCTGTTGCCGAGCTCACGTGCGCCGGACGACGTGTACACCAGCTTGGCGCGCGAGTTTTCGGAGGTGGAGCGCGTGCAGTTGACGATGGTGATCGTCGCCATCAACGGCTGGAACCGCATCGCCGTCGGCTTCCGCAAGCTGCACTCGACCAAGGGCGAGCGTGCCGCGGCTTGACACCGAACGCGTTACGGCGATGCGCCCGCGCTTGGTGCGCATCGCCTACCGCATGCTCGGTTCCGTCGCCGAGGCCGAAGACGCGGTGCAAGAGTCGTTATTGCGCTACCAGCGCGTGGACGCCGACGTCGACAACCCGGAGGCGTTTTTGGCGCGCACGGTGACGCGCGTCTGCCTCGACGCGCTGAAGTCGGCGCGGCGCCGGCGCGAGACCTACGTCGGACCGTGGTTGCCGGAGCCGATCTTCGACGCGGAAGAGACGGTCAGCGACGACGTGACGTTGACGTTGATGCTTGCGCTCGAACGGCTTTCCCCGCTCGAGCGCGCGGCATTCTTGCTGCACGACGTGTTCGGTGTGGCCCTCGACGAGGTGGCCAATACGCTCGAGCGCGAGCCCGCCGCCTGCCGCAAGCTAGCGACTCGAGCTCGAGAGCACCTGCGTGAGGCGCGCCCGCGCTACGGCGTCTCGGCCGAGCGCGGCGCACAGATTGCGCACGCGTTTTACGTGGCCTCGCGCGCGGGTGACGTGTCGGCGCTGCGGCGGTTGCTGGCGGAGGACGTCGTCGTCTACTCCGACGGCGGGGGCAAACGCAGCGCCGCGACCAAGCCCGTGGTCGGGCTTTCGCGCGTGGAGCGCTTCTACGCCGGGCTGGCGCGCAAAGACGAGCACCGCCCCGCACGCTTCTACCGACCGGCGCAGATCGACGGCCTCCCCGGCTTCGTCAGCGTCGGTCGCGACCACGCCCCGCAAACCACCGCTCTCGAGCTGGACGGCAACGGCAAGATCGTCGCCATCTACATAGTGAGAAATCCGGACAAGCTCGGGCGCGTACCCGCGCTATTTCCGTCTCACTGAGCTCCGCGAGCACTCAGCCCAGATTCAAGCGCTCGAAGCGCATCATCGATTCGAGACGGGGCGCATCGATGTCGTGCGCACCTTCGCGACGCGCCCAGGCCAAGCTGCGCGGAGTCGGGCTGGGTGCTCGCACGAGCATGAGGTGGGTACGCGCCGAAGCCACCGCTTCGAAGCGTGGCGTGGGACGTTCGTTGAAGGGTCGCGTGGGCAGCTCTGAGTTGGACGTTGAAAGCTTCTTTGCCAGCATGACCCCCCAATCTTCCTCAAGCTCCGTGTCCGCTCTGCAAAGCGCACGTGTCTTCTTCGTATCCAACGTCATCGACCCGCAAATGAGTAGTCGTGTCACTCACATTGCCGGTGAGGCGCAATGGATACACTCGCTTGCTCAGTGTTAAATAAGACGACGAGCGCGGGGCGTTCTCGGCGATCGTAACGTACGTGAATACGCTGACGGCGCGCGCCGTCTGTGTTGCTGGCGCGCGAGCGGCGAACGCAAGGGTCGACAAAACACCGAAGGCGACTTGCGTCGCCTTCGGTGGGAATCCCAATTGCCTGTCGAGTTGAGTCGCGGCGGTGGGTTCTGGAGTTAGTGGCACCTCGCCCAAGGGGCGTGGGGGTTAGGGGGGTGGGGGGAGGGGTAGGGTGCCCACCGCGGGGGGACGCGGCGGCGAGGTGCCACTTCAACCATAACCCCCTCATCGAAGAACACAAGGGGCGGGCGTTGATGCTGGCGCTCTTTCTCGACTCGAGCTCGAGTTCGAGCTCGAGAGCCCGCCTCAAGAGCCGCCTGGAGTACCGACAGCGCGCCAGCGTGCCACGCCAGTCTCGGGAGGGTGGCGCGGCCCCGGTCAGCTGCGCGTCGTGCTGCGATGGCGGCCCGAGCGGGAGCCTTTTTGTCGTTCGCGCACCTACTTAGCGATGCGAGGCTAACGTCCCTGCACCACGACAGTTTTTCGAGCTTTCGGCCTGAGGGCGGACGGGTCGTGACGCTAGGGAGTGTGGGTGCGACGGAAAACTACATCCTGTTCGGGGTTTGATCGGCCAACCGGGAATAGCAGGCAAATCTCGTGGTTTTAGCCGCCGCATGCGGCGCATTTGCGGTCTCGAGACAGATCGCGCCGCTGCGGGGCGGCCCGTCTGTTGACAGTGATCGAGACTTCTCTAGGATGCCGCCGCCTGAACCCCGACAACGCATGAATACGCTGGTTCCACTGGTAATCCCGCGTGTTTTTTTGGAGGCCTGATGGCTACCGACGTGATGATTGAAGCGACTGGGCTGACGAAGCGATTCGGCTCCACTCGCGCCCTAGACAAGGTGAGCTTCGAAGTGAGGAAGGGCGAGGTCGTGGGCTTCCTGGGGCCGAACGGCGCCGGCAAGTCGACCACGATGCGCATCCTCACGTGCTTCACCTCGCCGACCAACGGTACGGCCAAGGTGAAGGGCTACGACGTGTTCGACGACCCGCTCGGGGTTCGTCAAAGCCTCGGCTACCTGCCGCAGCGCGCGCCGCTGTACGCGGACATGACCGTTTACGACTACCTGCACTTCGCGGCGCAGATTCGCGGGCTCGACGAGTCGAAGTTCAAGAGCCGCTTGAAGAAGGTGATCGAGGTCTGCGGCTTGGCGCAGTCGCTGGGCAAGGACATCTCGACGCTGTCTCACGGTTACCGGCAACGCGTGGGCCTGGGCCAGGCGCTGATCCACGACCCGCCCATCCTCATTTTGGACGAGCCCACGAGCGATCTCGACCCGAACGAGAAGGCCGAAGTCCTCAAGTACATCAAAGAGATTGGCAAAGACCGCACCATCTTGCTCTCCACTCACAACCTGAGTGAGGTCGAGGAGGCCTGCGCACGCGCCATCATCGTCAGCAAGGGTCGCGTGGTTGCCGACGGGCCGCTGGACGAGATTCGCGCCAAGACCGGCCGCGTTCGCTACGTCGTCACCATCGACGAAAGGCGCGCCGAAGCGGGTGGAAAGGCGCCCGGCGCCAAGGAAGTGGACGAAGCTTTGCACAAGCTGACCGGCGCCTCCGCGATTCGCGAGCTGCCCACCGACGAGAGCGCGCACAAGTTCGAGCTCTCGGGTCCGCACGACGGCGATCTGCGTGCGGAAATCTTCCGCCTGATCGTGGCCAAGAGCTGGACCTTGCTCGAGCTGCGCAAAGACGCGCAAAGCTTGGACGCGGTGTTCCGGGATCTCACGCGCGGGGACGAGAAGCTCGACCGCGGCGTCGACTGGAATAGCGGCGACGAAGACGAGGATGACGAAGACGAGGACGAAGCGCCCCGCAAGGGTGGCGCCGCGCCGGCTGCCGCCGACGAAGACGAGGATGACGAAGACGAGGACGAAGACGAGGATGACGAAGACGAGGATGAAGACGACGCCGGCGCACAGAAGCCGCAGGGGAAGGGCTGAGCCATGTCGCCGATGCTGATTATCGCCAAGCGCGAATTTCGTTCGTACTTCGACTCGCCGCTGGCCTACGTGGTGATTTGCCTGAGCTTCCTGGTGCTCGGGGCGTTCTTCTTCTTGGTGGGCGGCGGTTTCTGGCAGGTCGACCGCGCGACGGTGTCGCGCATGTTCGAGCTGGCGCCGCTGGGCTTGGCGTTCTTGGTGGTGCCGGTCATCACCATGCGCTTGATCGCCGAAGAGAAGCGCAGTGGCACGCTGGAGATGTTGATCACGCTGCCCGTCAAGGACAGCGACGTCATCTTGGGTAAGTACCTGGGCGCCTTCGGGATGCTGATGGTGCTGGTGCTGGCGACCGCGATTTATCCGTTCGCCATGTTCAAGTGGCCGTGGAACTTGGGCCCGCTCGACACGGGACCGGTGTTCGCCGGCTACGTCGGGCTGACCTTGTTCTGCGCCACCGCGGCCGCGATTGGCCTGTTGCTCAGCTCGCTGACCGACAGCCAGTCGATCGCCTTCTTTTTGACGGTGTTCGTGCTGATCGTGCTGTGGTTCACCGGCTCGCTGGCGCGCTGGGTGGGCGGCGCGGCCGGCAACGTGCTCAATTTTATCGCCTTCGACACACGCCTGTCGGGGTTCGCGCGCGGTCTGGTCGACACGCGTGACGTGGTGTTTTTCTTGTCGGTGACGGCCACTTGCTTGGTCGTTTCCTTCCGCGCGCTCGAGCGCAGAAAGTGGGCGTGAGCCGTGGCTACCCAAGATCAGAAGCGGAAAGCGGCGACGCAAACTGGCCTGTACCTGGCCGTGATCATCGCGATCGCGGTGGTGGCCAACATGCTGTCGTTCAAGGCTTATTCGCGCATCGACACGACTCGCAACGAACGCTACACGCTCAGCAAGGGTAGCGGCCGTCTGCTCGGCTCGCTGAAGACGCCGATTCAGGTCGACGCCTACGTCAAGACCGGCCTGCCGCAGCTCGACGCGTTCGTGCGCGACCTGACCGACCTCTTGAAGGAGTACGAGCGCGAAGGCAAAGGCAAGTTCAAGTTCACGCTGATCGAGCCGAACACCGACGAGCTGCGCGACCAAGCCAAAGAAGCCGGTCTGCAAGAGCAGCCCTTCGGTGAAATGAGCGCGACCGGTGAGGACCAGGCCGCGATTGCCAAAGGTTACTTGGGCTTGGTCTTCAAGTACGGCAGCGAAAAAGCCGTGATTCCGGCGCTTCCGCTGCAAAACGGCGGCGACGGCCTGGAGTTCTGGATCACCAACAAGATCCGCGAAATTCGCGACAAGGCCGACGACATCAAGCACCGCATCGGCGTCGTCACCGGCAAGGACGAGATCAAGCTGTCGGACGCGAACCTGGTGCCCAAGCAGGGCCAGGGTC
>JBEQSW010000272.1:0-17301 GCA_040348565.1 Myxococcales bacterium | reverse complement strand
GGATCTGCACGAAGTCGGCGTGCAGCAGCTGGCGCGACACGGGGTGGTACTGGTAGTCGCGGAGCAGGACGGTCAGCTTGTCTTTGCCTTCGACGTCGAGCTCGATGACGTTGTTGTTACCGTAAGCGCTGGCGAACACCGCCTTGAGCGCGTCCGGAGAAACAGCCAACGCCTGCGCGGGCAGCTGCTTACCGTAGGCGACGGCGGGAATCTTGCCGGTGCTGCGCAGACGGTTGGCGGCGCCTTTGCCATTTTCGCTGCGACGACTTGCGGTTACTTTGATCGTGTCCATCTTCTTTTCTACCTTTGGTGGGTCAGCGGGGAAACCGCCCAACCACCGCAAAGAGCTGGCTCAAACGAAGAGCGAGCTCACCGAATCACTGTTGTGGATGCGTCGAATCGCCTCACCCAGCAGGCGCGCAATCGAGATGTAGCGAATCTTCTTGCAGGCGCGCGTCTCGGGTGACGGCGCAATCGAGTTGGTGACGACCACCTGCTCGAGCGGCGATTCTTCGATGCGCTGTACGGCGGGGCCGCTCAGCACGCCGTGCGTGGCGCACGCGAACACGCGACGAGCGCCGCCGTTCATCACCGCGCGGGCGGCGTTGCACAGGGTGCCGGCGGTGTCGATCAGGTCGTCGACGATGATGCAGTCTTTGTCCTTCACGTCGCCGATCAGGTGCATGACCTCGCTGACGTTGGCGCGCTCGCGCCGCTTGTCGATGATGGCCAGCGACGCACCCAAGCGCTTCGAGTAAGCGCGCGTCCGCTCCACGCCGCCGGCGTCCGGCGAAACGAACACGGTGCTCTGGTCGAACGTGTGCTCGAGGTAGTCCGACAGGAACACCGGCAGGGCGTACAGGTGGTCGAACGGAATGTTGAAAAACCCCTGAATTTGCCCGGCGTGAAGGTCTACGCACACTACGCGCGAGACGCCGGAGGCGACCAGCAAGTCGGCGACGAGCTTGCTGGTGATGGGGGTGCGGGGCGCCACCTTGCGGTCCTGACGGGCGTAGCCGTAGTAAGGAATGACGGCGGTGATGCTGGCCGCCGACGCGCGCCGGAGCGCGTCGCACATGATCAGCAGCTCCATCAGGTTGTCGTTCACGGGCGACGACGTGGGCTGCACGATGTAGACGTCCAGGCCGCGCACGTTCTCGCGGATTTCGCAGAACGTCTCGGCGTCGCTGAAGCGCGAGACGCGTGCCTCTCCGAGCGGCGTGTCGAGAACCTTGGCGATCTCGGTCGCGAGCTCCGGATTAGCATTTCCGGTGAAGATGCAGACTCTCTTGACCGCCAAGGGGACCGTACTCTTTCGAGTGATGCGCTCGGGCCGCGCCGCCGCCTAACCCCGCGAAAATACGGCACTACTTTAGGGCCGGGCCGGGTGAAGGCGGCGGACAACTAGCAGTCGCCCCGCGCTCTGTCAACGCCGGGGCCGGGCCGAGCCGCCAGGCTCAGCGGTAGGGGTTTCTCAAGTCCACGTCATCCGAGGACTTTTTCTTGCGAGGGCGCGGAGCGGGCGGCACCGAGCCGCGGCCCACCGCCCGGACTTCGGGCACCACGCCCAGAGCGCTGGCGGGCGTCGGAGGCGGCAACGCCACCGCCGAGGTTACGACTGGCGCCGGGGCCGGCGGTTCGACGGCCGCCGACGCGGGGGCGGCGGCGGGGGTCGGTTTCTGCTCGCCGCTCGGGGTAGCCGTCGCCTCACCGCCCGAACGCGCCGAGCGCGTGAGCATGAAGCCGCCCGCGCCCAGCAGGCCGACCAACAACAGCGCCCCGAGCACCAGCGGCACCCGCGAGCGCGGCGGCGGCTGGGCGGTCGAAAGCGAGCCCGAAAGCCCGCTGCGCGAGGCTTCGACGAAGCCAGGAATGGAAATGGCGGCCGCCGACACGCTGGAGGAAGGAATGACGCCGGAGGGAAGCTCCCCCGCCGCTGCGCCGGTCGGCTCGCTGTGCGCCAGCCACGTGCGCACGTTGTCGCGCTGCTGCGCGATCTCTTGCCCCATCACTTCTTGGACGTAGGCGGCCAGCTCGCGCGGGGTGGCCACCTTGTCCTTCAAGGCGGCGGCGGCTTCCAGCGCGTCGGCAAATGCCGCGCAGCTGGGGAAGCGCTTGTTGGTGTCGCGGTCGAGCGCGCGCATCACGACCCCGCTGACTTCTTTGCTGACTTGCGGCGCCACTTGGAACAACAGCGGCACGGGCTCGGCGATCACGCGCGAAAGCGTGGCCGCTTCGTTTTCGGCTTTGAACAAGCGCTTTTGAGCGAGCGCTTCCCAAACCACGATGCCGGACGAGAACACGTCCGCACGCCGATCGAGATCTTCGGCACCCGCCGCTTGCTCCGGCGCCATGTAGGCGATTTTGCCCTTGAGCTGACCGACGCGCGTCGCGGTCAGGCGGCTGGCGGCGCGCGCGACGCCGAAATCGGTGATGCGCGCGATGCCGTCCTGACCGACCAGGACGTTCTGCGGAGAAACATCGCGATGCACCAGATGCACCGGCTGGTTCTGATCGTCGTGTAGCTCGTGGGCAGCGTGCAAACCCGACAACATGTCGATGGCGATGCGCAGGGCGATCGACACCGGTAGCTTCTTGCCGGTGCTGGCCGCGCGAGCGAGCAGGCGCGCCAAGGTATCGCCCTCGATGTACTCCATCACCAGGTAGTAACCGACGCTGCTGGCGCCCACCTCGAGGATGGGGACGACGTTGGGGTGATGGATACGCGCCGCGATGCGCGCTTCGTCGAGGAACATCTCGACGAACTCTTTCTCGCTGGCCAGATGCGGATGCAGGCGCTTCATCGCCACGAAGCGCTGGAAGCCGCCCATGCCGGTGAGGCGCGCCAAGTACACCGTCGCCATGCCGCCGGACGCAATTTCGCCCATCAGCTCGTAGCGATCGACGCGCTGGCGGCCCACGCCGGGATCGAACAGCTTGGCGGCCACGTCGCCCCTTAGAACCTTCCGATGGCCTGCAGGCCGCCGCCGTCCAGCGAAGCCCAGGGCGCGACGGCGACGTGAGGACGCGAACGGAGGGCCGCCTTGTCTTCGCCAGGCTTGTTGCCGGAGCTCCAATCAGTCGCCAGCAAACCGACGAGCAAGGTGCCGACGCCGACGCCGGCGGTAACGCCGATCAGCACGTTGGTTCGCCGCTGCTTGCTGAGCCCTTCTTGGTAGAGGGCGCACGACTCACCCTGCCCTCCGCACTCTTTTTTCACGCGATCGGCGCCAGGGTTGTTGACGGTATCGATCCCGCTCCACACCGTGATTCCACCCAGCACCGCCGTGAGCCCGGCGCCGACGTAGAACGCCGTCGGGGACCAGCCGGAGGACTTGTTGTTCACGCCCTCGTCCGCCGGAGGCGCGGCGGGGGTTTTGGCGATGGGCTCGCTGGGCTCTTCGGCCATGTTTTTGGCGGCGGGCGAGCTAGGCGCGGCGAACGTGACTTCTCCTTTGCCGCCCGCCTCGGCCTGCACCTGTTTGGAATCGCTCCGGTTGTCGGCCCACCCGGCGCGCACCGTCAGCGGCCCGGGTTGGACGTAAATCACGCGCTGGGTGTCGGGAGCGCCGTGGATGATCTTTCCGCCTACCGTAAGATCACACGCTACGTCGCAATTGGCGGTGAGCTCGAACAGAGTCGCGCCGGCGCGCTTGAGCACATCCGCCGAAATCTTGAGCAAATTCTCATCGTCAGGGTGGCGTTTCAGTGCCAACGCCAGAAGCGTGGCCGCACGATCCAACTCGCCTGCCTTGTCGCGCGCGCGAATCGCTAGCTCGAGTGCCGCCGGACTGGGCGCGTTGCTGTCGGCTTTCTCGAATTGCTCGGCCGCTTCGACGTAGTCTTCGGCCTTGTAGGCTTCACGACCGTGATCGAACGCCTCGGCCGCCACGCGGACCTGCGCGGGTGTGGGTTCGGAAGCAGCCTCTTGGGCGTGAGCAGTGCCGGCGCCGAGCACCAGCGCGAGCAGGGAGATTGGAAACGCAGCTCTCATTCTTGTGCGGCCTCGCCCGAAACCATCTGCCACAAACTACACCTTTAGGCCCCCTCGGGCGAGCTGCGCTCGCGCCGTGAGGGCTCGCCAATCATCGCCCGACGATGGCGTTTCTTCGATGTAGACCAATGTAGGTCTAAAAAGACACTGTCAGCCGAGTGCCATCCCGAGGGCCCGAGTCGGGGCGCTCGGAGGGGGCGCGAGCTCAGCTCATCTCGACGAGCAGGCGATCGGGCTGCTCCAAGTAGCCGATGATCTCTTGGGCGAAGCCGGCGCCCACGTCGCCGTCGATGATGCGGTGATCGAACGAGAACGACAGGTTCATCACGTCGCCGATCACGATTTGATCGCCTTTGACCACGGGCTTCCGCTTCATGGCGTGCACGCCCATGATGCCGACCTCGGGGTAATTGATGATGGGCGGGGCCATCAAGCCGCCCAGCTTGCCCAGCGACGAGATCGTGAATGAGGTGCCGCCGAGGTCTTCCTTCTGGACCTTGCCGGCTTTGGCCGCGCCACCCAACCGCTCGATCTCTTTGGCGATCTCGACGATGCTCAGGCGGTCCGCGTTGCGCAGGGCGACGACCATGAGCCCGGCGTCCGTGGAGACGGCGATGCCGATGTCGTAGTTGTGGCGAATCACGTGCTCCATCGCCCCTTCGTCGACGACGGAATTGAGGCGCGGATGGCGCTTGAGCGCCGCCACGACCGCTTTGACCAGGAAGGGCAAGAACGTGAGCTTCACGCTCGAGCGCTCGGCGTGCGGCTTGAAGCGATCACGCATGGTGATGAGCTCCCCGCAGTTCACCTCGTCGATGTAGTGAAAGTGCGCGGCGGTGTGCTTGGACCGCGCCATGTTCTCCCAAATCCGCTTGCGCATGCCGCGGACCGGGACGCGCTCGTCCGTCTCGCGCGAGACGGGGCGAGGCGCTTCGGGCAGGGGCGCGGGTGCGGCCGCAGGGGCAGCGGCGGCGCGTGGCGCGGCGGCAGCGGCCGCTGGCGCCGCTGAAGAAGCGCGCTCCACGTCTTCGCGCGTCACACGACCAGCAGAGCCGCTGGGCGCGACCGTCTTCAAATCGACGCCGAGCTCCCGCGCCAGCTTGCGCGTGGCCGGTGCCGCGAGCGGCTTGTCGCTGTAGTAGTCGCTGGCGGCGGGCGCGGGCTTGGACATGCCCGGCAGGGTCTCGCGCAAGTCACCGACGGCGCTGGCTACGGTGGTGTCCGCTTTGGCGGGCGCGGCTGCAGCGGGAGCGGCGGCCGGAGCGGGAGCGGCAGCAGCGGCGGGCTTGGCCGGCGCCGGTGCGGCGGCATCACCACCGCCACCGACCTCGAGCACGACCAGTACGTCACCGACCGGAACCGTGTCGCCGACTTTGTAGCGGCGCTCGGCGACCTTGCCCGTCTTGGGCGCGCCGATGGTGACGGTGGCCTTGTCGGTCATCACCTCCACCATTTCTTGGTTCTCGCTGACGCTGTCGCCCTCGTTCACGAGCCAGTTGACGATTTCGCCCTCGGCAACGCCTTCACCAATGTCAGGCAGCTTGAACTCGAACTTCGACATCAGAGGACTCTCTTTCTCGTAACGGAGCGTCCCGCTCAGGCCCGAGCGACGTCGAGCAGGGCGGGCAGAATTCGGTGGGAAAGCGGCATATACTCCATCTCGAGAGCATACGGGAACGGCGTATCGAAGCCGGTGACGCGCACGGGTGCGGCCTCGAGGTGGAAGAACGCGCGCTCCACCACCAGCGACAAAAGCTCGGCGCCGAAACCGAGCGTCCGGGGTGCTTCGTGGACGATCACCAGCCGGCCGGTGCGTTTGACGCTATCGAGGATGGTTGGCATGTCCACGGGCCACAGGGTACGAAGGTCGATGACCTCGGCGTCGACGCCTTTTTCCGCAGCCTTGGCGGCTGCGTCCAGAGCTTCGTACAGCATGGCCCCGTAGGCCAGCACAGTGACGCTGGTTCCGGGCCGCACCACGCGGGCGCTCTCCAGGGGCACCGTGTACTGACCCTCGGGCACGTCGCCCTTGGCGGCGCGGTACAGCCGTTTCGGCTCGAAGAAGATGATGGGATCGGGGTCGGCCAGGCTGGCCAACAGTAGGCCCTTGGCGTCGTAGGGGTTGGACGGGCACACCACCTTCAGCCCCGGCACGTGGATGAAGGCCGATTCGGGGTGTTGCGAGTGGTAATGGCCGCCCTTGATGCCGCCGCCGATGGGGGTGCGGATCACGATTTTGCACGAATGGTCGCCGCCCGAACGGTAACGGTACTTGGCCAGCTCGTTGACGATTTGGTCGTAGGCCGGCCAAATGAAGTCGGCGAACTGAATTTCGCAGATCGGCTTCATGCCGTACAGGCCCATGCCCACCGCGCAGCCGACGATGCCGTTCTCACTCAAAGGGGTGTCGATGACGCGCTCGTCGCCGAACTCGTCGAACAGGCCCTGCGTCACCCGAAATACCCCGCCCACCTTCCCGACATCTTCACCCAGGACCACGACGTTCGCGTCGGCACGCATCGCCACGCGCAGCGCGTCGTTGATCGACTGGACCATGTTCATCTGAGGCATTTGGGTAGCTCGTAGCGGCTTGTAGCGTGTGGGTGACCGAGGCGGTGGCGCTTCTGAGGATTGAGGGGTGAGTGGTGAGGATTGAGCCCAAGCCGGGATCCCCTCAATGCTCGATCCTCAATCCTCACCACTGACCAGTTACCGGGACGTCATGACGGATCAGTGGGAAGAAGGGGCGCGGGGGCCGGACAGGAGTTGTTGGCGTTGTTCGACGAGGTGCCACGGCGCGGTGGCGTACACGTCTTCGAACATGGATTCGAGGGGTGGCGACGGCGTGCGCTCGGCGATGGAAACGGCATCCCGGAAGCGCGCGTCGATCTCTTCGACCAGCGCGCTTTGACGGCCGGCGTCCCACAAGCCACGGCGGGTGAGGTAGTAGCGCACGCGCTCGAGCGGATCCCGCGCGGCCCAGGTCTCGACTTCGTCGGTGCCGCGGTACGCCTTGGGGTCGTCGCTCGTCGAGTGGCCGCCCATGCGATAGGTGATGGCCTCGATCAGCGTCGCGCCCTCCCCTCGCTCGCATCGCTCGCGCGCGCGGCGCGTCACGCTGACCATGGCGAACAAGTCGTTGCCGTCGACGCGCACGCCGGGAATGCCGTAGGCGGCGGCTTTCTCCGCGAAGGTCTTGGTGGCCGTTTGACGTTCGACCGGCACGCTGATGGCCCAGCCGTTGTTGCGACAGAGCAAGACACACGGCACCTTGAACACGCCCGCGAAGTTCATGCCGCTGTGAAAGTCGGACGAAGAGGTGGCGCCGTCGCCGAAGTACACCAGGGCCGAGGCGTTTTCTTTGCGGATTTTGGCCGCCCAGGCAAAGCCGACCGCTTGGGTGATTTGCGTCCCCACCGGCGAGCTGATGGAGCACCAACCCACTTCCCGACACGTGGTGTGGTTCGGCATCTGCCGGCCCTGCACCGTGTCGTTGGCGTTCCCGAACATGTTGTCGATGAACTTTTGCAGCGGCAAACCGCGCATCAACGCCGCGCCGAACTCGCGGTAACAGGGGAACAAGAAGTCTTGCCGAGCCATGGCGAACGCCGAGCCCAAGATGGACGCTTCCTCTCCCTGGGAGCCCACGTGAAAACCGATGCGCCCCTGGCGCTGCAGCTGCACGAGCCGCTCGTCCATTTGGCGCGTCATCACCATCTGCCGGTACAGGTATTCGACCTCCTGATCGGACAGGCCGGGATCGTGCTCCGGCGCGAGCGTGCCATCGGGGCGGAGCGCGCTGACGATTTCGGCGCTCTGCGAGCTGGGGCTTTGCGTACGAACTTGGGAATTCATGTGCGAGCGAGCTACTCGGCGATCACGCTGCCGGCTTCCTTGACGGCGGCTTCAACGGCGTTCGAATCCAATTTGAAGGCGCCGGCGAGCTTGGCCAGCACTTCGCGCTCGACGGCGCTGACGCCGCCGGAGACGTGGGCCAAGAGCGCGGCAATGCGCAGCACCTCGCGAGCTTGATCCTCGCGAGCAATGCTCTTCGAGATCATTTGTAGCCGCTTGTCGACGCCGTCTTCGCTCAGCTGATCGCCCAGATCGGCCAGCAGCGCCGACACTTGGCGCTCGACGACCAAGCCACCGCAGGCCGTCACGACCACGTGACGAAACGCCGACTGCTCGGCCGCGTCGAAGTCACCGTCGGCGTTGGCGACCAGGAACGCCGCCTCCACCACCGACTCGAACAAGCGAGCGGCCTCGGGGTCGAAGCCCGTCGGCTGCGTGACCTCTTCGCCGTTCGACTTCCATCCGTAGGAAGCGGCGGCGATGCTGAGGATGGACGCTTTGGAGCCACCTGCCGCATACGACGGCGGCCGGCTGAGCTGGGTGGCAACTTTGCCGAGGAGGCTTTCGTCCGGGACCGACATGGGCTGGGTGACCTAGTGGTAGAACCAGTTGCGATGCTAGTGCCCCCGGACGCATTTCGCGAGCCATTTCTGCCGCGGAGCGCGGACAGTCGCCAGCGTGCGCGACCCGGGCGTGCCCGGCGTGACGTTCAGCGGCGAATGAGCGAGGAGGCAGGAATGAGAGGTTGGCCGTCTGGCAGGTTCGGCAGCGCGCGCTCGGGCGCCGCGGTGGGGGTCAGCTGGGCGGCGACGAAGCCTTCGGCGGCGTGATAGCTGGACCTCACGAGTGGACCCGAGGCGACGAAGGCAAAACCGAGCGATTTCGCCTCGCGCTCGTAGCGGGCAAAAACCTCTGGCTCCACGTAGCGCTCGACCGGTGCGTGCTTGGGCGTCGGACGCAGGTATTGGCCGAGCGTGACGATGTCGACGCCCGCACCGCGGAGGTCGGCCAAGGTCTCGATGACTTCTTCGTCGGTCTCGCCAATGCCGACCATGATCGAGCTCTTGACGTAGCGGCCGCGGGCCCGCTCTTTGGCGTAGCGCAGCACGTCGAGCGACAAGTCGTAGTCGCAGCGTTGATCGCGAATTTTCGGCGTGAGGCGGCGCGAGACCTCGATGTTGTGCGCGAACACGTCGGGCGCCGATTCGAACAGCGTGTCCAAGTCTCGTTTTCGGCCGCCGAAATCTCCGACCAAGGCTTCGATCAACAGCTCCGGGCAGCGCTGGCGCAGCTCGCTGATGGTTTGGCCCACGTGCGCGGCGCCGCCGTCCAGCAGATCATCCCGATCGACCATGGTGAGCACCACGTAGCGCAGGGCCAGCTTGGCGATGGCACGCGCCACGTGTACCGGCTCACGCGGATCGACGGCGCCCCCGGGTTGCCCGGTGGTTACCGCGCAAAAACGGCAGCCGCGCGTACAAGTGTGGCCCAGCACCATGATGGTGGCGGTGCCGGCGCTCCAGCATTCACCCACGTTGGGGCAGCGCGCCTCTTCGCAGACGGTATTCAGATCCAGGCTGCGCAGCGTTTGCTTGATGCGCGCGTAGTTGTCGCCGCCGGGCGCGCGCACCTTCAGCCACGAGGGCTTGGGCTCACGAATGGGGAGCGGAGCTGGCAGCGGGGGCGGAAGCGGAGCGCCCATCAAGACTCCGCGAGCAGCTTGTTCAAGAGTTCGTTGACGAGCTTGGGATCGCCGGAGCCTGCCATCTCTTTCATGACCTGACCGACCAAGAAGCCGATCACGCCTTTTTTGCCTGCTCGGAAACTTGCCACTTGGTCGGGGAAGCTTGCCATGACCTTGCGCACCGCGCCCTCGATGGCGCCGCTGTCGGAGACGACCTTCAGGCCCTTCTCTTTCACGATTTCCGCCGGAGATTTCGCAGGATCGGCCTCCATCGCCGCGAATACTTCCTTGGCCTGCTTGCCGCTGATCTGTCCGGATTCGAGCAAGCTGAGCAGCTCGTGCACGTTTTCGGCCGTGACCGTAAACGTGGCCGACAAGCCATGCGTCTTGGCGCCGCGCAGCACGTCGTTCGCCACGAAGTTGGCGGCTTTGCTGGCGTCTTTGAAGCCCTTGCGAGCAGTTTCGAAGAACCGCACGTAGGCGGGGTGGCCCGTCAAGGTCAGGGCGGTGGCCGGCGTCAGGCCAAGCTCGCTCACCCAACGCGCGCGCAGCGCGGTCGGCGACTCCGGCAGCGTGGATTTGGCGTGGGCCAGGAGCGCTTGGTCGATGACCAACGGCGGCAAATCCGGCTCGGGAAAGTAGCGATAGTCGTGGGCGTCTTCCTTCGAGCGCAACGTCGCGGTCTGGCCCGTGTCGGGGTCGAAGCTGCGCGTTTCCTGCTTAATCGTTCCGCCGCCGTCGACGATGATGGTCTGACGTGCCACCTCGGCGTCGATGGCGCGCTGCACGTAACGGAACGAGTTGATGTTCTTCAGCTCGCAACGCGTGCCGAACTTGGTGGCGCCGCGCGGACGAATGGACACGTTCGCGTCACAACGAAAGCTGCCCTCTTCCAGGTTGCCGTCGTTGACGCCAGAGAACACCAACAGATCGCGCAACGTCCGCAGGTAAGCCGCCGCCTCTGCACTGGAGCGCAAATCGGGCTCGCCCACGATTTCGACCAACGGCGTGCCGGCGCGGTTCAAGTCGACGACTGAGTCACCGCCCATGCCGTGCAGGTTCTTGCCCGCGTCTTCTTCCATGTGAGCGCGCGTGATGCCGACGCGCTTGGTCACGCCGTCGACGTCGATGTCGAGGTGCCCGTTGGTCGAGAACGGCTCTTCGAACTGGCTGATCTGATAGCCCTTGGGCAAATCAGGATAAAAGTAGTTCTTGCGCGCGAAGATGCTGGTCTCGTGAATGGTGCAGCCCAACGCCAGCGCCGTCTTGACCGCCAGCTCCACCGCATGGCCATTGATGACGGGCAAAGAGCCAGGCAAGCCTAGGCACACCGGGCAAACGTTGGTGTTCGGCGGCTGCCCAAAATTCGTGCTGCAGCCACAGAAGAGCTTCGTCTTCGTCAGCAGCTGCGCGTGCACCTCAAGGCCTATAACGACTTCGTAATCAGTCACCGCCGCGCACTATAGCAGCCGTTTTACGACCACGAGCGGCTCCCTGATTTTTTCACAGGGAGGACGGGAGGACGGGAGGCCAGAATGGGCGCCACGCCGTCAAGAACTGATTCGCCAACGGGCGTTACGGCGTCGCGGTGTTCATGAACGCCCGCGACGCAATCGTCGCCCACCTCCGCGTCGAGACCGCTCATCGTGGCGCCCAACAAACCTCGCGGACCTCCCGTCCTCCCGTCCTCCCTGCAAAATCAGGGAGACTTACGGTGACGGGCGGCGTCGTTCAATGACCGTGGGTGCGGTCGATGCCGGGGTGAGACTTTTCGCCGGGCTCGTGGCGGGGGTTCGCGGTGGCGAACGAGCCGTCGCGGCCGGGGAAGCTCATCATCAAGTCTTTTTCGAAGATGAACTGGTCGCGCGAGTCGTACGGCGCGGCGTGCATGCCGGTGTCCATGCGGATGGCGTCGCAGGGGCAGGCCTCCACGCAGAAGCCGCAGAAGATGCAGCGCAGCTCGTCGATCACGAAGCGCTTCGGAAAGCGCTCGTAGCCGCGTTTCGGATCCCCTTCGGGATACTCGCCGGCTTCGATGTGGATGCACTGCGCCGGGCAGGCCGTCGAGCAGCACAAGCAGGCCACGCAGCGCGGCGAGCCGTCGTCGCGATGGGTGAGCCGATGCAGGCCGCGGAAGCGCGTGGGATACGGGCGGCGCTGCTCGGGGTACGAGAGCGTGTTGATGCCGTCCTCGATCGATTCGAGCACAGGATCGTTCCGTTGCCCGAGCGCCATGTCTTTCGTGTTGTGAAAGAAGTGCTTCATGGTGATCGCCAAGCCCTTGGCGATCTCGGGAATGTACGTCTGGACGCCCGCACCGCGACCGGGACGGCTGACCGTCACGCCGCTCACTTTGCGAGGACCCAGGTTTTTCGTGTCCAAAGTCATGCTCCCATCCGAAGGGTACGAGTGCCGCCGGCCTCTGCCGCGTACTGCGCCGAGGTCGTCGCCAGGAGTTGCTTGCGCTTGCGCGGGGTGCACATGAACACCGCGAACCAGACCACCAGGGCCAGGCCGCCGGCCGCGAGGAGCAGGTTGCAGAGATTCGTGAGCACGCTCATGCCGTGCTCCACCGCCGGGCCCGCCGTGCGGATCGCCATCACGACGAAGCCAGTGAGCAAGATGTTGGCCAGTGAAGCCGGCAACAACTTACGCCAGCCGAGCCGCATCAGTTGGTCGTAGCGAAAGCGCGGCAACGTCCAACGGATGGTCAGCTGCAGCCAGCACAGCACGATGGTCTTCAAGATGAAGGCCAGCGCACCCAGCGCGACGACGCCGCCGTGGGGCATGGCCGCGTCGAACACGGCCGTGTTGCCGATCGACAGGTGAATGCCGTCGCGAAATACGAACGGCAAGCTCCAGCCGCCGAAGAATACGGCCGCCATCAAGGCGCTGGCGGTCACGACCGCGATGTACTCCGCGAAGAAGAACATCGCGAACTTCATGCCGGCGTACTCGGTGAAGTAACCAGCGACGATTTCGCTCTCACCCTCCGGGATGTCGAACGGAATGCGCTTCGATTCGGCCACGGCGGCCGCGAAGAACAGGATGAAGGCCAGCGGCTGGGCGAACACGCCCCAGGTATTTTGCTGCTGCCACACGATCATCTTGTCCACCTGCAGGGTGCCGTAGACCATGATCATGCCGATGAGCGTCAGGCCCATCGTGACCTCGTAAGAGACCATTTGGCCGGCAGCGCGCAGGCCACCCAGCAAGCTGTACTTGTTGTCGCTGGCCCAGCCGGCGAGGGCCGCGCCCACGATGCCGGTGCCGCCGACGGCGAGGAAGTAAAGCAGACCGATGTTCAGGTCGATGGCCTGAATCTTCAGCGCGCCTTCCGTGCACACGCCGTAGCGAGGCACCGACGCCGCCAGCTGGCTCAGCTGGATCTTGCCGTCCGCGTTGGTGGCGAAGCACAGCGTGTCGGCGAACGGCACGCAGGCCAACACCACCAGCGCCGGAAAGAACGAGATGAACGGCGCCAGGTTGAACAGGAACTTGTCGGCGTTCGGCGGAATGAAGTCTTCCTTGAACAAGGTCTTCAAGCCGTCGGCGGCCGGATGCAGCAAACCGGCCAAACGCAGGCCGATGCGCTTCTCGTTGCGAATCGTGTAGGCGGCGTAGAGCGCACCGGAAACCGCCGCGAAGGCGAAGAGCGCGGGCCCAACGCGCGAGGTGATCTCGGTGAAGGTGGCGCCGCCGGGCGTACCGCGCAGCATCAACGCCGCGAAGAACAGGGCCACGTGGGCGACCAAGCCGCCGAAGAAGATGAACCGTGGCTCACCCAGCGTCTGAATCCACAGATCGAACTTGGAGCGGGCGCCGCGAGCCTTCACCTTGGAGGCGATCACGCAGCCGGTCAGCCACAGCAACAGCACCGCCAGATGACTGAACAGCGCTCCACGCTGCTCTTGGGCCGGACCCGTGACCTCGAACTTGAAGCAGTAGCCCAGCACCCCGAAGGCCAGGAGCACGGCGGGCCCGAGC
The DNA here is from genome assembly GCA_040348565.1 of Myxococcales bacterium. Lineage (GTDB taxonomy): Bacteria > Myxococcota_A > Polyangia > Polyangiales > Polyangiaceae > PMG-095. The sequence goes on along the minus strand of JBEQSW010000272.1, from coordinate 3,781 downwards.
GCCAAGCCTTGCGCGATGGGCGTCGGGATCCAGGCCACGGCGCGGTTCGGACCGACGCGATCCTGAATCATCGAGCCCTGCCGGCGGTCCACCCAGGTGAGCACCACCGCCAGGTTCATGGCGAACATGGCGACGGCGAAGCCGAGCGCGACGAACTTGATGGCGAAAAGTGCGATGTCGTTCATCACTCGGCTCCCGGGGCGATCGACGGGGACGGGGCGGCGGCGCTCAAGGCGCGCAGCTCCGACGCCTTCTTCCAAGGCAGGCTGACGCTCAGGAGCTTGGCCAGCTCTTGCACCCAGCGGAATGCGGGGCGCGAAGCACCCTGCGGGTTGATGGCGCGATCGCTCTCTTGGCGGAGACCGGTGCGATTGACGAACGTGCCGTCGGCTTCGGCCCAGCTGCTGGCGGGCAGCACCACCGCGGCGTGGTCGGCAATCGGCCCTTCGTGGGTCGAGAGCGCGACGAAGCTCTTGGCGTCTTTGAGCGCGGCCGCGTCGTTCGGGTTGCCGATGGCGGAGCCGAGCGCGAGCAGCGCGCCGACCTTGCCTTCTTTGAGCGCCGCCACCAAATCGGCGAACGGCTTGGCCCGACCGCCCGACAGCGCCAAAACGCCGGCGGTGTTGGGGTTCTTGTCCGCGCTCATCAAGATGTCGTCGCCCTGCCCTTGCGGACGACCGGTGTAATAGACCTGCAGCGCACCGAGCGCCTTGCCCAGGTCGAGCAGCGCCGCGTTGTCTTCGTTCGAGTGCTCGGCGCTGAGCAAGATGGCCGTCTTTTGCGGCGACGCTTGCTTCAAGAGCTCGGCCGCTTTCTCGAGCGCGGCGGCGTCCGACACGCCCTCACCCTTGATGCGCGCTTCCAGCACGCGGTTCTGGTGAATGCGCTGGTAGTCGAGCATGCCCTCGTCGCACATCCAGTACTTGTTGACGGCGGCGTTCTCGCGCGGGCGGTAGCGGTAGACCTTTTGGTTGCGCGGATCGAAATCGGTGAAGCTGCTGCAGCCGGTGGCGCAGCCGACGCAGGTGCTGCGGGCCGAGCGCAAGAACCAGACGCGCGCTTTGAAGCGGAAGTCGCTCGAAGTGAGCGCGCCGACCGGGCACACGTACTCGGTCATCAGCGTGTAGTTGTGATCGAGCTGGCGACCGGGGGCGACGGTGATCTCGTTCAGGTTGCCGCGCTCGCGCATGCTGAGCACGGGATCCTTGGCCAGCTCCGCCGAGACGCGCACGCAGCGCGTGCACATGATGCAGCGCTCGGCGTCGTACACGATGGTCGGGCCGAACACGACGCCCTTCGGCTTGTGAATCGGCTCGTCGCGCATGCGCTTCTTGGAAGCTTGATGCTCGAGCCAATAGTCTTGCAGGCGGCACTCGCCGGCTTGATCGCAGATGGGGCAATCCACCGGGTGGTTGAGCAAGAGCAGCTCTTGCACCGCCGAGCGAGCCTTGACCGCGTGCTCGCTGGTCTGGCTCTTCACCACCATGCCGTCCGCGGCCGCTTGCTGGCAGGCGGGCTGTAGCTTGGGCTTCTTTTGCGGCACGTACGTCTGGTGCAGGTCGTCCCACGCCAGCACGTCCAACATCATCGCTGGGCGACCGGGCGGAGGCATCAGCTCCACGAGGCACATGCGGCAGTTGGCGGCGACGCTCAGGCCGGGGTGCCAGCAGTAATGAGGCACGTCGACGCCGGCGCGGTGGGCGGCCCGGATGATCGTGTCACCGGGCTCGAAGGGAATCTCTTTGTCGTCTAATTTAAAGGAGGGCATGACGTTCCAAAGCACCGCTCAGCGGTCGCACTCTCCACCGATCATGTTCAGCGAGCCGAAGCTCGGCACGACGTCGGCCATCATCTGGCCGGTGATCACGCGCTCGAGGCCGGCCGTGATCAAGAAGCAGGGCGGACGGATGCGCACGCGATGCGGCGTGCCGCTGCCGTCACTCACCAGGTAGAAGCCGAGCTCGCCGTTGCCGCCTTCGGTGTACGAGTACACCTCGCCGGCGGGCAGCTTCAGGCCCTCCATCACGATCTTGAAGTGCTGAATGGTGCCTTCGATCGTGTTGTACACCTCCTCTTTGGGCGGGAGGATGACGCGCGGGTCGTCCACGTTGACGGGGCCCTTGTCGGCCATGCGCTCGAGGGACTGCTCGATGATGCGAGCGCTCTGCCGGATTTCGGCCAGACGCACCATGAAGCGATCGAACGAGTCACTGCTGCTGCCGACGGGTACGTCGAAGTCGACCTCGCCGTACTTCAAGTACGGGTGAGCCTTGCGCACGTCGTAGGGCACGCCGGTGGCGCGCAAGCACGGCCCGGTCCAACCCAGAGAAATGGCGTCTTCGGCGCTGATGACGCCGACGTTCTCGAGCCGGTCGAGGAAGATGCGGTTGCCGAGCAAAAGCCGCTCGACCTCGTCGACGATGCCGAGGATGTGCTTCACCACCGCGCGCACGTGCTCTTTGAAGCCTTCGGTGGGGGGAGCGGCCATGCCGCCGACGCGGCCGAAGCTGTGAGTCAGGCGTGCGCCCGTCTCCTCTTCCATGACCTCCCAGATCATCTCGCGGCCCTTGATCATCCACAGGAAGGGCGTGAACGCGCCAAGCTCCATGGCCATGGCGCCGTCGCACGTCAGGTGGTCCGACATGCGGGCCAGCTCGCCCAAGATCATGCGGTACCACTGGCAGCGCTCCGGCACCGTGATGCCCAGCATCTTCTCGCACGCCAGCGCGAAGGCGACGTTGTTGAGCATCGGCGACACGTAGTTGCAACGGTCGACGTACGGGAACACCTGGCTCCAGGTGCCGCGCTCGCACATCTTTTCGAAGCCGCGGTGCAGGTAGCCGACCTGCACGTCGCAGCGCTCGATGATTTCGCCCGAGAGCTCCATCACGATGCGCACGGTGCCGTGCATGGCGGGGTGAGCCGGGCCGACGTTGAGCAGCATCGGCTCCGTCGGCAGCTCGAGCTCGGATTCTTCGAGATCTTGATCGAGGGGTTCCATCGCTCAGTTCATCCGTGAGTCGTCGTCTTCAACGCCGCGTTTGTGGGTCTGGCGACCGAAGGACATGCCTTCGTCGACGCCGAACGGCGCCACTTTGTCGATGTTCGGTACGTCGCGGTACTGCACCAGCGGCTGGATCCGGTCGGCGGGATAGTCCTTGCGCAGCGGGTGCCCCTCGAACTCGGGGTAGGTCAAGATGCGGCGCAAATCGGGGTGGCCGAGGAATTTGACGCCGAACATGTCGAAGCACTCGCGCTCCAGCCAGTTGGCGCTGGCCCACAGCTCCGTCAGCGTATCGATCTCGACCGAGTCGCCGTCGCGATCACCGACGCGCGCCTTCAAGCGCAGGCGGTGGCCGCGGGTCAGCGAATACAGGTGGGCGACGATCTCGAAGCGCGGGTCGCGATCGGGAAAATCGACGGCCGTGAGATCGGTCAGCATGTCCATGCCGCTCTGCTGGTGGTCCTTCAGGAAGCGACACACTTCCTTCCAGCGACCAGGGGCGAGCACGATGGTGTCGTCGCCGAGCTGGGAGTGCGTCTCCAGCACGGCGTCGGGGAAGTTCTTCTTCACCAGCTCGATCAGCGCCTTGCTCATAGCTTGATACCGGGAGGAGCCGACGAGCGGGAACGACGAAGTTGAACCAGAGCCGTGGTCGGCTCCTGCACCGGATCGATGCGGGGCTTGACGATGCCGGGCGTGCGGTCGCCGCGCTGGATCTTGTCCTGCAGCAACATCAAGCCGTCGAGCACGGCTTCGGGGCGCGGCGGGCAGCCGGGC
>JBEQSW010000250.1:0-10984 GCA_040348565.1 Myxococcales bacterium | reverse complement strand
GCCGCATCACCCGACGCAATTGGAAGCCGCCGTGGGCGGAGAGTTCGTCGCAGGGTTTCAGCAGTTGCCGCAAACCGCGCTCGGTGGTGCGCTGTTCGTGGACTTGGCCTCCGGCTCGCGGTCTTGGTTTGCGCCGCTCCTTCGGCTGGCAGCTAGCCACTCAGAGCGCCGCGGCATCTCGACCGGAGACACCGAAGCCAACTTCGCCCTGACTCAGGGCACCCTCACCGCCTGCCCAGTAAGGATCGGCGACGAATCGATCTCCCTTCGCCCCTGCGCCTTCACCACCGCGGGGGTGTTGCGTGCCTGGAGTACGGACAATGTGGGACTACATATACGTACCCGCCCCACCTGGGCCTGGGGCGGCTCACTCCTGGTCTTCCTGCACGTGACTCAAACCACTGAAATTATAGCAGATTTTCAGGCGGCTACGCCGCTAATCCGGGACCGATTCGAGGCCCAACCGGCGTGGGAGTGGATGACACCCTCGCTGTATCTATCGAGCGCGGTAGGACTTCGTTTTGTCTTTCGGTGATCGAAAACTCCCCTGCCAGCATTACCGGTCAGACAATGAGCGGTATCCTTCAACTCGTGGTTTCTAATCCGGACGATCGGATCCGGGCTGAGGCCTCGAAGGCTCGCCTGGAACGCATGTTCAACGACCACCACGACTTCATCTGGCGTCTGGTGCGGCGGTTGGGCTTGAGCCCGGGCAGCGCGGATGACGCCGCACAGCATGTGTTCTTGGTGGCTGCCGAGCGCCTGTCGGACATCAAGCTGGGCAGCGAACGCTCGTTCTTGTTCGGCACCGCGCTGCGCGTCGCACGCTCCCAGTCGCGCTCCGACCGCCGCTGGGTCCTCGAAGAGGACATGGACTTTCGGCGCTCCGAAGCGGGGCGGCCGGAGGATCTGGCCGATCAGCACCGCGCACTCGATCTGATGGGCCGCATCCTCGACGGGATGACGCTCGACCTACGTACCGTCTTCGTTCTATCCGAGCTGGAAGGGATGACCATGCCCGAGGTTGCGGCGCTGGTCGAAATTCCAGTGGGGACCGCAGCCTCACGTTTGCGCCGCGCGCGCGAAGCGTTTCGGGCTGCAGTAGCAGCTGTAGAATCCAACCAGAAATCCGGACCCAAACCGTCATGAGCGATCTCAAGTTGGTTGCCCCACATCAGCCGACCGCACTCGAGCGGCAGCTGTTGAACGCGGCAATGAATGAATCTCCTTCGGCCGAACAACGCATGCGTGTTCGGTTGGCGCTCGGCCTGCCCGCAGTCGCAGCTGCGCCGCCGCCCCTCGCCAAAGCTGGTCGTCGCGCGCTCGCGGTGAAGGGCGCGGCCGGCGGCTTGGTCGTGGTCTCTGCCGCGTTGCTCTGGTTCTCGGGCATCGGCCGTACGCCGCAGCTGAGCCCCGTGCTCAGCAATCCCTCCATCACCGTGCCTACCGCGGCGTTCCCCGCCGTGCAGCCCACGGCCACGCCCGAGCCGGTGGCTCAGCCCTTGCCCCCGGTCGAGCCCGCAACGGATAGCGCGAGCGACGCCAAGCCCGTCGGCAAGCAAGCCACGCGCGCCGCGACCTCGGCCTCTTCGCTCACTTCGGGTGAGGATTTGAGTGAGCAACTGCGCTTGATCGATGCGGCGCGCACTGCGGTCGCCGCTCGTGACGCCAAGGGCGCATCCGCCGCCATCGCCAGCTACACGAGCCGCTTCCCGCGCGGTGCCTTCGGACAAGAAGCCGCCGTCTTGCGCATCGAGACTTTGGATCTGCAAGGCAACCACGCGCAAGCCGCGACGCTTGCGCGCAGCTTCCTCGCGCGCCACCCGAACAGCCCGCACGTCAACGTCGTTCAGCGCATCGCCGGCCGCGCTCAATAGCGGGCTTCAACTTCGTCGCGTGGCCATTCGTCTTCTCGTGCGAGCGGTGGCCCCGTGGTTGCTCGCGTTGCAAATGTTGCAAAACGGGTGCTCAGCGACGAAGCCCGTAGAGCCCGTGGCCGCGCCCAAGCCGACCGTCAGTGCACCAAAGCCGCAGCCGGAGTCGTCAGCGAGGCACGGCTTTCGTTGCAACCTGCTGCTCGGCGTTGCCGTAACCAGTGAGTGGTTCGGCGCTGGCTTCGAGCGCATCGTCGACGACCAGCGCTGGGAAGCCATCACGAAGCCGCACACCTCCCTCGAGCAATGGGGGGATCCGCAAAACTCGGTCTGGTCGCTCGCGCCGAGCTCTCCATGCACCGTAGATTCGAGCGCCCCCGATCGCGTGTTGTTCACGGCGATGAATTGGGAGTACACGAGCGAGCGCGAGTGGGAAACCGGCTTGGACCAGGTCGTCCACGCCATTCGAACGCGCTTTCCGAGCGTGCGCCGGATCGAGCTATTGAGCATGATCCGAGCGCCAGGCAACGTGTCCTGCGGCAACGCGATGAGCGTCGTGGCCCCGTTCGTCGACGAGGCGATCAGCGCGGTGGCGGCTAAGTCCCCCGACCAGGTCCGGGTGGGTCCGAGGCTCGAAGCACCGAGCTGCGAGCTCTTCAAAGACGGCGGCCCGCACTTCACGGAGTCCGGGCGAGAGCTCATCGCGCGGCACATTGCCGAGTATTTCGCGCGAGAGCCGTGAGTCGACTCTAACCCTTAGGGTTTTCATGTCATTGCCGTATCGTCGTTTGCTCGCCGCGGCTGTCGTGCTCACATCGGGCGCCTGCACGTCTGCCCCTCCACACGCGGCTCCGGTGCTCACGCCACAGCACCCACCGCGTGACGTCGTGCAGTTTCCGTCGGAGCCGATCGAGGCCGTGTCAGCGCCATTTCCCGTGCCGCGCTTCGTCCGCCCGGCGTTCCCTGCCGTAAGCTTCGACATCCGTGACTTCGGCGCCATTGCAGACGGCAAGACCAAGAACACGACCGCGATTGCGCAGGCGATCGAGTCGGCGACCAAGGCCGGCGGCGGCAGCGTCGTGGTCCCTGTGGGTCGCTGGCTCACTGGTCCCATCCACCTGCAGAGCAACATCAACCTCTACTTGGCTCGAGGTGCAGAGCTGCTCTTCAGCACGGACTTCAGCGACTATTTGCCGCCGGTGTTCACGCGCTGGGAAGGGACCGAGCTCTACGGCTACTCGCCGCTGATCTACGCCACAGATTGCGTGAACGTGGCCATCACCGGCACGGGCAAGCTCATCGGCCAGGGCGAAGCTTGGTTCCCGTGGAAAAAAAGCCGCACGGCGGCAGAGCAACTGTACGAGCTGGCTGCCGCTGGGGTACCCGTGAAAGATCGCGTGTTCGCCGCCGAGGGTGGGCTTCGGCCGAGCTTCATTCAGACCGTTTCGTGCAAGAACGTTCTGATCGAAGGGGTGACGATCACGAGCGGGCCGTTTTGGACGATTCATCCCGTCTACTCCGAAAACGTGATCATTCGCCGGGTGCACGTCGAAACCGATGGCCCCAACACCGACGGCTGCGATCCGGACTCGAGCAAGAACGTGCTCATCGAAGACTCGTTCTTCAGCACGGGCGACGACTGCGTCGTGATCAAATCCGGCCTGAACGAGGACGGCTGGCGCGTGGGCAGGCCGAGCGAGAACATCATCGTCCGTCGATTGCACGGCGAGCGAGGCCACGGCGGCGTGGTCATCGGCAGCGAGATGTCCGGCGGCGTGAAGAACGTCTGGGTAACTGACTCGGAGTTCATCGGCACCGATCGCGGACTGCGCATCAAGACCATGCGTGGCCGCGGCGGCACGGTCGAAAACGTGTTCTACGAAAATGTCCGACACACCGATTTGAGGATGATGGCCGTCGAGCTCACCACCTCCTACGGCTCGTCCAACGTGACGCCGAAAACGCAAGCGGTGCCCACCATCCGCGGCATCCACGTAAAAGGCTTCACGACCCACGGCTCGGCTCGCGCCATGGAGATCACGGGGCTACCCGAACAACCGATTTCGGACCTCACGTTCGAGGGCGTAGAGATCGCGAGCGAGCTCGGGGTGAGCTGCACCGAGTGCCGGGGCGTTCGTTTTTCACACACCAAGATCATTGCCCAACGTGGTGCTCCCTTCCAATTGAACGGCGCGCAGGACATTTCGTTCGACGACAGTTGTTCGGCTCCGTGGCGCGAGTGCATCGAGCGCGTCGGCCGGACGTCCAGTGAGCTGCGCGTCGACGGAAGCCTGCTGCCGTAGCTCGATTCGAAGGAAGTGATCGGTTCGAGCACACACACACATTACCGTCGTGTCCTCCGTCCTCCGCCGTTGGCGCTCCTCGTCTCTACGCTACGCCACACCCGCATTGACGCTCGCCTTCGGGTGCGGCGAGCTCGCACGCGAGTCGAAGCCGCCAATCGCCCCGCCAGCCTCATCGCACGCCGAAACCCCAGCCAGCGCGCAGCCAGCCCCCGCCGTCACCCCCGCGCCGAAGCCGAGCGCTCCGCCCCTGGCCGCGCTCAGTATCGAGGTAAAGAACCCGCTCGATGCGGCCCGTAACGCGGAATCGATCAGCCTCAACTTGGCCGAGGTTCGAAAGAGCTTACCCTCATTGCAAGTCGCCAAGGTCGTCATCCGAAGCGGAAACGGCGAGAGCGTCCTGTCACAGCTGGTCGACACCGACGGGGACACGAAGCCCGATGAGCTCGTCTTTCAAACCGACCTGAAACCGAACGAAAGCAAGCGCTTCTCGTTGAGCGAGGGCACTCGAAGCGCTCCGAGTCGTGACCAGTTCAAAGTCTACGGTCGCTTCGTACGCGAACGGCACGACGACTTCGCGTGGGAGAACGATCGCGTCGCACATCGCGTCTACGGCGCGGCGCTCGAGACCTGGGCGCTCGAGCCGCTGACCAGTAGCGGCGTCGACCTTTGGGTCAAACGCACGCCGCGGTTGGTGATCGACGATTGGTATCGGCTGGACGACTACCATCACGACAACGGTGACGGCGGCGACTTCTACTCAGTGGGCGCATCTCGCGGCTGCGGCGGGCTCGGTGTGTGGGACGGAAAAGCGCTGCGCGTGTCGCGCAACTTCAGCGCTTCACGCGTGCTGGCCAACGGTCCCATCCGCCTCGTCTTCGAGCTCGACTACCCAGCGTGGGACGTCGGCGCGGGGGTCCAGGTGTCCGAGACCAAGCGCATCGTCGCCGACGCTGGGCAACATTTCGATCACTTTCAAAGCGCCTTCAAGGTTACCGGGAAGTCCGGGGGATTGGTGCTCGGCATCGGCATCGCCAAACACGATAAAGGAGCGATCGAGATCGATCCCCAAGCTGCCATTCTGCGCTCTTGGGAACCGTTCGCGGGCGAAAACGGGCACGCCGGCTGCGCCGTAATCGGCGGCACGGGTGCGGTAGCGGGCGTAGCCGAGACCGAGAACGATCGGTTGTTGCTCGTGAGCCTGCCGAGCACCGCCAACATGAGCTACTTGGCCGGAACTGGTTGGGACAAGGGAGCAGACGTCCCGAACGATTCAGCGTGGGCCGCACTGGTCGCTCAGACCGCCCGCGCTTCGCGCAACCCGCCGCAAGTCTCGTTGACCATGGCCGTCGCGGGTCCGCGTCAAGGCGCCGCGCTCGCCTGGGCCGAGCGTGTCGCCGCGACATTGATCGAGCAACACCCGCAGGGCTTGATGGACAAGTGGGAGTACGACTCGGGCGTCGTGCTCAAAGGCCTACTCGCCCTATCGAAAAAAACCGGGAACGCCCGCTACTTCGAGTACGTCGAACGATCGATCGATCGCTTGCTCGACGACGACGGCACCATCAAGGGCTATCGCGTGGACGAGCACAACCTCGACATGCTCAACGTGGGGAAGGTGCTGTTCCCACTGCTGGCCGCCGCAAAGGAAGAAAAAGAACGCGCTCGCTATCGGCACGCGCTCGATACGCTGCGTGACCAGCTCCGACAGCAACCGCGCACGCGCGATGGCGCCTTCTGGCACAAGCAGATCTACCCGCACCAAATATGGCTAGACGGCATCTACATGGCCTCGCCCTTCTTGACGGAGTACGCGCTGACCTTCGGCGAGCCTGCGGCGCTGAACGACGTCGCCACGCAAATCCTCGTCGCCGAGCAGCACCTGCGCGACCCCAAGACGGGCCTGCTCTATCACGGCTGGGACGAGACCCACGGCGAGCGTTGGTCCAACCCGAAAACCGGCACTTCCTCGCAATTTTGGGGTCGCTCAGTCGGCTGGTACGCCATGGCCGTGGTCGATGTGCTCGAGCTCTTGCCCGCTAATCACCCGCGACGGGCCGCGCTGCTCGCTGTCCTACAGCGGCTGAGCCGAGCGGTGGTGGCCGTTCAAGATCGCGAGACCGGCGTGTGGTGGCAAGTGCTGGACGCCGCAAAGCGTGACAAGAACTATCGCGAATCCTCGGCCTCGGCGATGTTCGTGTACGCGCTCGGCAAAGCCGTCAGGCTCGGCTTCATCGACCGCGCACAGTTCGAGCCAGCCGTGCAACGCGGCTCACGCGGGCTGCTCGAGCAGTTCGCCAGCTTCGACGATCACGAGCGACTGCACGTGAAGAACATTTGCAAAGTTGCCGGTCTCGGGGGCACCCCGTATCGCGACGGCTCGTACGCCTATTACACGAGCACCGAGATCTCCGACAGCGATCCCAAAGGCGTCGGCGCCTTCTTGCTCGCCGCCGTGGAAACTCAGTAACAAGCCAAACGCCGCGCCGTCACGGCAGTCGTGAGGCTTGAGCCTCCGAGCCACAGAGACCGCAGAGGGGCCTTGCACAGCCCTCCGCGAGCTCCGTGGCTCAGTGGTTCAATGCGAAAGAACGGCTCAGAACGCGTACTGAGCGAGGAACATACCGCGCCAGTTGTGCGGCTTGTCGTCGTCGAGGTAGCGGGTCTTGGTGTACGCGCCGTAAGCGCCGAAGCGCACTGCGGGCGTGGCGTCCCAATACAGCGTCGCGTCTGCCTGCTGCGTCGTGTCCGCAACGCGACCCAAGAGCTCGATTTCCGCGCCGCCCTTGGGGAACAGCTTGGCCATGTTGCTGGAATGAGCATGGGTGTAGTTCGCGGTAATGAAGAGTCGACCCGACGGCGGCAGGTAGTACTGCAAACCCGCCTTGAACGCGCGCCAGTCGATGGTGTGGAGCACGCCGGCCGTGTCGAAAGTGACCAGGCCCTGATCGACATTCGCATCGTAGAGGGGAGGAGGGTTGGTTTGCGCCGGATTGCGCAGGACCGGGAATTCCGCGCCGCCGCTGCTATTGACCAAGTCGGCAATGCCGGTGCCCGTCACGAAAGAGCCGGTCAAGGTGAGTCGGTTGCCACGATCGTTCGCGTTGTTCGCCGGGATGACGGGAATCAAAGCATCGATCGAAATGCCCCAACCCGTCGCGCTATTGGATGCTTGTGTGGGTGGCGGGGTGAAAGCATCTACCTTGTATTGGCGGCTGACGCCCGAGACCTGCAGGAACATGGCTTGCGCCAAACTGCCCGAGTTGGCGTTCGTGGTAATCATGCCCTGCCAGGCGTTGATGTTGAGGCGCACCCCCACGTTCCCATCCGGGACCTGGGAGTCTCGCTGCGCCGGCCGTGACGCGGATGCGGCGAGCGTCAGACTCACGGGTGAGGTCTGCGCGCCAAAGTTATGCGACAAACGAAACTGCGCGCTTCGAGCATTCTGCCAACCGAAGACGTTGTAGGTTTGGCCAATCAACACGTCGACATAGTCGTTTTCCAGAAGCATGTACGCGTGACGAATGCGCAGCACGGCGGCCTCGTAGTAGTCCTTTTCCGCGGTGGTCGTCGTGGTTGGGTCTTCCTTTGGACCATAGAAATCAGTCTCGATCACGGCTGAAGGTTTCACCCCCCCGATGGTCGGCGACTGGAACTTCAAACCGAGCCGGGTATTTCGGATGGTGAATTGGGTCCGACCGTGACGCCCCTCGTAGGTGTCGTCGCGCGCAACCAAGGAGCCGTAGATGCGCTCGTCGTAGCTACGTGTCGTGTCCACGATGAAATTCGCCTCGACGTAGCCGTAAAACGTCAGCGCCCAGGCTTTGTCCCCTTCACCGCTCTTCAAGGTCAACGGCTCTCGCGCAAACCAGGATGAGGGTGGCGGCTGACGCGGAGCCTCGCTCGCGCCAGGCGGCGCCACGACGGGCGGTCGACTCTCCTTCTTGACCGGCTCCGCTTCTGCTTCCGCTTTGCTCGGCTCCTCGACGGGTGGTTCGCGCTTGTCGATCGCAGAGTCGCGCTGTTCGTCGCTGGGTTCGGCGGGTTCATCTGCCCGCGCAGGGCTAGCGCCTGCAACGAGGGCGAGCGCGACGAAGAATTTCGCCGCAGCGGCGGGCACGGAAGACTGCTTCATGTAACGGGGGCCTTCGGGGTGAAGAGGCGTATCTTGATCTGAGCGCGTGAATGGCAGCTTGGTGTCAGCAGCCGAAGATTCGGAGTCTTTACTTGTGATCGCAGCAATACAGAGTCGCCGGGTAGCCTTCGCGGCTGATGCCCGGAACTCCCTTGTCCGGACAAATCATCGGCAAGTAACTTTGGTCCGGTGTGTCGACACCGGTGCAGGCAAAACCAAAGCGGCCCGTGCCGCAGTTCGGAACGTTGAGATCGCCGAGACAAGACGAACCCTCGGGCACCGGCGCTGCCATGTAACAACAGAAGTCGTTCGACTTGTTGTCCGCCGCTAGCGTCGGGTTCTGGCACAGGAAGCGGTAATTATCGGCGTGGCTCTCGCTACTCTTGAGGTCGGAGCCCAAGGGCTCAGTGCCTACGGGGCAATTGAAGCCGGTAAATTCGGGCGTACATTTGCCCGTCTTCTGCGTGCATTCCGGTGGCGGGGTTTGGCCCGTGCAGCAGTATTCGATGTACGGATCGTCGGGCACGCCTTGTGAGCAGTTCAGCTTCGCGTTGAACACATCGGGACGGCTCGCGCCGCGGCACTGATAGCCAAACGTCCCAGGCAGGCAATACTGCCCTGGGTCGTAGGCGCAGCTCGTCACTTGGGATGAGCAGCAATAGGTCTGTTGACCGGCAGAGTCCGGTCCGCGGTCCGCGCAAATCGTGCCGCGCGGGATGCCCTCTTCATAGTGAGCATCCTGATCGGGCCTGGCCGACCCCGAGCAGGTGTAACCAATCAAACCGACGTCTTGGCCTGCCATTTTTGGATCCGCCGTCGCCGTGCAGTCGAGTGCGGCGTTGACGATGCAGGCTCCGCCGGGACGCGGAAGATCCGAGGCACAACCCGCACCGAGCAACCCCGAGGACAGTGCAAAGAATACGAGCGACAGCGGCAGTTTTAGCTGGGCCAATTTGATCACCACGTCCAACCGGCAGGCGGCTTCGGTGCGGGCAGGGTCGGGAAGACGCACTTCTTCGGCGTGGAGACCTGCGATGGATCGCGCATGTCCGTCACCGTCAGGCCGCGGCCGCCTTCGGGCGTCGAGTTCTGACTGAGCGAGACCAGCGAATCACCGAAGCTGACCTCACGCGGGCCCAGCTGGATGCTGGAAAACTGCGCCGAAGCCGAGAGTGGACCGATGTTGTCGATGTGCACGTTGTCGAAGTTGAACGGCCCCGCAGGCCGAATCGCGTTGAAGCCGTTCAACGTGATGACTGGCGTGCGTAACGCCTTGCACGTGACGTGATGCACGTTTTCGAACGTCATCGAGCCGAACACCGGGTAGGAAGTGCCCGCGAACAGCGGGTTGTACGCGGTGCTGATCAGAATGGCGTTGTTCATGTCGCGCATGCACACGTCGCGATAGGTGATGTTCTTGACTGGCCCGCCGCGGCTCTCGTCGGATTTCACGCGGATGCCGTTGAAGTCGGCGGCCTGTGCATCGGAGCCAACAGGGCGCGAATCGGCGTCGATCGTGAGGTCGTAGATGTCGATGTTTTCGATACCGAGCCCGTACGTCTCGCTACCGATCGACATGCCGTGGCCAGTGCCGAAGTGGTTGTGAGCAATCGTGACGTCGGTGACCTTGTGCCCACCTTTGAAGGCGATGTGATCATCGCCCGTGCTGATCGTGTTGCATGCCATCAAGCCGCACACGGCGTCGGAGCCCGAGCCCGGATCGATACCATCGGTATTGCGCGCAAGGCTGGGTGTCAGCTGCACCCCGAGGCTGTTGAACCACTTGGACGGCGTGAGGACCGTGACGCCCCAAACCGTGAAGCCTTGCCCGCGCCGATCGCAATTCGTCACACCAGCCGGTAAAACCGACGTGATCTTGACGTGGAACTTGGGCGAGTTGTGGAGCGTGATGCGGTACAGCACGAAGCCGGCGACGCCACTGTTCAGATTGATCAGCGTCGGGTTCCCCAAGCTGCCGTCGACCTCACGCAACGCGTAGGATAGCTCCCACCAAGAATAGTCATGACCGATGAGCGGTTCGCCGCCTTGGCCGTCGATGACGCCATCACCCATGATCGCTGGCTTGTTGCCCAGCACGTCGATGAAGCTGGAACACGCCTTCGAGTCGTTGAGCCCAATGGCACCGCAGGTGTTGCCCGGAAGTTGGAACACGTCCGGATTGCGCGAGGCGTACAGGGTGACGCCAGCGTCGACCCACAGAGTCTGGCCATTGACACGGATCGGGCCCGTGACGAACGCGTTGTTGGTACCGTTGGCGACCAACTTCACGGCACCCGCCGGGCGAATCACGGCGCCAGTCGCGTCCACCTGGGCGGTGCGACAGGTATCGAGGGCTTGCTGAATGAGCTGTGTGTCGAGCGTGTCCTCATTCGGCGGCTGGCTATCCGACGCGAAGCGGGTTGCCGTCAGTGTTTGGCACACCGTCGTCGGAAACTGAGGCTCCATGCCTTCCAGATTCGGATCGCCCGCCCCGCAGACGCTGCCGTCGCCCGGCGCAGGTGAAAGTTCCGGTGACGTCTCGCAGGTGTAAGAGATCGCGGCGATCTCCTTGCTGGCGCTGCACCCAAAAAGGGGCAGCGAGGCTGCCAAGCCGAAGCCAAGCAGCCTTGCGGTCAGCGAGGGACGCGGCACGTAGCGAGTGCGGCTCTTCG
>JBEQSW010000230.1:0-6041 GCA_040348565.1 Myxococcales bacterium | reverse complement strand
CACCCCCGGCTTCGACCGCGTTTCCCGACGCGCCGTGATGGCGTCAGCGCGCGCGGCTAGGGCGACAAACGGTTTGCTGGGATAACGAATCTCACGAGTTCGCAACTTCCGGCGTCGCCGCGTGGGGGGAGGCTCGGCCGAATTCACTTCGGCCGAGGGGGGCGGCGCGTGCCGCCCCCTCCAGGGAGGCCCTAGAACGCAGTGGCTGCAAACTGATCGGCGTTCTAGGGGTTGCCGGTAGCCGAGGCAGGTTGACCCAAACCACCTACGCGGCTATCGCTGCGGGGTCTGGTGGGCTATGGCCGAGGTATTGATGAACAAGGCAATTTTTGGGAGTTTGGTTGCGCTGTCGTTGGTGGCGGGCTGCAGCAAGGACAAGAGCGACGAAAAGCCGGCTGCCGTGAAGAGCAGCGTCAAGAAGTCGAGCAAGTCTCGCGCACGTAAGCCAGAACCGGCTCCTGCTCCCCCCGCCCCTTCTCACGATTGCACCTTCGCTCAGGGCGAGCACGCGCGGCCGCCATCGTGGACCCTCCAAAACGGTCTCCCGGTCGAAGCCAAGGGCAAGCCGTACGCCGGTACCACCGACGCAACGATCGAGAAATCGGCGGCCACCACCAACGCCGGCAGCGATCCGACGCTCGTGCAAAAGGGCGGCAAGAACCCACGCCACAGTCTCGTGCGCTGGGATCTCTCGGCCCTGCCGGCCAAGACGACCATCGAGGGCGCGTGCATGACCGTGTTCATCGAAGACGCTTCGGGTCAGGCGTACACCGCTTTGCAGCTGCTCCGAGATTGGTCGGAAGCCAAAGTCACCTGGAATTCGGCCACGGCCGAGGTCGCTTGGGCGACGCCGGGCGGCTGGGGCGGCACCGACTCGGGCGGCGAAGCAACCGTCATTCCTGCCAAAGCCACGGGGCTGCAGACGGTGGCGCTACCGACGGCGTTGGTTCAAAAGTGGATCACGGACAAGGCCGAGAACCACGGGTTGATCATCGGCAACGACCGCTCGTTCGACGGCATGACGCTCTCGTCGGCCAATTCGGCGACGGCCAACCAGCGCCCGACGTTGCTGCTCTGGAAATAGCCGCTGGCCGAAAGCCGTACGGCGGCTGGACGAAGCCGAACGGCGGCTGGCCGAAACCGAACGGCGGCTGGCCAAAGCCGAAACGCTACGGCCGAGTCACCAGAAGGTCTGCAGCAGCTGCGGCTGCGGGATCTCGGCGCGAATTTCGGCGTGAAGCTGGGGTAGCTCGGACCAATGCAGGCCCGGCTTCATGTGATGCGCGGTGTGGAGACCCAGGTTGCAGGTCAGCAAGTTGAACAGCGGATGCTCGCGGTTCACGCTGGCTTCCACGTGGTCGGTCGTGAGGTAACCAGCGTGGTGCTCGTAAGTGGCCCAGCAGGTGTGCATGAGCGCGAGCAGGCTGGGAACCAAGAAGACGAGCAGGTAGTTGAGCGGATTGAGATACAGGCCGAGCGCGATGAAGGCGTAACAGGGCGCTTTCATCAGTAGGTAGCGACGGAACACCTGCGGGTGCTTGCGACCGATGCGGTACACGTCGACCTGGTGGTGCAGGAAGGTGTGCAGCGTGTATTCGATGCGGCCCATCTGCGTACCGTCTTTGCGCGTCCAGTGGGACTCGTCCGGCTCGGCGCAGGGCGGCTGGTTCAGATAGTTTTGGTGGTGGCCCAGGTTGTGGTGCAAAACCCAGGTGTAGGGGCCGACGCCCGTCTGCACCGCCAGCAGCACGTCGTACACGCGGTTCAACACCGGCGAGTGGAAGGCGTTCAGGTGCTGGTGGTGATGGTTGAAGGCGGCCACCACCGTGCTGATGGCGAAGATGGGCAAGAGCGCCAGCAGCGCGAGCCCGGGCGTCGCGAACCAAAACACCGCGACGTGCAGCAAGAACGAAGCCGTCACGACCGTCACGGGTCGCCAGTCGGCTACGTAGCGCAGCAAACGGCCACGGGCTCTGCGAGTCGAAGGCGCGTCACTCAAAGTGGCCGTAAGCATCGAAGGGTGGGACCGCAATAGCGCGGGTCGTCTAGAAGTGCGACCACTTCTTGGGGTTGCTTTAGGGCTGCTGTGTCACGGCCGTGTCACGCCGCTTGCTCGGGCGTGACCGGCCGTACTATTCCGGGAGCGTGAACATCGCGCAGCTGGCGATCGCGGGCGTGCTTGGCCGGCGGCAAACGAGCTACGACGGCCACTATCGCGTCGCTTGTCGCCGAAACGTGAAGCTACGCCGAGACGGTGTGGGAGTCGCCTACGTCGACGCACAGGACGAAGCCGACGCTTGGTTCGGGTTAGGTTTCTGTCACGCTCAAGATCGGGCCGGGCAGCTGGAGGTCACCTACCGCCTGACCCGGGGGCTCTTGGCGGAGGTGCTGGGCAAAGCCGGGTTGCCGATCGATCGCGCCGTGCGCTTGATCGGCGTGCATCGCGCGGCCAAGGAGCAGCTGCCCACGTTGGACGCGGACACCCGCGACCAATTGGCGGCGTACACCGCGGGCATCAACGCGTCGCTCCAGTGCTCGGGGGTGCCGCGCAGCCACGAGCACGCCCTCTTGCGGTGCCGTCCTAGCCTTTGGGAGCCGGCCGACGTGGTGGCGTTCGGCTTGCTGATGTGTTGCTTCTTGCCGTCGAACTGGGACGTCGAGCTGGCGCGGCTGATCATTTTGACGCGCGACGGCGCGGACGCCGTGCAGGCCGTCGACCCGACTTGGCGCAGCGACTTGCCGCTGTCGGATCCGCCGGGCGCGCCGGCCGGCGTGGCCAGTGAGCTGTTCGTGGCGCGCGATTTGGAAGCGCTGCGGGAGTTTTTGGGTGACTCCGGCGGCTCCAACGCCTGGGCCGTGAACGCGCACAAGTCGGCGACGGGGCGCCCCCTGTTGGCCAACGACCCGCATTTGCCCGCCGCGCTGCCCAACTTGGGTTACCTGGCGCGCGTCAAATGTCCGACCTTTGCCGTCGCCGGCATCACCATCGCCGGCATTCCGGCGTTCATCACCGGGCACAATGGTCACGCGGCGTGGGGCTCGACCAGCGCGCAGGTCGACAACGCCGATTTGTTTTTGGAGGAGCTGAGCGAAGACGGGCGGCGCGTGCGCCAGGGTGACACTTGGGTCAACTGCCACGAGCACGTCGAGCTGATTCCGGTGAAGGGTGCGGAGCCGGAACAGTTGCGTGTGATTCGCACGCCGCGCGGCACCGTGGTGGCGCGCACCGGTGACTCCGACGCCAGCATTTTCGAGCCGGTGCCGACGGTCGGGCGCGCCAATGCGCTTTCGTTTGCTGCCACTTGGCTCGATCGCCGGCCAACGCGCTCGGTGTTGGGCTTTCACCACGTGAAGAGCTTCGACGAGTTCCGGGCCGTGTGCAGCAAGTCGGCCGGTGCCAGCTACAGCTTGATTTACGCCGATCGCGAGACGGTGGGCTGGGTGTTGGCGGCGGAGGTGCCGGTTCGTAAGTCGGGTTATGGCTCCGTGCCGCTCGCGGGGTGGCTCGACAACGTCGGTTGGACGGGCGTGGTGCCGAGCGATCAGCTGCCCTGGAGCCGCAACCCCGGCGGCGGCTTCGTGTGCTGCGCGAACAACAAGCCCGTGGCCGACGATCCGAACGGCGTGTTTTTGGGGCACGACTTTTTGGACGGCTTTCGTCAACGCCGCATCAGCGAGCAGCTGGCGGCGCGCAGCGACTGGACGCTCGAAGGCATGGCCGCGTTGCAAATGGACGTGCAAAGCCTGCCGTTCGCCGACGTGCGCGACGCGTTGCTCGCGTTGCCAGCCAACACGCCCGAAGCTACGCGCGCGCTCGAGCTATTGCGAGCCTGGGATGGGCAGCTGTCCAGCGACTCGGTTGGCGGCAGCGTGTACGAGCTGTTCGTGGGCGCGCTCAACCGCAAGGTTTGCCAAGCCAAAGCGCCCAACAGCTACCAGTACGCCTCCGGCAAAGGCGTCATGAAGCTGATTCCGGGCACTTGCTTGAACTCTCGCCGCGCCAGCTTCGTCAGCCGGCTGATCCGCGATCAACCAGCCGGCTATTTCGACGCCTGGGAGCCCGTGATGTTGGACGCGCTGGCGGAAGCGATCACCACGCTCACCGAGCGCTTCGGCCCCGCGCCTGAAGCTTGGGCTTGGGGGAATATCCGCCAGTTGACCTTGCGTCACCGTTTCGGCGACAAAAAGCCGCTGGACCAGGTCTTCAACATCGGTCCGCTGCCGGGCTACGGCGACGGCACGACCGTCAACCAAGCCGGCTTCGAATTCTGGGAGCCGCTCCGCCACTCCACCGTAACCGCGCACCTTCGCTCCACCATCGACATCGGCAATTGGGGTGCGTCGCGCTTCGTGTTGCTCGGCGGCCAATCCGGCAATCCCCTCTCGCCCCACTACGGCGACCTCGTCCCCTTCTACCAACGCGGTGAAGGCGTGCCCGTCCACTGGGACGACTCCGAAGTCGCTCGCCACTCCGTCGCCACCATCACCCTCTCCCCCGACACCGCCCAGCGCCCCGCATCGACCGAAGTCCTCTAGCTGCTCGGTCATTCATTTGGGTAGGCCTGTCCCGCCGCCCAGCTGGGCGGCTTCGCCCCGAACAGAAACGGGCCCCCGAACCCGCCGCGCCTAAATCGACATTGACGATGGGCGGGTGCGCGGCCGAAGGCGCAGCACGCGCCCGCGATGCGCGGAGCCTCGCCGAAGGCGCAGCACGCGCCCGCGATGGGCTTCACCAAACGCAAATCGGTGTTACCGATGTAAGGAATTTTCTCCAATGATTTCGCGATCCGGCATGCTCAAACGTCGGGTGCTCCAACTTGTAAGAATCGCTCCCGTTCGTGCTCGGAATACTTACAAGTTGGAGTACCGCGTCATCCGCAATGGCGGCCGCGAAATCATTCAGGAAATTTCCTTACGCTTGTAAGATCGATTTCAAACGAGAAAAGGGGCTACGGGGTTGGTCCAACGCGCGCCGTGTGCGACGGGCACGCGCGCGCGACGGGCATGCGAGCGACGGGCATGCGCGCGAGACGGGCACGCGCGCGACGGGCATGCGCGCGAAGGGCATTCGGTCGACGCTACTTGTTCTCGAGTTTGCCGAGGTTCGGTGTGCCCGGGTAGCGGAGGTCGGTCAGAGAAGGCAGGTGGCGGACGTGTGCGCCCGGAGTCGCGCATCGCGTTTCGGGGGCTCACTCGCCGCCCAGCTGGGCGGCGGCGTCACAAAACAAAAACTCGGCCTACCCGCGAGCCCGCGAAGCTACGTTCTCCCGAGTCAGTGACGACGGGTGCGGCGGCGAGTCGTGAGGAGGGTGGCGGCGCCGAGGAGGGCGAGGGCTTGGAGCTCGACCCACTTGGACTGGGGGGCGCCGGGGACGCTGCAGGCGGCGCAGCCACCGGCTTGGGCGGGGAGCGGTTGGGGCCCGGTGCCTTTGATGCCGCGCGCCGAGAGAGCGCGGGCGGCGCCGGCGGTGAGCTTGGCGGTTTCGGTCGGGCCTTTGGCGGGTGCGCCTTGATCGATCCAGGAGCCGACTAGCTCGATTTCGTCGGCGCTGAGCGTGGGCTCGCCGTCGGGCGGCATGTGATCGCCGTCGTCGGGCGGTAGCACGAGTCGCTGCATCACCGCGCTGCCGCTGCGGTTCTTGGGCACGATGCCGGCGCCGCTGTAGCCACCCTCCAAAAGCTGCGCGTGCTGGTCGACACCCAAGCCGCCGGCGGGCTTGTCTTTGATGTGACATTTGCCGCATTTTTCCCGAAAAAGCGGCTGCACGGCGTCGGAAAACAGTGCCACTTCCGCGGGCAAGCTTTGGAGCAGGGCCGCATCCGGAGGGCCGGAAACGGCTGCCGGCGACGGGCTTGCGCCCGCTGATGCTGCCGGTGAGGCCGAGGTTGCTGCCGGGGTCGCGCTGGAGGCTGGAGCGGCGGCGGAGTCCGAGCCAACGTTCGCCCCGACTGCAGCAACCGCACCAGAGGCGCTCGCCGGAGTCGCACCAGAGGCGCTCGCCGGAGTCGCACCCGCGTTGGCGGTTGCCGCGCCGCTGGAG
>JBEQSW010000206.1:0-12421 GCA_040348565.1 Myxococcales bacterium | reverse complement strand
CCAGGCCGGTGACGTGTCGGCCTACATTCCCACCAACGTGATCTCGATCACCGACGGCCAGATCTTCCTGGAGAGCGACTTGTTCTTCTCCGGCGTGCGTCCGGCCATCAACGTCGGTATCTCGGTCAGCCGTGTCGGCGGCAGCGCCCAAATCAAGGCGATGAAGAAGGTGTCCGGCACCTTGCGCCTGGATTTGGCGCAGTTCCGCGAGATGGCCGCCTTCTCGCAGTTCGCGAGCGATCTCGACGCCGCCACCCGCGCCCAGCTGGAGCGCGGCAAGCGTCTGGTCGAGCTGCTGAAGCAGGGCCAGTACGTGCCGCTGCCGGTCGAGAAGCAGGTCGTGATCGTGTACGCCGGCACCGCGGGCTACACCGACAAGCTGCCGGTCGAGTCGCTGAAGCAGTACGAGCAGGATCTGTACCGCTTCATCGACGAGAAGCACCCCGAGCTGTGGACGGACATCAAGACGAAGCGCGAGATCACCGACGACATCAAGAAGCTCCTGGACAAGGCGCTCAAGGCGTTCGGCAAGAAGTTCGTGGCGTCCGAGGAAGAGTGAGTCTTGGCGAACCTCAAGCAGATTCGCCGCCGCATCTCGAGCGTCAAGAGCACGCAGAAGATCACCCGCGCCATGAAGATGGTGGCGGGTGCTCGCCTGACGCGCGCTCAGCAGCGCATCGTGGCGCTGCGTCCGTACGCGGTCGAGACCGCCAAGGTGCTGGCCGAGGTAACCGCCGCGGGTGAGGCCGAGGCCGACGAGACGGGGGTCGAATCCGAGCACCCGCTGCTCGCGCGTCGTCCGGTCAAGAGCGTGCTGCTCTTGGTCATCACCAGCGATCGCGGTCAGTGCGGTGCGTTCAACACCAACATCTTGCGCGCGGCCGAGCGCGAGCGCCGTGAGCGCGAAGCGGCCGGCCAAGAGGTGAAGATCGCAGTCATCGGCCGCAAGGGTCGCGACTTCTACCAGCGCCGCAAGATCCCGTTGTTCCACGTGTTCTCCGGCATCTGGGAGAAGCTCGGGCCCGAGACCGCGCGCGTCGTGGCCCGCCGTGTCTTGACGCCGTTCCTGCGCGGCGAGGTCGACTCGATTCAGGTCGTTTACAACGAGTTCAAGAGCGCCATGACCCAGAAGGTCACGGTCGAGCCGTTGTTCCCGCTCGCTCCGGTCAAGGCTCCCGCCTTGGCCAAGGGCGAGGAAGCGGCGCCGCTCGTCAACAAGGACGAGTTTTTGTTCGAGCCCAACAAAGAGGCTCTGCTCGAGCGCCTGGTGCCGATGTACGTGGAGATCTCGCTCTTGCGCGCGCTCTACGAATCGATGGCATCCGAGCTCGGCGCGCGCATGACGGCGATGGACTCGGCGACCAAAAACGCCTCCGAAGTCATTGGTGCGCTCACGCTCGTGTACAACCGCGCGCGCCAAGCCGCCATCACCACCGAGCTGATGGAAATCATCGGCGGCGCCGAAGCTCTCAAAGACTGAGCATGGCCAAAAAGTCCGGTTCGAGGAGCTCGCGCAGCGAGCGCAGGGCCGGACGTCAACGCGCCGAGCGAGCCCGCGAGCATGGCTTGCCGGCGCGGGTCGAGCCGCCGCCGCGCGCCCGCGCGCTCACCCCCGAGCCCAGCGACGACGCTTTTGGCGAAGCGCGTTCGAGCGCTACGCCGTCTTCGCGCGCGGGCAAGCCGGGTATCCCGACCTTGGTCAAAGTGATCGGGGGCGCGCTCGTGATCTTGACCGGCGTCTACTTGCTCAGTCGCCAACGTGACGACGCGCTGCTGGAGACTCAGCCGTCAGCCGAGCCCTCGGTTGCCGCCTCGGCCGTGGCCGCACCAGCCGCTCCCGAGGTTCGCGCCGAGCCCGTGGCGGAGCCGAGCGCGGAGCCCGCGCCCGCGGCCGAGCTTTCGCCCGCGCCGGCCGCAGCCCCTGCCGCTGAGGTCTCGGTGACGCTGCCGGCCAAGCCAGTGGTGGTTGCGCCCCAGGTTTCGGCCCCGGCCAAGCCGAAGGTGGCCCTGCCCACGGCTCCCGCGCCCGCCGCCGTGGCGGTACCCGCGGCGCCGAAGCCCGCCGCCGTGGCGGTACCCGCAGCGCCGAAGCCAGCCGCGCCGCCGCGGGTCGACAACCCCTATTGAAGCCGTTTCCTGGCGGTTGAACCGCTTGGAAGCCGACGCGGTACGTACTGCCAGGAAGCGCTCCTGGCACCCTCACCGCATGTCCCTCCGAATCCACCTCCCAGCCTTGGCCGAAACCGCTCTCGGGTTCCAGGCAGGCTGCGATATTCTGAGGATTCGTCCCGCGGCTCAGCTTGCTCGGGGCGCCCATGATGGCTCTCGTGCAAAAGCCGCAGCCCCCCGACTCGGCGCCGCGCCAGCTGCCGACGGACGCGGCGCTGGTGCTGGCCGCGCGCGCCGGCGAAGAGTGGGCACGCGAGGCTCTGTTCCGACGCTACGCGCGGCTCGCGCTTTCGTTGGCGTATCGCATCCTCCCGTACGACGCGGACATCGACGACTTGGTGCAGGACAGCTTCTTGTACGCGTTCGAGAGACTGAACGGCTTGACCAACCCGCAGGCGTTCCAAGCCTGGTTGTCGTCCATCGTCGTCCGCACCGCGGGCAAGCGCTTGCGCCGTCGCAAGCTGCAGATCCGACTGGGGCTTCGCGGCAGCGATCCCATCGACGTGGACCAGGTCGTCTCGCGCGCGGCGCCGCCCGACGTGGCGGCGGAGCTGCGCGCCGTGTACGCGCTCTTGGAAACGTTGCCGGTCGAAGAGCGCATCGCGCTCGTGCTGAGGCGGGTCGAGCGGCTCGAGATCCCGGAGATTGCCGAGCACATGGGGCTCAGCATCTCGACCGTCAAACGGCGTCTGAACGCGGCGGAGGCGCAGCTCATGCGCGCGAGTAAGCCATGACGCCGGAACCGAAGAGCTACGTCCAGCCCGAGGTCAGCGAGGCGCGCGTCAATCGCCTGTGGGGCAACGTCTCGGCTCGGCTCGAAGCGCGCCCTAGCCGTTTTTGGCGCTGGATCGTCGTGTGCACGGCGCTCTCCGGCGTCGCGGCAGGGGCGGTGTTGCTGGCCCGCGCGCCCACGCCGTTCGGTACGCCGCCGAGCGAGCGCGCGGTGCTGACCGAGGCCAAGCTCGAAACCGCCGGCGACGTGCTGGCAGTCACGCTGGTCGACGGCTCCAAGCTATCGTTGGCTTCGCGCACCGAGGTGCAAGTGCGCGGCAATCAGCCCAGCAACGTCGTGCTGGCGTTGTCGCACGGTGAGGTCGTGTGCGACGTCACCCACCGCGAAGGTCGCAAATTCACGGTGCAAGCCGGCGACGTCCAAGTGCGGGTGGTCGGCACCCAATTCAGCGTCAAAGCCACGCCCGGCGAGCACCCGCGCGTGGAGGTCAGCGTGTTGCGTGGCGCCGTCGAGGTCGTCAGTGAACGTCGCCCCGGCATCGTCGCTCGCGTAGCGGCCGGGCAGAGCTGGATCCAAAATCCCGAGCCTAGCCCCCTGCCCACGGGTAGCGCGGACGCGGCCGGCACGAGTGCGCCCGACGTCGGCTCGCTTCCGCCGAGCAGCGAGACGAAGAGCGACGTCAGGGCCCCGGTACCCTCGACGTCGGCGGCGGTCGCCGTGCCCAGCGCGCGCGAGCTCTTCGAAAAAGCCGGAGAAAGCCGGCGCGCCGGCGACGCCAAAGGCGCCGCGCACGCCTACGAAGAGCTCTTGCGGCTTCACCCCGGTGACGGACGCGCCAGTCTTTCCGCGTTCGAGCTGGGTCGCCTACGCATGGATCGGCTGGGTGATTCGAGAGGTGCGATCGCCGCCCTCGAGCGCGCGGTCGCGCTCGACATCGGCCCCAGTTTTCGCGAAGACGCGCTGGCTCGTCTGGTATCGATCTATGCCGCGCAGGGAAATTTTGCGGCGTGTGGCCGGGCTCGCGACCGTTACTTGTCGAGCTACCCGGCGGGAGTTCACGCCAGCGCGGTCGCGTCGCGGTGTGGCTCTCGTTGACGCGAGTCGGGGGCGCCGCATGAGCTGCCGAAGTCTGTTAAGGTGCCAAGGGCGTGAAGCGGTGCCTAGCGCTCCTCCTGTCTTTGCCGCTGCTCACGTCGTGGTCGCAGGCGGCGTGGGCGCAGTCCCCGACGCACCCGGAGTGCATCGGTGAAAAGCCTTGGGTGGCCATCGCGGCGCAGCTACCCAGGCCATTCGCCGACGCCGTGCGCTCGGATCTGCGCGCGGGGCTTTCGCCCAGCAACATCGAAGTGTGCGAGAGCTTGGCCGCTACGGGTCCGGAGCCGTTGGCGCGCGTGCTCGTTGCCGAGGTTCCGGGCGGGCGGGCGCGCTACAGCGTCGACGTCACGGATTCGGTCACTCAAAAGCGCGTCGGTCGCGATTTGGCGCTCGAACAGCTGCCCGCCGACGGTCGCGCGCTCGCCCTCGCGGTGGCCGCCGAAGAGCTGCTGCGCGCCAGCTGGGCCGAGCTGGCTTTGCGCGGCGTTCACAGCCCCCAAACCGCCGCTCCCCCCGAGGTACGAGCCGTCGTCGAAAAATCCGCGCCCACCCCGAAGCCGCCTGGGCGCTACGTGGCCTTGGGCGCGCGCCTGGCGTTCGAGCGCTTCTTGGGCGGCCAGACGCACTACGGCGCGGACATGTTCGGCGCCGTGCCGCTCGGTCGCATCGCCGGCGGATTGTTTGCCGTCGGTGCTCGACGAGCGCTGTCCACGCAAGCACCGCACGGCGCCATCGACGCCAGCGGTTTGTCGGCGGAGGCGGGCGTGTCGCTGACGTTCTTCCGGCAGCGCGGCCTCGATCTGGGTGCCTTCGTGGCGGGTCGCTTGCTGCGCGTGACCTTCGAGCCCGAGCCTGCTCCGGGCGTCACGGGCCGCCGCCAAAGTGGGTTGGCCTTCGTGTCGCGGGTCGGGTTGACGCTGGCCTTCGGTAGCCCCGGGCTCGTTCGGTCGTACTCGGCGCTGGGCGCGGGCTTGCCGCTCAAGTCCTTTTCGGTCGCGGACACCGGCGGCGTCGTCACCGGGGCGAGCAAGCTCGAGCTGTTCGCCTCCACTGGCCTGGCTTTGGAGCTGCCGTGACGCGCGCGCTCTCGCTCACCTTGGCTGGCGCGGTGCTGGGCGCGCTCTTGCCTGCCTGTAGCGAGGTGGCGGAGGTGCTGCACGCCGGGGACGGCAGCATCGGCCTCGCGACGGGCGGAGCGTCCGCGGGCTCCGGCGGCGCGCAGGCGCTCGCGGGTACCGCCACGGAAGCTGGTAGCGGCGCCCAAGGCGGCAGCGCCGATGTCGTCAACAACGGCGGCGCGCAGGCCGCGGATCCCACGCTAGGCGTTTTCGTCGACTCCGGCGACGCGCACACCTGCGCCGCGCGCTTCGGCATTCTCTACTGCTGGGGCGCAAACGTGGACGGGCGGCTCGGCGTGGGAGACGTCGCCGATCGCAACGCGCCCGCGCGCGTCGGCTTCGACGCCGATTGGGCCACGGTCGCGACCGGGGTCGCGCACACCTGCGCGCTCAAGCAAGATGGCAGCGTCTGGTGCTTCGGCGCCAACACCGTGGGTCAGCTCGGCCAAGGCAACACGACGCCCTCCACCGTGCCGCTGCGGGTGCCGCTGCCGCGCAAAGCCGTGCAGCTCAGCTCGGAAGCCAGCACCGCTTGCGTCGTGCTCGACGACGGCACGCTGTATTGCTGGGGTCGGAATTGGGAGGGCAACATCGGCTTGAACGACACCCATCCTGGCGTCGATCAGCTGTCGCCCGTGCGCTCCGGCGAACAGAGCGACTGGAAGGTGGTCGGCACCGGGGACGGCCACACCTGCGGCATTCGCGGCGCCGGGCTGTTGTTCGGCTGGGGCCGCAATACGGCGGCGAATTTGGGCCTGGGGCAAACGAACGACCAGCAACGCCGCTCGGCCACCCAAATCGGCACGGACGAGGACTGGCTCAGCGTCGTCTCGGGGCAAGACTCCAGCTGTGGGATCCGCGGGCCGCGCGACGCCGCCAGGAACGGCGAGCTGTTCTGCTGGGGCGGGAACTCGTTCGGCAACCTCGGCCTCGGAGACACCGAGCAACGCCTGCTGCCGACGGCGGTCGCGGCGGACAAGCTCTGGTCCCAGGTCTCCATCGACACGTTTCACGGCTGTGGCATCGACTCCGAGCAAAACCTGTATTGCTGGGGTCGCGGCATCGAAGGCCAGCTGGGCACGGGCGACAACGAAGCGCGCTCGAGCCCCGTCCTGATCGGCCCCGGCTTCACCCAGGTAGTCGTGGGTCGCATGTCGAGCTGCGCGCTGGCGGCCGACGGCACCGTGCTCTGCACCGGTGAAAACGCGGCTGGCCAGCTCGGCTTAGCCGACAATCAGCGGCGAAACGTGTTCACACCGGTCCCCTTTCCCTAGCCCCATTTCTGGCTTCCCTGGGCGGCCGAGGTCAGGCAGGCTCACGGCTTTCGATGGCCAAACGTCCGCATGTTCTAGGAGTGGTGCTCGCGGGTGGTGAAGGAAAACGGCTCTGGCCCCTGACGCGTGACCGCGCCAAGCCCGCCGTGCCGTTCGGCGCCAACTACCGACTGATCGATTTCGCGCTCAGCAACCTGGTCAACGGCCGCTACCGCCGCATCGCCGTTTTGACCCAGTACAAGAGCCACTCGCTGGATCGGCACATCGTGCAGACCTGGCGCATGTCGCCCATCTTCAACAACTACGTCATGACCGTGCCGGCGCAGATGCGCCTCGGTCCGCGTTGGTTCGAAGGCTCAGCCGACGCCATCTACCAAAACTTGAACCTGATTGGCGACGAAGCGCCCGACTACATCTGCGTGTTCGGTGCGGATCACATCTACCGCATGGACCCGGAGCAGATGGTCGACGCCCACATCGAGTCGGGCTGCGGCGTGACGGTGGCCGCCATCCGCGTGCCGCGCGAGGAAGCGTCGCGCTTCGGTGTCATCGTTCCGGGCAGCAACGACCGCATCGCCAAGTTTCAAGAAAAGCCCAGCAACGCCATGGGGTTGCCCGACAATCCCAACCAGGTCTACGCGTCCATGGGCAACTACGTCTTCACCACCAAGACGCTGGTCGACGCCGTGCGCGCCGACGCCGAAAACAAAGACAGCGCCCACGACATGGGCGGCAACATCATCACCGGCTTGGTCGACGCCGGGCAGGCCGCCGTCTACGACTTTGCCAAGAATCACGTGCCGGGCGCGACCGAGCGCGACGCCGGCTACTGGCGCGACGTCGGTACGCTCGACAGCTACTACGACGCCCAAATGGACCTGATCAGCGTGCACCCGGTGTTCAACCTGTACAACGATCAGTGGCCCATCCACACCATGATGGGCTCGCTGCCACCGGCCAAATTCGTGTTCGATCAAGAAGGCCGCCGCGGCATGGCCATCGACTCGATGGTCAGCGCCGGCGCCATCGTCTCCGGCGGCAGCGTGCGGCGCTCCATCCTCTCTCCGGGCGTCAACGTGCACTCGTACGCCGAGGTAGAAGACTCGGTGCTGCTGAACGGCGTCAACATCGGCCGTCACGCCATCGTGCGCCGGGCCATCCTCGACAAGAACGTGCAGGTGCCGCCCGGCGCGCGCATCGGCGTGAACATCGAAGAAGATCGCGCACGTGGCTTCACGGTCAGCGACAACGGGGTGGTCGTCGTCGGCAAGGGCGACGTCATTCCGGCGCCAGGGGCCAGCTGAAACCGTGAAGGTTGCGCTGCTTTCGCGTGAGTATCCGCCGGAGATTTACGGTGGCGCTGGCGTACACGTCGAGTACTTGGCGCGCGAGCTGTCACGCCAAGTAGAGCTCGGAGTCTACTGCTTCGGGGCCGACCGCAAGGCGTCGGAAGTGCAGGGCAGTTACAAGTCGTGGAGCGCGCTCGACGGCGCCGCGCCCGAGCTAGCCGCGCTGCGCACGCTATCCATCGACTTGGCCATGGCCAAAGACGTGGCCGGCTCGGAGCTGGTGCACACCCACACCTGGTACGCCAACTTCGCCGGTCACCTCGCCAAGCTGATGTACGGCATTCCGCACGTGATGACGTCGCACAGCCTGGAGCCGCTGCGGCCGTGGAAGGCCGAGCAGCTGGGCGGCGGCTACGCCATCTCCAGCTTCAGCGAGCGCACCTCCATCGAAGCCGCGGACGCCGTGATCGCCGTCTCCAGCGGGATGAAGAAAGACATCCTCAAGGCGTACCCCAGCGTCGATCCGTCGCGTGTGCACATCATCTACAACGGCATCGATCTGGAAGAATACCAGCGCGACACCGGCACCGACGTGCTCAGCAAGCTGGGCATCGATCCTGCGCACCCGTACGTGGTGTTCGTGGGCCGCGTCACACGCCAAAAAGGCATCGTGCATTTGCTCGAAGCCGCCCGTCACATCGACAAAAACGTGCGCATCGTGCTGTGCGCGGGTGAGCCCGACACCGCCGACCTCAAGAAAGAGGTCGAAGCGCTGGTGCAAAGCATCGAGACCGAGCGCGGCGGCCTGCACTGGATCCAAAAGATGATGCCGCGCCCGCAGCTGATCCAAGTGCTGTCGCACGCGCGCGCTTTCGTCTGCCCCTCCATCTACGAGCCGTTCGGCATCGTGAACCTGGAAGCCATGGCCTGCGGCGCGCCCGTCGTCGCCTCCGCCGTCGGCGGCATCCCGGAAGTGGTCGAAGACGGCAAGACCGGCTACCTGGTCTCGTTCGAGCCCGACGGCACCCCCATGGGCGGCCCCAAAGATCGCGAAGCCTTCGCGCGCGCCTTGGCCACGCGCATCAACGAGCTATGCGCCGACGAAACGCTCGCCCGCCAAATGGGCGAAGCCGGTCGCAAGCGCGTGGAAGACCACTTCGCCTGGTCCACCATCGCCCGCCAAACCGCCCGCCTGTACGAACGCCTGTGTTCGAAGAAAGCGTGAGTCGCTCTAAGGCTCCCTGATTTTACAGGGAGGACGGGAGGATGGGAGGTCTGAGGAGGCGAGAACGCATTTTCTGATTCGGAGGACCGAATCAGAAAATATTTCCTCCGAGGGAGCCGGAGGGCCGCAGCAGACCGCAATGGGGCTGGAGGCTCGGCGGCGGCAGCGCAGACCCTGAATTCTCGCCTCTCTCTCGTCCTCCCGTCCTCCCGTCCTCCCTGTGAAAAAAATCTCGGGCCGTCTCGGCGCGGCCCGGAACCGCCACGTTAGCTTATGCAATCAGGCTGCAGCGCGGCAGCCCCTAGCCGCCCAGTGACGTGCGGCCGCCGAGGTACGGCTGCAGTTTCGCAGGGAGCCGGACGCTGCCGTTTGGTTGTTGGTGGTTTTCGAGCAGGGGGACGAGGAAGCGCGGTGTGGCGAGGGCAGTGTTGTTAAGGGTGTGGCAGTAGCGGCCTTTGCCCTGCGCGTCGCGGTAGCGAAGATCCGAGCGGCGGGCTTGCCAGTCGTGCAGGTTGGAGCAGCTGTGGGTTTCGCGGTACAGCTTTTCGCTCGGCACCCACGACTCGACGTCGAACATCTTGTATTTGCCGAGGCCCATGTCGCCCGTGCAGCACTCGACGACGCGGTACGGGACTTCCAAGTCTTGCAGGATGCTCTCGGAGATTTCGAGTAGCGTCTTGTGCCAGCGCTCGGACTCTTCCGGATCGTTCTTGCAGATCACGTACTGCTCGACTTTGTTGAACTGGTGCACGCGAATCAGCCCGCGCACGTCCTTGCCGGCGCTGCCCGCTTCGCGGCGAAAACACGCAGAAATGCCGGCGTAGCGCACGGGCAAGTCGCTCTCTGCCAAAATCTCGCCGCTGTGCAGCGCGTTCAGCGTCACCTCCGAGGTGCCGGTCAGGTATTTGTCGTCGGCTTCCAGGTGATAAACCTGCTCGCGCCCGGTCGGAAAGTGCCCGGTGCCGATGAACGCCGCCTCGCTCGCGAACGACGGCACGCTCATGGGCGTGAAGCCGCGCTCCACCAAGCGATCGAGCGCGAAGCGCAGCAAGCTTTGCTCCAGCAAAACGCCGTCGCCCTTGAGCGCGTACGAGCGCGAGCCGGCCACCTTGGCGATGCGCGCCAAATCGGCCCAGCCGTTTTTGTCGAGCAGCGCCACGTGGTCCAACGGCGCAAAATCGAAGCGCGTCGGCTCGCCCACGGTTTTGACGACCACGTTGTCGGCCTCGGAAGCGCCGCGCGGCGCGCTGTCCGCGGGAATGTTCGGCACCAACAGCAACAAGCCGTGCAGCGCGGCTTCGGCCGCGTCGATGGCCGGCTTCAACGCCGCGATCTCGTCGCCGATGCGCCGCCCTTCGGCGATCAAATCGGGCCGCTCGGTCGCGGAAGCTTTGGGGATCAGCTTGGCGTTTTGGTTGCGCTTCTCCTGCAATTCTTGAAGGCTGCGCGACAGCCCGAGGGCGTGCTTGTCGGCGGTCAAGAGCGCTTCCAAATCGAGACTCACGCGCTTCTCGGCGATGGCGCGCTTCACGGCTTCGGGGTTCTCACGAATCTGCTTGAGATCGAGCATTGGCTGACTCCAACCGCACGCTTTATCACAAGCGTTGCGGGTTTCCTGATATGAACGGCTCGATGCGTTGCGCGCTGGTTTCGCTCGGTTTCTTCACCCTCGGCGTGTTCTCGGCGGCGTGCGGCGGCGGCAAGCCGGCCGAAGCGCCCGCGGCTGAAAGCAAGCCCGCCGAAAGCTCCGCTGACGCGGCCGCACCGGCCGACGCCAAGGCCGAGCCCGCCGCCGAAGCCGGCGGAGGCGGCGGCGAAGGCGTGCCGACCAAGTGCTTCAAGTCCGGCGCCACCTGCTCGCCGGATCCCAAATTCGTCAAGCGGCTGTGCAACGGCAAATACCCGTCACTCGGCCTCTATCTGTTCTCGAATCCGGCCTGGACGCGCGGCTACCTCACGCGCCGCACGCAAGCCTGGAACGCCTCCGGCGGCGCCTCCGACAGCGGCTGGGTGGAGTTCGACGAAGAAGTGCTGATCTTGTACGCGCGGGTTCCCGACGCGGGCGGCATGCAGGTCAGCGGCGCCGGCGGCAGCTACGACGCCCTGCGCTGGGACGGGTCCTGCGTCACCCTTCAGAGTGAAGAAGTGACGATGTCCAAGGCGCCGTCGCCCAAATATCCGCCCATCGACTTTCGCTACCTGGACGACGACACGCAAGAAGCGCTGCGCAAGGACGAGAAGGTGAACAAAGCCTGGCAAGCGCGCCGCGCCGAATGCAAAGGCGCCACCAGCGGCGACGTCTCGCTCAAATGCGTGAAGGCCGACGAGAACCTGACGAAGACGGTCATCGCCTTCGTGCGCGGCGGCGGCAGCATTCCGGAGCCGAAAAAGCTGCCGTGAACGCGAGGGGCTGCCGAAATGCAGCCCGAATTGCATAGGCTGACGTACCGGTTGCCGGTACATCCACGCGGGCGAACGCGCGGGGTGACGGTGGCGGGGCCGAGGTAAGCGTCGGAATCCGCGGCAGCTTTCCTACGAGAGCGCTGCCCCAGCTTCGGGCGCTGGGTGAACACTCGACTGCGGTCGGGGTGAATTAGCTCGGCCCCGTCCACCGATTGGCCTACGGTCGAGGCGCCTCGGGGCGGTTCGGCGCGAGGCAGATCGGCTATGGACTCCACCGAAGACAGCAAGCACTCTGGCGTGGACTCGTTTCCGATTGTGGGGGTGGGTGCGTCCGCGGGAGGCCTCACGCCGACGAGGGAGCTGTTGAGCGAGCTCGGTGAAGCTCCCGGTCTCGCCGTCGTCGTCATCCATCATCTGGACCCCAGTCACGAGAGCAACCTGGTCAGCGTGCTGGCGCACTCAACCGGGCTGCCGGTTGCGGCCGCGGTCGACCAGGTTCGCGTCGAGCCAAACCGCGTCTACGTGTTGCCGCCGGGGGCAGCTCTTTCGATCAGCCACGGCGTATTGCAGCTCAGCCCCCGGCTCCACGACGCCGGCCTGCACTTACCGATCAATCACTTTTTCGAAGCTCTGGCCGAAGACTGTGAAGGCCGCGCCGTGGGCGTGGTGTTGAGCGGCAGCGGCTACGATGGCGCGGCCGGGGTCAAGGCCATCAAGAGCGAAGGCGGCATCACGCTGGCGCAGGACGGCAGCGCTCAGTTTGCCAGCATGCCCGAGAGCGCGATCGCGACCGGCTGCGTCGACTTCATCCAGTCCTCGAGCGGAATCGCCCGTCAGCTACGTCGCCTGGCGGCGCACGCGCCCGTGTTGCAGGTCCGCGCCACGACGACGACGGACGACCGCGAATACGCGCAAGTCTTGGCGCTGATGCGCCGCTCGAGCGGCGTCGACTTCGCCGGCTACAAGCAGTCCACCCTGAAGCGCCGTCTAGCGCGGCGGCTCGTGTTTCACGACGTCCCCGATCTGGCAGCCTATCTCGAGCTCCTGAAATCCGACGCCGCCGAAGTCGAACGTTTGTGTGAGGACGTGCTGATCCACGTCACCTCCTTCTTCCG
>JBEQSW010000185.1:0-16775 GCA_040348565.1 Myxococcales bacterium | reverse complement strand
GGTCTGGGCCGAAGCCAAGGACTCATCGAATCACGGCTTCTCGTTTCGTGAGCCCGTGCCCACGGTGCGCGCGGAGTTTCGCCGGCCGTTCCCGCACATCCCGAAAGAGCTGTGCGTCGCCGTGTTGGCGGCCACGCCGCAGCCGGCGCAGAAGCCCGTTCTGGTGCGGGTCGGCGGCGGCCGCACGACACCGGTGACCATCGTGGTGCCGCCCGGCACCCGCCTGACCTTTCAGAACACCGACCCGTTCAAGCATCGGCTGTATGGCGTCGACATCAAAACCTTCTTGCCTGCCGAGCAAGGGCAGGGCGCCGCCCGCGAGTGGACTCCGTCCGCACCCGGCGTGTACGAGATCCGCGACGAGGCTGCGCCCAGCCTGCGCATGTGGATCATCGCCGAGCCGAACGTGGCCAGCATCACCTACCCGTCGCTCAAGGGAGAGTTCTCGGTCAACGTCGAGCAACCCGGCGAATACACGCTGCAGGCGTTTTTCGCGGGTAAGAAGGTGGGCGACGCCGTCCCGGTCAAGGTGGACGCCGCCGACGTCGAGCTTCGCGCTGCGATTCGAGTGATGGATCAAAAGACTGCCGACGCCGAAGAAAAGGCAGACGCCGAAAAAGCCGCCAAGGCTCCAAAAGCGCAGGACTCGAAGTAAACCATGCTCGCTTCACGCTTCTGGTACGTGTTTCTGGGGCTGCTCGTGGGCGTCGCCACGTTCCTGCTTTTCCTCGCGACGAGCATGTACAACCGCGCCGGTGCGCGGGCGATGGGCGAGGCCCTGTCGTCCGATAGCCAAGTGGTGAACTGGTACCTGAGCAACGACGCGCGCCAGCGCTCGGCGCAGCTCATCCAGTTCGGCATCGACGCCGACATCGCGCGCTCGTTGACCAAGTCCAACGACAACGATCAAAAGGTGCCCGACGAAGCGCGCGAGAAGGCGATGGCCGCGCTGAAGAAGGTCAACGCCGCCATTCCCGCCGACCAAGCCTTCGACGCCGTGTTCTTGGTCGACCAGGGCGGGCGCGTAGTGGCGCACCTCGGTTACGAGCAAGCTTCCGGCAACGAGAACTTCGAGCTCGGTGGCTACCCGGTCGTGGCCGACGCCCTCCGCGGCTACATTCGCGACGACACCTTGGTGTTCGACCGGATCTACCGCGTGGTGGCGCGGCCGGTCGAAGCCGACACCTCGCAGATGCCGGCGGGTGCCATCGTCGGCGCGCGCATTTTGGACGATCGCTTTGCGCGCGAGCTGTCGGCGCGCACGGGGGCGGCCATTGCGTTTTACACCGCCGGCGCGCGGGTTTCGTCGGGCGCTCCGGAGACGTTCAACTCGGCCCAACTGGATCAAATCGTCGGCGACTTTGCCTCGCTCGAAAGCGACGAGGAGTATCAGGCCAAGGGCCGCAGCAAGGTGCGCACCATCGCCGGCATGGTGGGGGTGCAATACTCCAAGCTGCCGGGCGAAGCCTGGAAGCTCGGCGCAGGTTACGCGGTGGCTCGTGAGCCCAAAGCCGTGGCCGGGCCGTTGGGCTTTTTCAAGAACGCTGACGACCAGGACAAAGCCAACGCCAACGTGGCGCTGGCGGTAGCGGTCGCGCTCGCGGCCGCGCTCATCGGCATCGGCTTCAGCTTGCTCGAGCACACGCGACCGATTCACAACTTCCGCCTCGAGGTGCAAAAGCTGGCCAAGGGCGAGAGCGATCAGCTGCAGCCCAGCCGTTTTCGCGGTGCCTTCCGCAAGATTGCGTCCGACTTGAACGACGGGGTGGACAAGATTTTGGCCAAGGGCGGTGGGCCTCGCCGTGGCCCCGCCGACTTGAAGGAAGTGCTCGGTGACTAGCCGGCCGAGCCGCAGATGAGCGCGTTCAGCTTTCCCGGTGAGAACATGCCGGCAGCGGCGTCGTCCGGGTCGGGGCCTCACACCTCGCCTATCTCGGGATCCAAGGGGCTGCCCACCGCGCCGACCAACCCTCGGTTGCCCAAGCCGCCGCCCGGTCGTGGCGCGACCGCGGCCGCAAGCTTGGACTCCACTATGGAGGCCCAAGGGGACGTGGTTTCGAGCGTGAGCCCGGCGCTCGGCAACTGGGGCGGGGAGACGCCGGAGCTTGCCGAGTGGAAGGCCGTGTATCAGGACTTCGTCGCGCTCAAGCAACAGTGCGGCGAGAACACCGACGGCTTCACCTACGACA
This sequence comes from Myxococcales bacterium, assembly GCA_040348565.1. Taxonomy (GTDB): domain Bacteria; phylum Myxococcota_A; class Polyangia; order Polyangiales; family Polyangiaceae; genus PMG-095. Next base: position 14,586 of record JBEQSW010000185.1, on the reverse strand, counting down.
AGTTCGAAGCCACCCTGAAAAAGAACCGAGACGCCTTGATCAACCGTCACGGCGCCAAGCGCGTGAAGTTCAGCGTGTACGTGAAAGAGGGTAAGGCCGCGCTCAAGGCCACCCCACTCAAGGATTGACGCGTGGGCACGAGCGGTTGGGCAGGGACCCAACCGCCCACGAGACAGAGGGTAAGGCCGCGCTCAAGGCCACCCCACTCAAGGATTGACGCGTGGGCACGAGCGGTTGGGCAGGGACCCAACCGCTCCGGCAGGCGTCCCTTCGGCACGGCTCCCGCTGCGTCCTCGGCGGTACTACATTCCCTGAACCGGCCGAGGTTACGCTTCTCCCCTCGGCCCTTGACCCCTCCATCGGGCTCTGTAACGAAACGGCGCACGTCATGTCCGAACCCCGCCTCCACAAAGTCTTGATCATCGGCTCCGGCCCCGCTGGCCTCACCGCCGCCATCTACGCGGCCCGGGCGAATCTGAAGCCGCTGTGCGTCGAGGGTTTCAACGCCGGTGGGCTCATTCCCGGTGGGCAGCTGATGTTCACGAGCGACGTCGAGAACTATCCGGGCTTTCCCAGCTCCGTTTCCGGCCAAGACCTGATGCTGCGCTTCCGCCAACAGGCGGAGCATCAAGGCACCGAGATCATCACCGCCGACGTCCAGAAGGTCGATTTCTCGCAGCGTCCCTTCAAGGTTTGGGTGGGTGAGGACGAAAACGTCCTGCACCTGGCCGAGACCGTGATCATCGCTACCGGGGCCCGCGCCAACTACATCGGGCTCGACAGCGAGCACCAGCTCAAGAACAAGGGCGTCAGCGCTTGTGCGGTGTGCGACGGCGCGCTGTTCCGCAACGAAAACGTGGCCGTGGTCGGTGGCGGCGACACCGCGATGGAAGAGGCCAGTTACCTGGCGGGCCTGTGCAAGAGCGTCACCTTGCTGCACCGCCGTGACGAGTTCCGGGCGTCCAAGGCCATGGAAAAGCGCGTGATGGAAAATCCGAAGATCAACGTGCTCCGCTCGCACGTGGTGACCGAGGTGCTGGACGTGTCGCAAGACAAGGTCACGGGCCTGAAGATCAAGGACTTGAAGTCGGGCGACACGCGCACGCTCGACGTCGGCGCGCTGTTCGTCGCCATCGGTCACACGCCGATGACCGAGCTATTCAAGGGTCAGCTCGACATGCACCCGAACGGCTACTTGAAGGTCGAGCCGGGCAGCACCCGCACCAACATTCCGGGCGTTTTCGCCTCCGGCGACGTAGCCGACTTCACGTACCGCCAGGCCGTCACGGCCGCCGGCACCGGCTGCATGGCCGCGCTCGACGCCGAACGGTTCCTGGCCGCCCATCACTGAGCCATGACCGGCGAGCTCGACCCGCTGTCCGAGCTTCGCTTCTTGACTGAAGCGCTCCGCGCGCACGCGGAGTGGCAGCAGTCGTGCGGTGCGGCGGCGCTGCCGCAAGCCGACGTTCGCAGCTCGAGCATGGACGAGCCGGTGCCGCTCGCGCGCGCTCTACCGGCGCTTCCAAGCGACGTGGCGGCCGCTTCCGCACCTCGCGCGCCGGCGCCTCCCGCGCCGCGTGCGTCCGCTCCGAACGCCGCGCCCGCGGTCGCCTCGGCCACGCCGCAAGGCCCGCCGCTCAGTCTCGAGGAGCGCGCCGGGCGCCTCACGGTGCTGGCCGAGACCGTCAAGGGTTGCACTCGCTGCGTGCTGCACGAAGCGCGCACCCAAACCGTGTTCGCGCGCGGCAATGGCTCTTCGGGGCTGTGCTTCGTCGGCGAAGGTCCGGGCGCCGACGAGGACGCGCAAGGCTTGCCCTTCGTAGGCCCGGCGGGGCAGCTGCTGGACCGCATGATCGCGGCCATGGGCATCGAGCGGGACGACGTCTACGTCTGCAACATCGTCAAGTGCAGGCCGCCCAAGAACCGCACGCCGGAGCCCGAGGAGATGAGCGCCTGCATGCCATACTTGGCGGAGCAGTTGTCGCTGGTCGAGCCGCAGGTCATCGTCGCGCTCGGCAAGACCGCCGTGCAGGGCCTATTCGGCACCGCCGAAGGCATCACCCGCATTCGCGGCCGCTGGCGCTTGTATCAAGGCCGGGTCGCGGTGATGCCCACGTTCCACCCCGCGTACCTGCTGCGCAACCCCGCCGCCAAGCGCGAGGTGTGGGCGGATCTACAGCTGGTGCTGAAGCACCTCGGCCGCTCCCTGCCCGTCAAGGGCACCTGACGCAAAAACGCCGAGCTGACCTCCACGGCCGCTCGGCGTCGAATCACTCTCTCACAGGCCGTAGATGAGGCCGAGCGAGGGCTCTAGTACCGGCCCCGACGAGCCCAGCATGTACATGAAGTTGAAGTTCGCTTGGACGCCGAGCTGCGGATTGATGGCGTAGACGATGCCGCCGCCGCCGGCCGCAAAGCCCTGTCCAAGCTTCTTCCAAGCGTCGATCTTCCGTTGCGGCAAGCTACGTTGGTTGATGCTCTTGTCGCCCGCCTCGCAGGCGGCGCCGTTGATCACGTTGCCGGCAGCGTCCAGGCTCTGGTTTTGGTCGTTCGTCTTGCCGCAGTCGAAGACCGTGACCGGAACCTTGGCATCGACCTGAGCCATGCCTCCGCCGACGAACAAGTACGGGCGCAGGCCTTTCTTGCCGAGCGCGCCCTGGCCGAACCAGTAGCTGAGCCGGAGCTCGGCGTGGAAAGGCAAAAACGCGATCTTTTTGTCGTCGGCCGTCGTCTTGGGTTGACCAGGATCGGTGATGGCGGGCGGACCGCCGCCGAGCGCGTAGCCGATCCGGACGCCGGCCATGATGTTGGGCGTGAAAGCGCGATCGTAGCTGAGGAGGATGCGCTGGGTGGCGACGGCCGTGCCTTTGGCAATGCCAGTACCCGGGTAGGGAGGGCCTTCGTAAGGTGAGTTGGTCGTTCCTGCGTCGTAGCACTCGTAACCGCCGCCGACGTTGCACACGTTGGGGCCGCCGATCACGGCCACGTCGAGCCCGAAGTGCAAACCAATCCAGTTCTTCTTGTAAGGCCCCGCCGAGCTGGCCACGTCGTCACCGACGTCGCATTTGCCCGCAGTGCACACGCCCGTCGTGCAGTCGGCGTTCGTCTCGCAGCTAGGGGCGGTCTCGCACACGCCGCCTTCGCACAGCAGGCCTGCTTTGCACTCGGTCGAGTTCTCGCACTTGCCGCCCCAGTCCGTGTCGCCGCGCTTGGCGCCGCCGCCGCCGCAGCCCGGAAAGTCGGGCGGACATTCTGCCGAGTCCGCGCAGCGCGCAGGCGCGGCTTCGCCCGCGTACGCCGGCGGCTCGCCGGTCACCGATTCACCCATCGTGTAGTTGATGGGCTTGGTCTTCGAGCCCCAGTTGTCGGTGGTCTCGCCAGCGGCGTCCTTGGCCCGCGCGTACACCTTCAAGTCGCCCGCGGTCTTGGTGTCCGCGCAGGGGATTTCGCCCCGGAACGACTCGCCCTTCTTGGTCATCTTGACCGTCTTCCACTCGCCGCCGAACGGCTTGTAGCGAAGCTCGACGCTGGCCGCTTCTTCGTCGGTCACGCACTCGACCGGGATCGGCCGACGCGTCTCGACCTCCATCGCGTCCGGCGTGCACTTCATGCCGCCGGGACCCTCGTCTTCGCCACCGCCGCCGGCGGGCGCCTTTTCGGCCGGCGTCGGCTCGGGCGCGGCTGCAGAACCTCCAGCGCCGCCCGACGTCTCGAACGTCTTTTGTGTTTCGGGCGTGGCCAGGGCGGTGTCCAGCTTCACCTGCGGATCGGTGGAGATGGCCTTCTGGAAGGCCTCCTTGGCGCCGGCTTGGTCGTTCTTACCGCTGCCGCGCACGATGCCCACGTACATCCACGCGCGACCGATGACTTGGGGACTGCACTTGTCGCCGCAGGCCTGCACGACGCCGGTCAGCACCCCTTCGGCTTTGTCGAAATCGGTGGCGAGGTAGTGCTCGTTGATGGCCTCGTCGATCTTCTTGTTCGCCGCGTTGTCGCGGGTGAACTGCGCAGAAGCCGGGAGGGCCAGGGTGAGCAGGAGGCAGAGCAGACGAAGCGACAAGCGGCGGTACACGTGGGTTCCTCTTGGGGCGGTGCTGGGTGAATCAAGCCCGCGGTCGCGGGTTTAGTGGGGGTGAGGGGGGCTCGCGGGTGCGCGATCAGCCGCCGGACGGCTTCGGGCAACCTTCCTTCACGCCTTCGGTGCGCACGAACTGAACGCGGCGGTTGAGCGCGCGGTTCTGCTCGGTGCTGTTGTCGACGAGCGGCCTCTCGAAGCCATAGCCGTGAGACGCGAGCCTGCTGAGCTCGACGCCGTGCTCGATCAGGTACTTCATGACCGATTTGGCCCGGCGGTCGGACAGGTTCTTGTTGTACGCAGCGGCACCCTTGTTATCCGTGTGACCCTGCACTTCGATCTTGATGGCCTGATTTTTCTGCAGGGCGTCCACGACCGCGTCCAAAACCGGGAAGCTCTCCGGTCGGATCTTGTCCTTGTTGAACTCGAAGTGGATTTGCTGGGTGATCTTCACTTCGCAATCGGTCACGACCACCAGCGCGGGCTTCGTCGGGCAACCCAGCGGCTCTTGCGAGGTCGAGCCGATCTCGTTCGGGCACTGATCCTTGACGTCGGCGACGGTGTCCTTGTCGTTGTCGAGATCGGGGCAGCCATCGTCGTCCTCGAAGCCATCCGGATCTTCGGCGTCGAGCGGGCACTTGTCGGTGGCGTCGGCGATGGTGTCCAGATCGTTGTCGGGCTCGGGGCAGCCGTCGTCGTCGAGGTAGTTGTCCTTGTCCTCGGCCTCGAGCACGCACGAATCCTTGGAGTCGGTGATGCCGTCTCCGTCCGTGTCCGGATCGTCGGGGCAGCCGTCATCGTCTTCGAAGCCCTGGTACGTCTCCGGCTGATCGGGGCACTTGTCCTTCGGATCGAGGATGCCGTCACCGTCGCGATCGCCCGGCCCGGGAATGACCTGGAAGCCGCGCTCGGCGCAGTATTGCGGGGGCGAGAGGAAATAGGCTGCGTGCGCGTTCGGCTCGGCCTTCCACAAATGGCCGTTAGCCTTGGAAATGAAGCCTTGATCGAGCTCGAGCGTCGCAAACTCCAGCTGGCTCTTGGCCACCGCCAGCTCCCGAGGCGCGCAGCGAATGGCGCCGTTACGCTCCGCTTGCTCGACGATGTCGCTGAGGCCCGCGATCTTGCCCCGCAGCGCAGGACCTTGCGAGCAACCGACCATCGCCGAAACCGCGAACAGACACGCGACTGCAACCCTCATCGACCAGCTCCTCGATGCGCTTCGCGCGCCAGCCGAATGGCCTTGTCCGCGTGCTCCTCCGCCTGCTCGGCGAGGTTTGCAGCATCGCTGTAGTCAGCTTCGGACGCTTCGGTCTGCGCCTTCTGCAGGTGCTCCGTGGCGAGGTAGAAGTCGTAGGTGGCGTACTGCTCAGCACCCAGCTCGCGCGCTTCCTCGACCTTGGTGGACGCGGAGTTCGCCGAGATGGCGTAGAGCGCGTTGCCACACCCGGAAGCGGTCAAGACGAGGCCGGCGCTGAGCGCCAGGGAGCGAAACTTCTCGAAACCTTTGGAGGTTGCCACCGGTGTCCTCGATGCTGGGGAGGCTTACTAAGAGACGCTTGGGGAGGCTGATTAAGACCGCCTAATTGCTGGCGAACGCTAGCAATTGGGGGCTAAACCCGTCAACAAGCGTCTCGCATTTCGGCCCCATCTCGGCCTCGCCCTCGCCCTCGTCTCCCCGCGTCAATTCCGCCTACATTTCCCCGCATCCTGAAGGGCGGGGGCTGCCACCACGCAGCCCCCTCGCAGAAGCTCTCGGGCCGGACCTAGGTCTCGATGCACGGCCGAGAATTTTTCACAAGGAGATCGGGAGATCGGGAGCCGTGCACCGATTCGTAGCCGCGTCGGCGTCAAATCGAAGTCGCGGTCGCGGCGCTAGACGCGAACGCTGGATCCACCTCGCGGGTCTTGGCACCAGCAGATCACGATCGACAGCGAGAGGCGGGTCGTAAACCCGGCGAGGCCGGGCGCAAAAGCCGTGGTCAAACTCGCAACAGACGCGATGACGTTCGGGCCGCCGAAACGCGAACTAGACCTATTACAACCGCCGGTAGACGCCGACGACTTTGCCGAGGAGCATGGTCGACTTGAAGTCGCTGGCGCGCACCAGGATGGGCGCCATGGAGCCGTTTGCGGGCTGGAAGCGGACGTAGTCGCGCTCGGGGTAGAAGTACTTCACGGTGGCTTCGTCGCCGATCAGTGCGACCACGATGTCGCCGCGATCTGCCGTGGATTGCTTCTTCACGAAGATGTAGTCGCCGCTCAAGATGCCGGCGTCGATCATCGAGTCGCCCGTGACGCGCAGACCGAATACTTCGCGCCCGCCGCGCACCAGCATGCGGTCGACCCGCACGGTGTCGATCACGTTCTCTTCGGCGTAGAGCGGCAAGCCGGCGGCTACGCGACCCAGCACGCGCACTTCGATCAAGTCGTCTTCGGCGCTGAGCTTGTTGTTGGCCGGCGGAGGCGCTTGGTCTTCGACCAGCTTGAGCGCGCGGCTCTTCATGTCCTCACGAGTGAGGTAACCCTTGCGCTCGAGCGCGCGCAGATGGTCGTTCACGCCGTTCGTAGAACGAATGCCCATGTGCTCCCCGATTTCACGGAGGGTGGGCGGGTAACCGCGGTCTTCAATCGACTGGCGAATGAAGTCGAGGGTTTGTTCCTGGCGTTTCGTCAGACCCTGCATGGCTCGCGGAAGATACTGAACGGGTGTTTCCGCGTCAAATTCTGTGCCGCCTAAACGCGCAGCCAGTGATGAAATATGAGTAATTTCATGCTCTTACAAATTTGACAAAAGCGTTGTGCAGAGGTCCTCCACACCTCCCTGTGGGGCTTTCCGGCCGGCCCACGGCGGTTCTGCCCCACGCCGCCAGCGTGATTCGCGGGCTGGGTCTCAAAATTTCCCGGAGATGGACAGAAACGTAAGCTTTTCTGTTGTCTCTCGGAGGCGACCCACGAGCATGCGCACGATGCTCCAAAGCACCTCGTAGGCGAGGTCTTTGTGCAAGAAGAGCAGGTCGTCGAAACCGTCTTTGGGGATGGCGAGCAAGCGGCAGCGCTCGTGCACGCGCGCGTCGGCAGAGCGCGGTGACTCGTCGAGCAGGGCCATTTCACCGAAAACCTGGCCGGGTCCCAGCACCGCCAGCGCTTCTTCGCCCATCCCGGGCACGTCGCGGCTGATGCGCACTTTGCCTTCGACGATGACGTACAGCTTGTCGCCCGCGTCCCCGTGCTGAAAAATCTTGGTGCCGAGCGCGTGCGACTCCTCCGTCGCAACCTTGGCGATGAGCTCGAACGCCTGAGGCTTCAACCCCGCAAAGAGCTCGATTTTGCTCAGCTGTTCGACGCGATCCATTGTGGCCAGAGTGTCGCACTCTAGTCCGGCATCTCGCCGGGGGCCAAGGGGTAAGGGCGCAGGGGTGAGGGACTAGGGGTGAGGAGAGCGGGAGCCAGGGGAACGGGGGAATGGGGGAAGCCGCTGGAGCCGCCGAGCTCCGGATAGCCTCCCATCTCCGTCGCTCGTCCATCTCCGTCGCTCGTCCATCTCCGTCACCGCGCCCAACGCCACCCCCCTCGTCAGAATCCGTCCGCCCGCCCATCTCTCGTCGCTCGTTTAGTTCCGTTACGTCGATCGCGAGCGCAAAGCGCGAGCTGGATCGCGGTCACCCGACCTTGGCACCAGCAGAACACGATCGAAACAGAAGACCGGAGTGAAGCAAACTCGGCGAGGCCGAGCGCCGATCGCGCTTCAGGTCACAAGGATCGCCGGGCGCTCCCCCGAAGCGCGGAGGAGACCAAGAACCCGTGAACGAAACTCGGCGAGGCCGAGGGCCGATCGCGCTTCAGTCGAAGTCGATCGCGGGAGGATGGGGCAAGGCACGGAGGAGAACCAAGACCGAACGGCCGAGCGCCGATCGCGCTTCTGGTCACGAGGATCGCCGGGCGCTCCCCCAAGGCACGGAGGAGACCAAGCCCTGTGAAATTCACATGGTGAATTTCACAGTGAACGGCGGCGTGCTGGAGACGACAGCTTGGCCGGACTTGTCTAGCGCGGGCTTGAAGGTGCGGCGCATGGCGCATTGGCGCGCGTGGTTGCCGAAGCCGCTGCCGGGATCGGACAAGATGGTGACGGACTTGGCGCGGCCGTCGGTGTTGACGGTGACGACGAGCTTGACCACGCCGAACTCGACGCCGTCCAGCTGAGCTTCGGCGGGGAAGCCGCAGTCGGACCAGCTGGTGCCCATGGGCATGGCGGGCTGCGACAGATCCTTTTCGGGAGCCTTCACCACCGGGGCGGGCGCGGCGCCGGTGCCGGTGGCGACGCCGCCGGGTTGAGCTTTGACGTCGCGCACTGCCGTTTTCGCGGTGCCGGCGTTGGAGGTGATGCCGCCGCGGAACTCACCGTTGCCGGTGACGAAGCCGTCGCCGGTCAGATCGACGGGGGCGTCGGGATCGGGGTCGGAGGTGAGCACCTTGCCGGCTTCGGCGGGTGCGGGAGGCGGGGGCGGCGGCTCGTTGGCGGCTTGCGGTGGTGGCGGCGGGGGCGGCGCCTTTTCGGGCTCCGGCTCCGGGGGCGGCGGCGTCACCGGGGGCGGCGGCGGTGGCGGCGGCGCCGAATCGATCTCGATCTGCAGTTGCAGCGCGTTCTTCACGTACTGCGACACCGAGATGGAGAAGCTCTCCATTTCGTACAAGTTGGCGGCAGCTTGGACGCCGGCGGCGCCGTGAAGCGCAAGCGCGCCCAACAGCCCCAAGATGGCTCCGACCCGTACCGCGCCTTCGCCCAACGAAAGCACGCGGCCGAGCGGATCCGGCCCCAAGCGCTCGGAGCTGGGAGGCGAGGGGACGCTGAGCTGGGCCATCTAAACGAGCGTTACTTCTTGGGCTCGAGCGTCGGCGCCGGGATGCCCTCGGGGGTGACGGCGAAGGCGATTTTGGCGATGCCCGAGCGGCGCAGCAAGTCGAGCACGTGGATGACGCGGCCGTGCTCGACCTTCTTGTCGGCGCGGATGACGGCGCGTAAATCTTTGTTCTTGGTCTTGGCCTTCTTGGCCAGTGGCACCAAAGCCTCGTCGTCGGCGACGCCTTCGGAGTCGATGCGGGTCTTGCCGTCGGCGGTGAGCTCGACCGAGAACACGGTCTGCAGCGCTTCGCCGCTGGCGCTCTTGGGCAAATCCATCGGCATGCCCTGAGACACGATGATTTTTGCCGTCACCATGAAGATGATGAGCAGCACGAGCGTCACGTCAACCAACGGGGTGACGTTGATGCCTGCGATCAGGCCGTCGTCGTCGTCGCCTGCGCCGCCGGCCATGGCTCAGTCGTCCTCTTCACGAGCCGCTTTGGCTTTGGCTTTGACGCCCCCGGTGGCGGGCGCCGGCTCGTCTCCGGACAGGTAAGCGAGCAGCACGTTGCTGAGCGCCTCCGTATTGCCGAGCACGGAGCGCGTGTGGCGCTGATAGAAGTTGTAGGCGGCGACGGCCGGGATGGCGACGGCCAAGCCGACAGCGGTGGCGACCAGCGCTTCGGCGATGGAGGACATGACGGCGGCGGGCGCGGCGGCGCTGGCGGCAGCCTGCGACGTGCTCATGCCCTGCTTGCCGAGCTGCTCGAACGCTTGCACGACGCCGATGACGGTGCCGAACAGACCGATGAAGGGGGCGTTGTTGCCCAGCGTGCCGAGGAACGCCAAGCGCTGCTCGAGCTTCATTTTTTGCAGGGCGGCCGCGCCCTTCATGGCCTTCTCGGCGGCCTTCACGCCGCGGTCGGCTTCGCGCAGGCCCGCCACCACCACCGCCGCTTCGGCGCTGGGTGACTTTTCGAGCAGGCTGAGGGCGGCCGGCAAATCGTCGTCGCGCAGCCGCTCGCGCAAGCTTTGGGCCAGCTGGGGGATGTCGTCGCGGATGGAGAAGTAGAACCAGCCGCGCTCGAGCATGATCGTGACGGAGCCGACGCTGAGGCCGATCATCAGCCACATCACCCAGGCCGCTCCGAAGTTCGTCATCAGGTGCTGGAGCCACTCAACGAGATTCATGGGCGATGTTTCCTGCTCTTCTTTTCCGGGGGTGATGCTTGGGCCGCCCGGACACCTAAGGCCCGGAAGCGACAATGAAAAGCCGCCGCGTAGCTAGCACATTCCCGAAACCGCATCGCGTCCGGACATAAAACCTGGCCCAACGGCCGCAGTCGCGACGCCCGGCAAACCCTACCCACGAATCCATGCCCAACCGTTCGCGGCAGCGGCCCGCACGACGCCTTTCCGCCGCTGGAAGGACCCAGATTTTTTCACAGGGAGGACGGGAGGACGGGAGGTTTTGGTGGTTCGAGCCGTGAAGCGATTCATGGAAACTGCGCAGTCTCATCGCGTGCCCTCGTGAATCGAACCCTAAATTTTTCTCGCCTCTGTCTCGCCCTCCCGTCCTCCCGGTGAAAAAATCTGAGCCGTTACGGAGCTGGGGCAACGGCTCGGTGTAGTGCTGGCCGCCCAGCTGGGCGGCGATGGCAGGGCCTACCCGGCTACGTGGGCTCAGAGCTCGTGGGGCATTAGGTCGTAGGGGGAGCGGAAGTACTGTTGGGGGCTGTAGGAGCGGAAGCACGAGACGCGGCGGGTGTACACGTCGGCGTACAGATCGACTTGGAGCCCGAAGCTGCTCATCTCGCTCTGCTCTTTGAGCAGCGAGCCCCAATACGGGTGGAAGCGTTGCGAGATGCGTTCGGCGAGGAGATCGTGCTCGGTGGCGATGCTGCGCAGCTCGGCGCGCACCCGCTCTAGCGCGCGCTTGACCCGCAACCGCTCGGCGTCTTCGCTCGAGCCGGCGGGCGGGGGGACGCGCGCCAGCTCTTTGTAGTGGCCTTGTAGGTAGCGGAGCTCGTCTTCGAAGCGGTCGCGCGTCTCTTCCAGCAAGCGTTGGCGGCTCAAGTCGTCGTGGCAAGCTTCGTGCGCGGAGATCTCTTGGTCCATCTCCTGGATGATCATGGCCGTCTGCCAGGACGACTCTTTTTTCGAGCGCAGGATGTCGCCGTAAATGTGGTCGCCGACGTACAGAACGTTGGCGCCGGTGATGCCGACCATGCGCTCGAATTCGGCTAGGTTGCCGCCTTCGTACACCTTGCCGCGCTCGAACGAGTGCCGAACGTTGCGGAGCACGTCGCCGTCGCGCTCCATCAGCGGGCGGCCTTCTTGAAACCAGCGCGGCTTTTGCGCCGCGCAGATGACGATTTCGAAATAGTGACGCCAGCTGGGGTACTCGGGCAGCGCGCCGCCGAGCAGGTGCGTCATCATCGTGTCGGTGTAGTGGAAGGGCGAGTTCGTGAGCACGAACAGGCGCTTGCCGGCTGAGCGCAGCTTGTGCAGCGCGCGCGCCAGCTCCGGATCGCGATCGATGAAGCGCGGCAAATCGGCGGTGATGGCTTTGTAGACGGAGCCGTCGGCGTGGGCTTCGTCGATGGAAGCGCGGACGTCGCCCCACAGCTTGTCGTAGTCGACCTTGTCACCGCGCCGCTCGAGCTCGTCGACCACGGCTGCGTAAGAGGTGACCTCGCTCAACGCGAACAGCGTGTCGATCCAGTGGTAGCGCGAGGTGTGGGGGCGGATCTTCTTGTGGTGATAAAGCTCGGTGATTTCTTCGCGCGAGAGACGGCGCATGCCGTGATAGCCACGGTGCACCACCTTGTAGCGGTCCATCTTCAGGATGTGGCCGTAGCGCTTGTCGATGAGCAGGCCGCGGATGGGAAAGCGCGTGTCGTAGCGCAGCTTCTTCAAGTACGCGGGGTAGCCGCGCTTGATCATGCGATCGATCATCAGCTCGACGCTGAGCGAGTCCATCTCTTGCTGGCGATAGATGGCCAGCGTGTAGTCCATGTCGAAGCCGACCCAATCGATGCCGGACAGCTTCAGGTCACGGTTGACGAAAACCCGCTCCGCCCGGGGAATGCCTCGCCCCGCCGCGGATGCGGGTCCGCCGCCGGGTAACGGAAGGAGCAGCTGGCGGGGATCCACGAGGACGCTGGCGGTCAATTGAGGTGCCGACCGGCCGCGTTCCAGACGCAGGCCGACCTTAATTTTTCACTCCCCAGCGCCTGCTGTCAAACCCTGCCGCTTCGCTAAGCGCTTAGCCAGCCGGTTATGGTGCCGAAGGGCTGGTGGCGCGCCGCGACACCCCGTGGCCCCGCGTTATTTGCGATAGATCGAGGGCCGGGCCGCGCTGCAGAAAGCCGCCGTCCAGCCGGTCGTCGCGCATGAACAAGGGCGTGTCGAGGTCGAGCTCCTCGAACCCGCCGAGGCCGCCGGCGATGCAGGCGGAGAAGGTCATGGCCAGGCGTGTTTCGACCATGCCGCCCAGCATCAAGCCGAAACCGAGCCGCCGCGCTTCGCTGATCATGGCCAACGCGCGCGTAACGCCGCTCTTGGTCAGCTTGAAGTTGATGACGTCGGCAGCGCGCTCGGCGTGAAGCCGTGACAGATCTTCGAGCGAGCGCGCGTCTTCGTCGGCCGCGACGCGAATGCCGGCTTCACGCACGCGGCGCGCGCCCGCGAAATCTTGGTGCAGGCACGGCTGCTCGAACAGCACGACTTGGGGCTGGTGCTCACCCAGCCCGCGCACCAGCTCGATAGCTTGCTCGGCCTCCAAGCTGGCGTTGGCGTCCAACAGCAGGCGGGCGCTGGGCGCAGCTTCCGCGATGCTGCGCAAGCGTTGGAGGTCGTGATCGAACGGCTGCCCGCCGACCTTCACCTTCAAGGTTCGAAACTCTTGCGACATGGCGCGCCGGGCGGCGCGCGCCGCGTCGGCGGCGCTGCCGGTCGGGATGGTGATGTCCGTCGACAGCCGTGGGCTGCGGCCGCCGAAATGCTGGAACAAAGACGTACCCCGCTCCCGGCAGGCGGCGTCGAGCAGGGCCATCTCGAGCGCGGCCAGCGCGCTGGGCGTCGCTTCCAACCGAGCGCGGGCGGGCGCGGACAGCCCCGAGGCGTCGCTCCCACCGTAGCCGACCAGCTCGCTTTCGACCGCCGAGAGCGCCGCCAATGCGTCGGCCTGGGTTTCGCCGTTCACGGCGGGAAAGGGCGCCGCTTCGCCCAGCCCGCGCTGGCCGCTTTCCAGCTCCACTTCTACGAGGGCGTTTTGGGCCAAGACTTGCGCGCCGGTCGCGATGCCGAACGGCTCGGTCAGCTCGACATCCCAGGCGTGGACGCGGACGCTCTTGATGCGCACGCGGGGACCGTACACCTTCTGCCCGAGCGCGAGCTATCCTGTAGCCGTGTCCACGGCACCGCTTTGCATCCTCGTGACGGGCGAGCCGGTGCCGCGCACCCAAGAGCGGGCCGGCGGCTTCGCCAATTTGGTGCGCGCCGGGCTTACGGGTGTTTGGGACGGTGACTTCGTCGAGGTCGACGCGCGCACCGCCGAGAGCCTCCCGGACTCGGCGGGCTTCGCGGGCGTGATCGTCACCGGCTCGGCCTCCAGCGTGACCGAGCGCGCGCCTTGGATCTTGCGCACGGAGCGATATTTGGCGCGCGCCGTCGAGCAGCAGCATCCGGTGTTGGGCATTTGCTTCGGACACCAGCTGCTCGGGCAAGCGCTGGGCGGCTTGGTCGAGCGCAACCCCCGCGGGCGGGAGATGGGCACCGTCGAGTTTTCGATGGTGGCCGAAGATCCGCTGTTCGAAGGCGCCTCGCTGCCAGCGTGGGCCCACGCGACCCACGTCGATTCGGTGACGGTGCTGCCGCCTGGCGCTCGGGTGCTGGCCACCACGGCGCTGGAGCCGCACGCCGCCGTGCGCTTCGGAGAGCGGGCCTGGGGCGTACAGTTTCACCCGGAGTTCGACGAGCTGGTGATGACCGAATACCTGGAGACACGTTCGCAGATTTTGGCCGATGAAGGACGAGATCCGCGCGCAATGGTGGCCGCGGTCCGCGCGACGCCGGCCGGAGCCTTGGTTTTACGGCGATTCGTGGCCCACGGCCTCGGTCCGCGCTGAAGCGCCGCGTTGCCAATTGCGCCAGGGCCCCCTGGTGGTAAAAGGCCGCCCAACATGGGTTTTTCCTGCGGCATCGTCGGCCTGCCCAACGTCGGCAAGAGCACGCTCTTCAATTCGCTCTCGAGCGCCAAAGCCGAAGCGGCCAATTTTCCCTTTTGCACCATCGAGCCGAACGTCGGCATCGTCAGCGTGCCCGATCACCGCGTCACGGCGCTGGTGAAGATCATCGAGCCCGACAAGGAGGTGTTGACCACCATCCGCTTCGTCGACATTGCCGGGTTGGTGCGCGGCGCGTCGAAGGGCGAAGGTCTCGGCAACCAATTCTTGAGTCACATCCGCGAGGTCGACGCGGTGGCGCACGTGGTGCGCTGCTTCGACGACGACAACGTGATCCACGTCGAGAACAAGGTCGACCCGATCGCCGACATCGCGACCATCAACACCGAGCTGTGTCTGAAGGACCTGGACACGGTCACGAAGCGGCTGGACAAGGCGCGGAAGGCCGCCAAGGGCAATGACCCGGTCGAGAAGCTGGCGGT
>JBEQSW010000176.1:0-23273 GCA_040348565.1 Myxococcales bacterium | reverse complement strand
ACAGGTGGCCGGCTACTCGCCGAGACTCGGGACGTGCAGGTGACGGCAGAGTCGGGGCAGCAGGTGGTGCCCGGCGACTACGTCGCGCTCGTGGTGGAAGACACCGGGGTCGGCATCACGCCCGACGTTCTGCCCCACATTTTCGAGCCCTTTTTCACGACCAAAGAAGTGGGCGCCGGCACCGGCCTCGGCCTCTCCACCGTCGACGGCATCGTCCGGCAGAGCGAGGGCGGCGTCGGCGTCGTGAGCGAGGTCGGCAAAGGCACCCGCTTCACCGTGCTCTTGCCTGCTGCCAGCGCCAAGCTCCGCCAGCCCTCCCAGCCGCGCCACGAGGCGCCGCTGCAGCCGATTCGCTTCGAGACGGTCCTGGTGTGCGACGACGACCCGGCGGTGAGACAGCTGCTCGTCGATTTGCTGCGCATCCGCGCGTACGAGGTGCTGGAAGGGCGTGACGGTCGGCACGCGCTCGAGCTCGCCGAAGCGCACGCCGGTCGCATCGATCTGCTCATCACCGATCTGATCATGCCGGAGCTGGGCGGAGCAGAGCTCGCTCGGCGACTGCGCGCGCGACACCCCGAGCTGAGGGTTTTGTACGTTTCTGGGTATACCGATGACAGCGAGCTTCTTGCGGGCGAAATGGACGAGGGAGCCGCATTCTTGGCGAAGCCGTTCTTGCCTGGAGATCTCGTCCTGGCCGTGCACGATCTCTTGCTCGGGTCCGAGCGACAAGGCGCGCCCACTGGAATCCATGCCAATCCGGGAGCCTGATCCAGCCCCCGCTCGTCGGGAAATTTCAGGAAGCGAGGCCGTATGCCACGCTTCCCGACCTGGCGAGCGCCATCCGCCGGGGTTGTGCGCGTAGCGGGTTGGCTTCTGGACGCGAATGCCCCAAACTGAAACGCGCTGACAACGGGAGAGAGGGAGATGCTCGGACGGATAAATTTTCAATACCGATGCTTACACGACGTCGTCATCGCGTACGTCGATTGGCAACTCGAAACGATGGAGGATCTCGAGGTCTGGGCGCGGCAGTACGAAACGTACTTCGAGGGGCGTTTCGCCGAAAAAGTCGACCTCGTGCTCGAGTTGTCGAAGTTCCGCCTCAGCCCTCGCCTCGCCCCGCGCTTCCGTGAGCTGCGCAACGGCATTCTGACCAAGTACATCAACCTGAGCTACCGCGTGAACGAGGCAGCCATGGAGCGCGCCATGATGTACGCCGGCTCCGTGCTCAACGGCGGCCCCGCCAACGAGTTCGAGAGCATCGAAGACGCGTTGGCCGCCCTCATGCGTGATCGGGCAGCGGCAGACGGCGCCGACAGTCATTCCATGACCCGCCTCGCAGCGGCCAGCGAGCGTCCGGCGTTGCGCGCAGCGAAGGGGTGATGGCGCGCCTGCGCTCGCTCGCAGGCTACGCCCACTCGAGCTCGTGAAGCTGCCGCTGGCGCTCCGCGCCTGGCTGAACCTGCTAGCGCGCCGGAAACGCGCCGCGCACCGCTTGCTCGCGATAGTCGAAGATGCGCTGGAGCAGCCGCTGCACCAGCAGCGAGTGCGCCAGCTGCCCGAGCGGGCCGAGCGGCAGCTCGTACTCGACGACGTCACGCATGGACGTACCGGCGTCCGCTTCTTCGAATTCGTGGCTGTGGTGCCAATAGCGGTACGGGCCGCGCCGCTGCTCGTCCACGAAGCGCAGAGGAGGCTGCCACTCGCTGATTCGGGTGAGCCAATTCATCGGCACGCCCCCGAGGCCGATCCGGTACTCGATCAATTGGTCCCGCTTCATCTCGATGGGCAGCGAGGTCAAGATTCGGAAGCGCAGGAACGGCGGCGTCAGCTTTTCCAGATTTTCGGCTTTGGAAAAGAAATCGAACACCTGCTCGCGCGGCGCAGCAATCAGCTGCTGACGCTCCAAACGATACCGCTTCGCCATCGCGCAAAGATGGGGCCGCCTGGAAGCGTTGGCCAGCCCCTCCCCGGGGCCGCGCCGCGCTGTCTAACTTTGGTTCGTCGCCCGGAAGCCGGCGACGCATGCTTCACGCGTCGATCAACGCAAGCTCGCCGAGATAGTCGCTCTTGCCGATCGGCACCCCGCCTGCCCGCAAGATGTCGTAAGCGGTGGCGACGTGGAAGTAGAAGTTCGGAATCTGCCGACCGAATAGGTACTCTTCGGCGCGGAGCGCCTTGCCCGCGGGGTACATCAGCTTGACCGTCGTGTCGGGCGTCGTCTTGGCGAAGTCCGCCTCCGAGAAGCTGTCGAGGAACGCGAGGCACTTGGCGATGCGGCCATGCAGCTCCTCGAAGGTTGCCTCGTTGTCTTCGTGCTTGGGCGCTTCCTTGCCGCTCAGACCGGCGGCCGCGGTCTTGGCGTTGTCACAGGCGATGCGGATCTGCACGACCAACGGCAGCATGTCGGGGGCCAAGCGGCTCGTCATGAAATTGTTGACGTCGAAGCCGCGCGAGCCCGCGTAGTCGTCGGCCTTGATCAAAATGGCGTCGAGGTTCCGAAGCGTGCGGGCGAACTGGCGAATGGCGAGGTAGTACATGGTCGTTCCTGGCGATGTGCCCCCAATCGGGCCTGTCCATCTAGCATCAAGCACCACGCCGCTGCACCTCGCTTTACCGACGGTCCTCCGACGAGGGATCCCGACCGGCGAAGCGTGCGTCGAAGGCGACTAGAGCGTTTTGATCAAACCGCCATCGATGACGTAGTTGGCGCCAGTCACGTTGGCGGTTCGGGCGGAGGCCAACATCACTACTAGCGTCGCGACTTCCTCGGGGGTCGTAAAGCGACCGGTGGCGAAGCCGCCGATGGCCGCGATGACCTTCTCGCGCGCGGTTTGGGCGTCCACGCCCATGGCTTTGCCGACGGTCTCGGCGACGCCGTGCTCACCCAGCCACAAGTCCGTGCTGACGGGGCCCGGCGAGACGTCGTTGATGCGAATCCCACGCGGTCCGAATTCTTGGGACAGCGATTTGGTCAGGTTCACCAGCGCCGCCTTGGCCGCGCCGTAGTCGATGGTGCCGCCGTCGGGTTGAAAGAACGCGTTGACCGAAGCCACGTTGACGATCGCGCCGCCACCCTGCTTCAGCATTTGCGTGATGGCAGCGCGCGTCGCGCGAAGCGCCGAAAAGAAGTTTGCCTGCAACGCCCACTCGAACTCCTCGTCGCTGACGGCGAGGAAGCCGTTCAAGCGCAGCCGCACCGCGCCCATGTTGTTGACGAGCACATCGACCCGGCCGTGGAGCTCGATGGCGCGCGCAACGAGCTCCCCCGGCCCCGTAGGCGTGGCTAAATCGACCGCGACCGCCGCAACCCCCGGCAACCCCGAAAGCGGAGCAATGTTGCGTGCACCAGCAACGACGGTCGCTCCTTCGTCGGCGAGTGCTCTGACGATTGCGAGACCAATGCCCTTGCTGGCGGCAGTAACGACGGCAATTTTCCCAGAAAGCTCGAGGTCCATGGGACGGCTTGTAACACCGCTGAACGCGCAGCGTCATGCAAGTCCGCGCCGCGATCGGCGACGGCTAGATGACGAACATGTTTCGCGCCACCGACGCACCGTTTCTTGCTCGTTCGTAGGTTGACGGTGGCTTACCGCGCGCACAACGCTCGTCTTCGCAAGCTCGTGCACGAGCTGGTGCGCGAGCATCACCGGAAAGCAGGACATCATGAAAGACGCAACCTTCGAAGGTGCAAGCGGTCTCAAGCTCTTCTCTCGAGTATGGCGGCCTGATGCCAGAGCGCGCGGCGTCGTCGTCATCGTGCCGGGCTTCAATTCGCATAGCGGCTACTACGGCTGGGCCGCCGAACGACTGGTTCAGAACGAGCTAGCCGTCTACGCGCTCGACCTGCGGGGTCGCGGCAAGTCGGCGGGCGAGCGCTTCTACGTCGAAAAATTCTCCGACTACGTCGACGACGTGGCCACCTTCGTGGCGCGGGCCAAGGTTCAGGAGCCGAATTTGCCGGTGTTCATGCTCGGGCACAGCGCGGGTGGCGTGGTCGCGTGCATGTACGCCCTCGCGCACCAGGCCGAGCTTGAGGGCTTGATTTGCGAGAGCTTTGCGCACCAGGTGCCGGCGCCCGACTTCGCGCTTGCCGTGCTGAAGGGCCTGGCTCACGTGGCGCCCCACGCGCACGTATTGAAGCTGAAGAACGAAGATTTTTCTCGCGACGCCAAAGCCGTTGCCGCCATGAACGCGGACCCTTTGATCGCGGGCGAAACGCAACCCACCCAAACCGTCGCGGAGATGGTCCGCGCCGACGAGCGTCTCAAAAACGAGATGGGCATCATCACCCTGCCCTTGCTGATTCTGCACGGAACGAACGACAAGGCCACCAAACCGAGCGGCAGTCAGCTTTTCTACGAGCGCGCGGGCTCCAAAGACAAGACATTGAAGCTCTACGAGGGCCACTACCACGACTTGTTGAACGACACCGACAAGGAGCTCGTGATGAATGACATCCAAGCTTGGCTGGACGCGCGCCTGTCGCCACGGTCGCCGTGAAGCGCGGCATGATCGACGGCGGCTAGCGCGAAGCGCGAAACACCGCGCCGCGCGCAACGTAGAGACGGCATGGTAAGACGCGCAGGGATGGTTTTGGCGCTAGTCGCCACCTGGCAAGTGGCGGCGTGCGATGGCAACGACGAGCAGCCGGGCGGCGGCGGTGCGGCCACTGATGGCGGACACGGTGGAGCCACGACGCCTGTCGGAGCGCCGGAGGGCGGTTCGAATTCGTCGGGGGCGAGCCACGCCGGCAGCGGGAGCACGGCGGGCGGAAACGCTGGCGAGGCGGGCAGCGACGCGGCTGCGGGAAATGGCGGCGCGGCACAGCTTGCCAACGAAGGCGGCGGCGGCGCGGCCGGCGCCAGCGGCTCCGACGAAGGCGGTGCGCGCAGTGAAGGCGGCACCGCCGGGCTCGGTGGGGCAACCGACGAAGGCGGCGCGGGCGAAATTTCCGGTCGAGAATTCGTCTACGTGTCGCACATCTTGGGCGGCATCGTGTCGTGCTCGCTCGACCGCGATGGGGTTCCCACGCTGCTCCCCGGCGGCCCGATCCGTCCGGGTGGACACGCAACGAGCTTGGCCGTCCACCCGACTCAAAAGTTCGTCTACGTCGCCGACGAAGACAAGCACGTCTACGTCTTCCCCATCGGCGCCGACGGCAGCTTGCCGGCTGAGCCCAGCTCGTCGATCGCGACGCCCGCCTACCCGCTCAGCTTGACGATCGAGCCGCAAGGGCGCTTTGCCTATGTGGCCAGCGATCAAGGTACCGCGATCTACGGGTTCGCGATCGATGGCGTCACGGGCGCGCTCACCGCGGTTGAGGAGCCGCTATTGGTCGGCGAAGGTCCTGATTTCAGCCAGCCCGCCTTCATCGCCGCCGAGCCCAGCGGACACTACGTCTACGTCTCGCAGCGGGCGCAGCAAGGCATTCGCGGCTACCAGATCGACTCGAGCTCGGGGACGTTGAGCGAGCTCGAGGGCTCGCCATTCGCGGCCAGCGGGCTACCGCCGGGCGACAACCTTTTTGGGGGCGCGATCGTGTTCAAGGCCAGCGGCGACTTCGCGTTTACCTCGGGCGGGGCGCTCAACGCGTTTTCCCTCGATCCACGAAGCGGCGCGCTCACCCTCGTCGAAGGCTCCCCGTTCACGCTCGACGTGCAATCCGATCCCAACGCGCCCAATTTGACCATCGACCCGCGAGGCAAATACCTGTACGTGAGCCATTTTCTGCTGAACAACCACGTCTCGGGCTTCGCTATCGACCCCACGAGCGGCAAGCTCGAAGCGGTGCCGGGCTCGCCCATCACCGCGCTGGCTCCGTATTCGGCGGCCATCGATCCGAGCGGCCGCTTCCTCTACATCGGCGAGGACCTACCAGAAACGTCGGTGTATCGCCTGAGCCGCTCGAGCGGCGCCATGACCCAGCTTGCAGGCTCGCCGTTCATGTTCGGCGGGCTGGAAGCCAAGCTCGCCTTCGCCGTCTTGCCCTGAGCAAGCGCGCCCTCCGCCTCGCCGCCGTTCCTCGCGTGCAGGGCGGCGGCGGGCGACGTAAGCTCTGGGCATGCTCAGGAAGGGCTTGGTTGCGTGTGTGTTGGTGCTCGGGTCATCGTCCGCGTCGGCGCAAGTGCCGGTTTCACCCCCGCCCACGCCTGCGGCGCAGGGCGGCGCCGGCGTGCCGACGTATTGGGTCATGATGGTGACCGGCGAAAAGGACGGGCAGCCTTGGATGAAAACGACCACGCCGGAAACCCTCGGTGGCACCGTCAAGGGCACGGGCTCGTGGACCTGCACCTACCCGCCAACCGCGCGCGGAGCCGATGCCGACTTTGGTTTCGAACAGATGGAGGTAGCGTGCGGCGTTGGCGAAGCTGAGGTCTTCGTGAGCCTACGCTGTAACTTCCGCACCAAAGCGCGGCCGGGCAAGGTTGCCGGCAAGGGCTGGAAACGCAGCGAGCTGCAGACGTTGAACTTGCGCCATAAAGGCGACGCCAAGAGCACCATCACGGTCAGCCTGCGTTGTGACGTAGACGCCGCATTCGCCGCCGACTAGCCGGGCGACACCACGCCGGCCGGGAACCAGAACTGTCCGTTTTGCATGGCGCACAAGCAATGCTCGCCTTGCAGTTGCACGACCGTTCCGGGGTAGCGCTGACCATCCTGAGCAAGCACCAGCACGCGCGCTCCTGGGCCTAGCGCGGGCGCCGCGGCATAAGGCTGTTGGTAGTGAGGAGGCGCTGGCGCAGCGTAAGCCTGCTGCTGCGGCGGAGCCCCGTACTGCTGCGCCTGCGGCGGAGCGCCGTACTGCGCCTGCGGTGCAGCGCCATATTGCTGCGCCTGCGGTGCAGCGCCGTACTGCGGTGGAGGCGCCGCCAGCTGCGCATGAGCCAACTGGCCGGAATTGATCAGGTTCGGGACTTGCTCGAAGAAGTCTTTGGTGCCCGAAACCGACTTGAACCACGGAGAGATCCGCAGCTTGAGCTTCGTGGTGTCGCCGATGAACGTCATGGACCGGTTGTTGGCGAAGCCGCTGGTCGTGACCTTCTTGAAGGTGCTCACGTCATACTGCTCGACGCCCAAGTTGAGCGGCTTGGGCGTGCCGCTCCAAAAGCTGCCCTTGGTGCGGATCAAAATCAGGCGCCGATTCGTCAGCACCACGAAGTACACCTTCGTCATCAGCGCCAGCAGCAGCCCTCCGACGAGCAGCATCTGCATCAGCAGCCCCGGCTGCCTTCGCATCGTCGAGGAGTGATAGACCTGCTCCCCCGGCTGCAGCATGGGCCCCACCTGACTCTGAATGTACTGATCGAGCGGTGTCATGACCCCGCAAGATACACCGCTCTCCAAGTCGCGCGGCGCGGTTCGCAAGCCCGCGCTCGGTCCAGCGCCGCAACCACCTCACCCGACCTTGGCTCCGCTGCCCCGGGAGCGGATTCAAGTGCCACCCCGCCAACGGCGGTGGGGGGAGTGCCTTTACCGGCCGGGGGGGACCGGGGCGAGGTGGCGGGCGCACGAAACAAAAATTCTGGCGCTCCGTCCACCGCCGATAAGAGTGGTCGGCGGGGCAGATTTTCCCTCGAGCGGCGTAACACCAGTATGCGCCTGCCGGTTTTCGCAGTTTTGGCCTTCATCGCCAGCGGTTGCACCATCCACGTCGTCGAGCAGCCCGCCACGCCGGTGCTCGTGGCCGCGGAACCGCCAACCTTGGTCCAGCACCGGCGTCCGGCGCGCCCCATGACCTACGAACCGGTCGCCGCTGCCCCGCGCCCTCACCCGCCACGCCCAGCGCACCCGCCGGTAGCGGAGCCCGCGCGTCCGACCCTGTTGCCGTTCAAGACGCTCGCGCCCGAGCCTCGCCACACGCGCCTCGCTGCGATGGCGCCTCCCGCGCGCCGACGTCCTGAGAAGGTCAAGCGCCCCGACCCGCCGACGCGCGTCACGCTAGCCAACGTCGCGAAGGCGCAGTAGCACGCGCTCGATCTTCGGCAGCAACGTCGAAGGGTCGCGCTTCTCGACGTAGTCTTCAGCGCCTAAATCCAAGGCAATTCGTCGATCCGATTGCGGGTTGCGCCCCGACCACACCACGACGGGAATGGCGCTGGTACGCGCGTCGGCCTTGAGCCGCGACAACACGTCTCTTCCGTCCGCGTCGGGGAAGTGAATGTCGAGCACGATCAAGTCGGGCATCTGTGCCAACGCCGCTTGGTAGACGTCAGCGCCGGCCAAGACCGGAACGAGCTCGAACCCGTTCTTCTCGGCCAGGCGCTTGAGCGCACGCTGCACGCCCGGGTCATCGTCCGCAAAAAGGATCCGCCGCCCTGTCATTTGCACTCAAGGCTACGCTATCGGCAGCCACTGACAACGCCGTAAATGCGCTTGTCTCAGGTTGAGCAAGTTGAGGCAATTGTCCCCGGCTATTGGCCGAGGCCGAAGTAGCCGCGCGCATTCCGGAAACAAATGTCCGTCACCATTTCGCCCAAAAGCTCACGGTCGTCGGGCAACAGCCCCCGGCGCACGTCTTGGCCCAGGATGTTGCAGAGCAGCCGCCTGAAATACTCGTGCCGCGAGTAGGAAAGGAAACTTCGGGAATCCGTCAACATGCCGACGAAGCGCGAGAGCAGCCCCATCTGTGACAGCGCGTGGATCTGCTTTTCCATCCCGTCGAGTTGGTCGAGAAACCACCAGGCGCTACCGAATTGCAGCTTGCCGGGCACCGAGCCGTCCTGAAAATTCCCGATCATGGTGGCCAGCACCTCGTTGTCGCGCGGGTTCAGGTTGTACAGAATGGTCTTGGCTAGGCGATTGTCCTGATCGAGGCGATCGAGAAAGCGCGCCAGCGGTCGGGCCAGCTCGAAATCCCCGATGGAATCGAAGCCGGTGTCGGGCCCCAGCGTCTTTCGCATGCGGCTGTTGTTGTTGCGCAGCGCGCCCAAATGAAACTGCTGCACCCAGCCGCGCGCGTGATCCAAAAGCGCAAGCTCGTGCAACAGCGCCGAACGGAAGCGCGCGGTCTCACCGGCGTCTGCTGCGCGGCCAGCGCGAGCGGCGGCAAAGGTTTCGCGCACCTCGGCCAAGCTGTAGTCGTCGGCGTAGGCGGTTTCGAGGCCGTGATCGGAAAGGCGTCCGCCCAGCTCGTGGAAGGCGCGATGACGTGAGTCGAGCGCGGCCAGCAGTTGGTCGTACGTCGCGACGCTACTGCCCACGCGACCTTCCAACCGTTCCACCCAGCCGTTCAAGAGCTCGGGGCGGTCCACGTCCAGCGCGCGATCGGGCCGGAAAGTGGGGTACATGCGGGTGGCGCCGGGCGCCGCTTCGCGCGCGTAAGCGGCGTGATGCTCGAGCGAGTCGGCCGGATCATCGGTCGTGCACACGACCTGGACGTTGAATTGGCGGAGCAGGCCGCGCGCCGAAAACGAAGCTTCTTGCAAGAGCGCCGAGCCACGGTCGAAAATTTCGCGAGCGGTGCTGGGGCCGAGCAGCTTGCGAATGCCGAACGGGAACTTCAGCTCCAGATGCGTCCAGTGATAGAGCGGGTTGCGCAGGGTCTTGGGCACGGTGGCGGCCCAGGCTTCGAACTTTTCCCAGTCCGTCTTCTGGCCCGTACAATAATCTTCGGCCACGCCGTTGCTGCGCATGGCGCGCCATTTGTAATGGTCACCATCGAGCCAAATGGCCGTGAGCGAGCGGAAGCGGTGGTCGCGGGCCACGTGCTCGGGCGGCAGGTGGCAGTGGTAGTCGATGATGGGCTGGCCGGCGGCGTAGCGATGGTAGAGGTCGCGAGCGACATCGGACTCGAGCAGAAAATCGTCGTCGAACAACATGGGTCAGCACATCCTGCGTAAAGAGGCTCGAGCCAAGGCTCGGGCAGTAGCGACCCGCACGACTGAAACTACCGGCAGTATAGCGATTTTCAGGGCGCCGGCACCCGGAAAAATCAGGGAGCCAGCAGCCCTTCGGCCTTCCGCAGCAATGCCTGAGGGTTGATCTTGCCCTTGTAGACGTAGAGGCTCGCCGCTTCGACCCCGTCCAGCAGCTCTTCGCTCACGCGCAGGCGCGAGCTGACGGCAAAGAGCATGCGGGCACCGGACAACCCGCGCTGAGCCGCTTCGATACGTCGGAAGACCGCGTCGCGGCTCCAAAAACCGAGCAGCTCGACCAGCACCGGCGTCGACTTTCCGTTCTTCGCCGCCGTCGGTACCAGCTCGAGATCCGGCACCAGCACTCCCCCTCCCTCAGTGGTGAGGTCGATCAGCTGGTCAGAAAGGCGGGTTTGCCAGGCGGCGTTCGTCTGCAACGAGTCGAGCAGGTCTGCGACCTCGCTGCGCACGCCGCTGTGTGGGTCGGCGGCGGGCGCTTGCTCGTAGCTCTGCTCGAAGCTCAGCTTTTCTCGACGTTTGCCCCAACGCAGCTCGGCCCGAAGCCGCAACCGGCCGCACGACATGAGCGACGGTAGAGAGAGCGCAAGCTCGAGGCCGTATTTGGTCGTGGCTCCGAACAAGCTCATGGGTCCGTCGATTTCCAAACGGTAACCCCCATCGTCGAGCGGCTCGATTCGAAACAACAGCTGGCGAAACTTGAGCTTGCGAAACAGCTCGCGGTAAGCGTCCGGACGCGCCGCCCGCACCTCGGCTTCGATGCGTACCGCACGCAGCAACACCGACTGCACCTGCACGAGCTCGTACTCCGACACCAGCGCGCTCGGGTTGTGCACCGGGCAACGTTCCAGCCGCTGCGCGCTACGCAGGTCGGCGTACAACGCTTCGTCGATTTGCTCCGACGAAATGCCCAATTCTTCCGCGGCGCGCGCGAGCACTTGGGCTCGGTCCAGGTATTCTCCAGGCCCCAGCTCGGCTCGCATCTCTGCGGCGCGGCCGAAGACGGCGCGGCGCACGGCTTCGGGCTCTACCCCAACGGGTGAAGTAAACTCGGAGCTCGACTCCACCAAATGCGTGAGCCCGAGCAGCAGCTTTCGCTCCTTGGCCGCGACCGGCACCGCCGCCCAACTGGCTTCCACCTCTTCGCGGTCGCAACCGAGGCCCGCGCGCGTGACCGTAAGCAGAGCCTCCCCCACTTCCGCGGCACGAGCGCGCTCGGCCGCCGAGAGCGGTGTCAGCGTCAACTTGCCTTCGCGTTTGCGAGCGCGTGTCAGCTCCGGCGGCAACATCAGCCGGCTCCTGCGTAGGCGGAGTGCTCCCGGCGCCGCTCGGAGGTGCCGGACTCGTTGGTGCGCGACGACACCAGCTCGTACAATATGGCCCGTTTGTCGCCCTGCCGGCGCAACACGCGGCCCAGGCGCTGCACGTGCTCTCGCACCGAGCCGCTTCCGGAAAGCACGATCGCGACGCTGGCGTCCGGCACGTCGACGCCTTCGTTCAGCACCTTCGACGTCGCCACGGCTTTGTACTCACCGGCCTTGAAGCGCTCCAAGATCTCGCTGCGCTCTTTCACCTTGGTTTGATGGGTGATGACCGGGATCAAGAAGCGCCGCGACACCGCGTAGGCGGTGGCGTTGTCCTGGGTGAAGACGAGCGAGCGTTCTTGACGGTGCTGGCTCAAGAGGTGCTCGAGGTATTCGAGCTTGGCGCTGGAGGCGAGCGCCAGCTCACGCTGCCGACGGTAGGCGCGCATCGCGCGTTGGCCCGCCGCCGACTGCGCCGAGCGCATCACGAACTGCCCGAAGCCGGACGGGTGATCGAAGCGAATGCCGGCGCTGCGCACGAAATCGATGTAGACGGCGCGCTCGGCGTCGTATTCGCGCCGTTCGGCTTCGGTCAGCTCCACGTCGATGCGCTCCACCTCGTAGTCGGCCAAGTAGCGACCGGACAGCTCGACGATGTCTTTTCGGTACAGCGTGGGGCCAATCAGGGTTTCCAGACGAGAATCCATGCCGTCCGCACGCTCCGGCGTCGCGGTAAGGCCGAGCCGGAACGGTGCCAGCGACAACTCGGCGGCGAGCGCGTAGCTCGGCCCCGGCAAGTGATGGCACTCGTCGAAGACGATCAGACCGAAGCGCGCGCCCAGATGCTCCATGTGCAAACAGGCCGAGTCGTAGGTGGTGACGGTGAGAGGGCGGACGTCGTGCGATCCGCCCCCTACGATGCCGACTTCGGTCGCGAAGCTGCGGCGCAAGAGGTCGTACCACTGCCGCACCAAGTCCAGCGTCGGCGCCACCACCAGCGCGCCACGGCGCCGGGCGTCGATAGCCATCACCGCCACGTGACTTTTGCCGGCGCCAGTGGGCAGCACCACCACGCCTCGGCCGCGCGCCTTTTCCCACGCTGCCAGCGCCTCCACCTGAAACGGCCGCGGCTCACGCCGCACCACCAGGCCCTGGGTCAGCTCCGGATAAGCGCGAGCTCGGTCGTCGAAGGCTTGCTGCTGCTTGCGCAAGCCCAACACCACCTCGGCGTAGGCCATGCCGGGCGCTCGAAATACGCCGCTGCGCGCGTCCCAAGTCAGCGGCGCGGGCACGCTGTCTTGTTTGGTGAGACCGCTGAGCTCCAGCGTCCCGCTGCGAAACGACAGCACGGCCATGCGTCCTCAGAACACCCCGACGAGCCCTTCGCCCGCGCTGCCGCCCAAGAGATCGACCGGCAGGTGAAACACGATTTCACCCAAGTATTGTCCGCGGCGTTCGCGCATGCGCACGAGGGTGGCCGTGCAGTTGCCGAACTTCAAGCTCATGACCCGCGGCACCGGCTGGCACACCAGCGCCTTTACCAGGTGAAAGTTGGTGCCCCCGTGAGCCACCGCCAAGATGCGATGCTTGTCGTTCAGATGCCGCTCGTGCCAACGCGCCACCAAGCTGCGGATGCGCTGCTGCACGTCATCGTAGCTCTCGCCGCCGTACTCCGAAAAATCGCCCAGCTCGGTCAGCCCGCGCTGCAAGAAGGTGGGAAAGGCTTGGCCAATTTCCGTGCGGGTGAGCCCCTGCAGGCTGCCGGCGTGCAGCTCCGACAGCTCGGACGCCAGCTCGGCCTCGGGCAGACCCAGCGCGGTCGTCAATGCCAGCGCCGTCGAGCGCGCGCGCGTCAACGGCGACGTGTACGCGGCATCGAAGCGCAAGCCGGAGTTGACCAGAAAACGCCCCAGCAGCTCCGCCTGCTGGTCGCCCACCGCCGAGAGCGGGTAGTCACGTTGGCCTTGCATGCGCCCTTCGGCATTGGCCACGCTCTCGCCGTGTCGAACGATCAGGAGCTCCATGGTGCAAGGGCCGTGGCGACGCAGCGCAGCCCGTCCGTTTCCTGAAAACAACGCACCGACGCGACCTCACCCGCTCCCACGTGCCCGGCGGTCACGCGCAGGGCGTGACGCAGCGCGCTCTGATCGCAGTCCTCGCAGCTAGCCGATACTTGTCCCAGCTCTTGGCGGCCCACCGAAGGCAGCCCTGTCTCGTCCACGGCCGCGTAGTCGCGCGGCGCAAAGTGCTTGGCGCGCGGTGCGGACGCCGCCGGCCAAAAATCGACGCGGATTTGCTCCTGATCTTGCGGGCGCGGCTCGTCCAGATCCCGCACTTGCTCGGCGCTCGGCGCCGGCCCCACGTCGCGCGCGGCCCAGCTCGCGGCCAAGCTCACGTGTTGCCCCGGACGCGCGAGCGTAGCCGAGCACTCCAGCCGCACGCGTTCGCCGGGACGCGAACGACAGCGCTTGTCCACGATCACTTGCGCCGACATCTCGCCCGCCCGGGCGCGGAGCACGCGCGACAAACGCGCGAAGCTGCAATCGACCGCGCCCAGTGACTCGTCGGTGAAAGCGCGGGCGCCGGAAAGCGTCGAGCAGCCGACGCGCACGACCTCTCCGGCAACGTAGCCTGGCGGAAGCGCAGCCAGCTCCGTCACTTCACTCGGCCGAAAGCCTTGGGGCACCGCCGCGGGGACGGCGCTGCACGCTGCGCACGACAGCACGAGCCACGAAACGACCTGACGCATGGGACGCGCAGTATAGGCCGCTCCGTTGGTGTTCATCAGCGGTCGCACAAAAAACAAGCGGCGTGGCAGGACGAACCTGCCACGCCGACTTTTTCTGGGGTGAGTTCGAGCTCAGCCAGCGCCGCCGGCGCCGCCGCCAGCTGCACCGCCGGCGTCCGCGCCAGCACCGCCAGCGTCGCCGCCAGCGCCTGCGCCGCCGGAAACCGGGGGCTCGCCGCCGCCCGCACCGCCGCCGCCGACCACGCCGGGCTCGCCGCCGCCGGTCTTGCCAGCCGTGCCGCTGCCGGCTTTGCCGCCGTTGTTGGCCGGGGCGCCCGCTTCAGGAGCACCACCGGTGCCGCTGCCGGCCTTGCCGCCCGTGCTGGTCTTGCCAGCAGTCGAGGTGGTGTCGTCGTCGTCGTCGCCGCCGCAACCCACCACGGCGATGGTCGTGCCGAGCGCGACCATGGCGAGCAGGCTAGTTAGCTTCTTCATTACAGTTCCTCCGAAATAACCTAGGTTAGTTGCATGGGCAGAGGTGCCCGCCGGCCCTTAAGCACACCCCGTGCCACAATGACGCAGCGCGCTTAAGAGACAGCTAAGTGACAAGAATGATTAAGTTTCTTGACCACTCCGCCAGAGACCCGGTTTGCCCCTCTTTGAGGAGGACCCGGACTTTGGTGTCATGGTGGGTGCCGCTCATACAGCGACACCCACTCGGAGTGCAAATTGGAAACACGCTGGAATTCCCGCCGATGCCGAGCCAGCGCCTCAAATCTTCCAATTCTCAATTGATTTCAAGCATTTGCTCAGAAACCGGCCCGAACGCTCGTACTATGGCATTCGTGTCGCGGTACCCCTTCGCTGGTTGAACCAGAAGGAATTTTCCGCTCTCAGTCGCCAGACTTGCGGCGCAACGAGGGCGAGACCTTGTCTGGCGCAGACACCGCTCGGCCGATCACCCGGTTGCCAAAGCGCTCGCGAATCGCGTCGAGAGTGGGGCCCACCTGCGGGCGTCGCGGGGCGAACAGCTCGAGCTGTTCTTGGGTGCGTGGCAAAAGCCCGCTCACGCTCACGCCGATCAACCGCACCGCTTCGCCGAGCTGGGTTTCGTCCCAAAGCTCCAGCGCGGTACGCGCGATGACTTGGCCGTCGCTGGTCGCCGACACGACCCGACGCTGCCGAGTGAGAAGCGGGTAGTCGGGCTCACGCGCCTCGGTAGCGCGGCCAGTTCCCTCACGCGCCGGGCGAGCCTTGGCGAGCTTCATCTTGAGCGTGACGGTGCCGCCCAGATAGCCAGCGCCGCGTAGCCGCCGCGCCACCTCCTCGGAGTGAGCGACGATGGCCTGCGCCACCGTCTCGCGATCGCTCACGTTGCGGTCGAACGTGCTCTCCTCACCAATGGACTTGGGCGCGCGCTCGGCGACGACCGCGCGTGCGTCGATGCCTTGCGCCAGCTCGACGAAGTACTGGGCGCGGTCACCCGCGGCGCGGGCCACTCGCTCGATCTCGGCTTGGCCGAGCTCGCCGATGGTACGAATGCCGAGCGCCAGCAGCTTGTCGCCCAGCACCGGGCCGACACCCCACAAAAAGCGGATGGGCAATGGCGCGAGGGTGGCCCGCTCTTGGCCGGGCGGCACCACCTGCAAGCCGTCCGGTTTGCCCAAACGGCAGGCAATTTTCGCCACCAGCTTGTTGCTGGCAATACCGACCGAGACGACCAGCGCCGTCGCATCGTGGACGCGCCGCTTCAGCTCGCGGCCGAGCGTGTCGGCGTCACCGAACAACGAGAGCGAGCCGGTGACGTCCAAGAACGCTTCGTCCAGCGCCAGCGGCTCGATCTCGGGCGTGAATTGCTCGAACACGCGGTGCACGTCGGCCGACACCCGACCGTACAGCTCCATGTTGGGCGACAGGAACACGCCATCAGGGCACAAGCGCTTGGCCTCGAAGCCCGGCATCGCCGAGCGCACACCGAATTTGCGGGCTTCGTAGGAAGCGGCCGACACGACGCCGCGCGCTTGCGAGCCGCCGACGATCACCGGTCGCCCGCGCAGCTCGGGGTGCTCACGCTGCTCGATGGACGCGTAAAACGCATCCATGTCGGCGTGGAGGATGGTGCGCAGCCCCTTGGCCAAGCTCAGCCTCGGCGCGTCACGGCCGCGTCTCTTCGACCGTGGCCGCGCCCGGTATGAAAGAGAGCGGCACCTCTCCGGTGCTGCCCACTCGGTTCTTGGTCACCTTCAGCAGCAAGGTGCGCGCACCCAGCTTGCGTAGGCGTTCGGTCGATTCGGCTGCCGGCGCAGGGCGCGCTTCCAGCTCTACGGCCAAGGTGGCGGCGGGTGAGAGCAGCGGCAGGTGGTTGGACAGCACCGTCGCGATCACGCACGCGCCCTGTTCGGCGATGCGTCGCAGCTCGTAGCCAACTTGAGTCATGCGCGCTTCGAAGCTGGCGTTGACGAGCGCAGCGCGGGTGACGCCGCCGTCGCCCATGGCCAGAAAGCCTTCGACGTCGTCGACTACCAGCACCACCCGCTCGCTGCGAGCCCACTGCTGCGCCACGCACTCGGACAGCGCCTGCGTGGTCTCGAGCCCGGTGCCGCGAAACAGGTGTAGCTGCGAGCCGACCTTCTTCATCACGGTGTCGATGGCGTCCGCGATGGGCCGACGGCTGGCGTCGTCGGCCCATGCCTGTCCGGTCCAAATCTCTCCATAGGAGGTGCGCGCTTCCGGGTACTCGCGGTGCAACGCGCGCGCCGCTAAGCGGGCGACGATCTCGGTCGGGTCGACGGCCGCGCCGGCCAGCACGACCCCGGCGCGGGCGCGCGCCGCCAAATAGGCCAGCGATAGGGCCACCGAGGTCCGACCGCTTCCCGCCGGGCCCGACAAGGCCAACAGCGTTCCGGAGCGCAGGCCACCACCCAAGAGGGCGTCCAGGCCGGGCAGGCCGGTCGAGGTCGCCGGACCGACCGCGCCAAGATGGGTCGTAACGTCGACCTGCATGGCCGCCAGGGAAACGGCGGCCACTCCGGACACCTTGGGCAGACGGTCGGTGCTGCTGGTCACTCCCTCCAGCGTACCAAAGCCACGGCCTTTCGCGCGGATTCTCGACTTGGAACTCACGTTTCGAGAACGTCCCAGTTTGGACGCTTCGCGGTGGCGTCCATTTGCGGTATTTCGCGGGATTTTTGCGCGAGCGGGGGGTGGCACGAAGCTCGCAGAGCTGCTGAGCATGGCACCTCGGAGGGCACATCGAGCGGCGATCGCCGCGGCTTCGGACGGGTCGGTTCTCATCAACGTGGTGGAGCTGCTGCCGGACGACGTCCAGAACCGCTTGGGCGAAGCCCTCGGCACCACGCAATTGTTCATCGGCGTTCCGCTCGAGCAGAGCGAAGCGGCGGACGTGGTGGCGCGCCTCGACGATGCGGCGGCAGAAGCTTCGGCGCGCCTGTTAGGTGACCGGACGCGGCTGGCGCCGAAGGCGAGGCCGCTGCGAGCTCGCGCCGCGGCCAAACCGGCAACGAAGCGTAGCAAGCGCCGCTAGCATCGCAAATTTCCGACCCGGGCGCCTTGGTGCAGGTGGCGCCGCTGGGCTCGCCGAAAGCGCTCTACGACCACGTTTCTACGCTGATTTCGCGGCTTGAAGCAGCGTACCATGCGCCCCTCATGGCAAAGACGGATGGTGGCACGGGATCGGATTTCAAGAGCTCGCTGAAGTCGGCTTCGGAGAGGTTTCTTTCGCAGACGGTGGTGCACACGCTGGAGCGCGGCTTTCGCACACCAGACGACTTCCTCCGACATTTCAGGCCCGCAGATCTGATGCAAGGGCTCGAAGGCGCGCCCGACCTGCGAGCGAAGATCTTGATCGAAGGCGCGGGCGTTCACGAAAAGATCGCGCGCAAGAAGTCGACGACGTCTGCCGCCGAAGACTTGAAGCTCGCGCTCGACGAAGGCGTCACCAACGCCGCGCAGCTGCTGACGCTGCTGCCGCCTGACGATCGCGTCCGCTACCTGGATCCGAAGAAGCTGTGGGCCTTCACGACCGAGGACGAGTTCTGGTCGCCGCTGAATGCAGAAGCGGACGTGGATCGCGCTCTGTCGCGCGTCGTGTTCTTGCTCGAGAACGCGCTGCGCGAAAACCTGCTGACGTTGCAGGTGCTGACGGACGGCATCACGTTCGACTCGATTTCGACCCGTCTGCCGCTGAAAGAGCTACAAAAGCTGGTGCGCCATGCCCTCAAGCTCGGCCGCGAAAAGAAGCCGCTCAGTGAAGCGGAGCTGCTGGAATCCGTGCCGCTGAAGACGCTCGTCGGCTTCATCCCGCTCGAGCACGTCTACAACAACGTGCTGGTCGAGAAGGTGGCCAAGCCTGCCGGTTTGATCGGCGGCGACGGTTGGGATTCGTCGCGGCCTTCCGTGGACAAAGCCGAGGCGAAGGTCGAGCCGCCGAAGGTGGAAGAGCAGCGCAAGTCAGTGCCGCCGCCGAAGCCGAGCCCCGCCGCGGCTGCGCCAGCCACGCCTCCCGCCAAGCCACCACAAGACTCGTTGGCCGACGTCGAGGACGACGTCGATGCGCTGATTCAGAGCGCGCGTCCCCCCGCCGAAGAAGAGGCGCGTCGCAAGGTCGTGGACAAGCTGACCGGTATCAATCGTCTTCCCCCGCGTCACGACTCGCTGACGACGCCCATCTTGCTGTCCATCGAGTCCATGTACTCGGAGCTGCTGGGAGCATCGACCGACGAGGCTCGCGAGGTATGCATTCGGGATTCGTTCCCGAATCAGCAACAGCTCACCACCGCGCTGCTCGCCCTGATCGAGCTGCTCGACCCCACCATCGACATCAACGACCCCGTCATCAAGGACGCCGACGTCGACAGCCTGATTAAGGTCGTCTTGTTCGAGGAGCGGCATCGCTACGAGATGCAGCACCCGTCGGCGCGACCGGCGCCCGGTCCGGCCCCCCTGCCGCCCCCGAACTCCGGCCGCAAGGCTTCCATCGCGCCGCCGCCCCTGCCCCGCCAGGGAGGGAGTGCCCCCCTGCCCCCACCGCTGCCCGAAGGCAAACGCGCGCGCTGACTCCACAAACTGCTTGCCGCCGCCCCGGGGCGTGAGCTACACCCCGCGAGCCTTTAGGGATTCGTCCCTAAGCCCCACACGCCGACGTGGCGGAATTGGCAGACGCACGTGGTTCAGGTCCACGCGATCGCAAGGTCGTGGGGGTTCAAGTCCCTCCGTCGGCACAAGGCCAGCTCTATCGAGCTGGCCTTTTTCTTTTATCAGGGGCGGCACGCGCCGCCCCTCCCCGCTGAGCGAGGTCACGAGCGATTCGAGACCGGGAATTCAGCGGGGCCCCTCCCCACCCGACTCATCGCGGCCGCTCGTCGCCAGCTCTACCGAGCCGGCCTTTTTCTTTTTGTCTGTCCGGCAGCTGGGGTAGCTGGGGGGAATGCGACAAATTCTACTCGGGCTGGGTGTCTGCGCGGTGTTTGGGGCCGGCTGCGTGGCTGGCGCGAGTAGCTTCGCGGTGCCCAAAGCCAAGGCGGCCTACGTCGAGGAGCAGCGCTGGGCCTACTTCTGCTTCGACGCCAGCAGCGCCGAGGACGTTCACTTCAAAGCCAATGCCGCTGGCGCCCGCGGCTGGGAAATGGTGTCGGGCGTCTCGAACGCGAGCGGCAGCAGCACGTGGTGCTTCCGGCAGCCCAGGCCCTAGCACCGGCGCGCAGGCAAGCGCGCTGGCGGCCCGTGCTAAGTTTGAGGATCCCCCATGCCCTACAAGCCCGGCGACGTGATCTCCAACCGCTACCGAATACTCGAGCGTCTGGGGGCCGGGGCGCAGGGCGTGGTGTATCGCGCTCGCGATTTGGAGACGCGCGGCGAGCTGGCGTTGAAGTTTTTGGGCGAGGGCAAAGGGCTGGATCCGGAGCTCAGCCGGCGGATGGAGCGCGAAGCGCTGGCGATGGCGCGCCTTCGCGGCACCAGCGCCGTGTACGTCCACGGCATGGCGACGGCGCAAGACGGCATGCTCTACGTCGCGATGGAGATGCTCTACGGCAAAGACTTCGAAGACTACTTGGCCGAGGCCGAAAAGGTCGGCGGCCGCATCAAAGCGGCGCGCTTGCTGGAAATCCTGCGCCCCGTCGCCGCTACGCTGGAGCAGGCGCACCGCCAAGGCATCATCCACCGCGATCTGAAGCCCAGCAACGTCTTCATCGTCGACCCGGCCAAGGGTGGCGGCGTGCGCCTGCTCGACTTCGGCTTGGCCAAGCTGCTCGATGCCGGCACCCTCACCAGGGACGGGATGATCGCCGGCACGCCCAGCTACATCGCGCCCGAAGCATGGCAAGGCACGTCCAAGGCACTGGACCATCGCGTAGACGTCTACTCTTTGGGAGTGATCGTGTTTCGCGCGTTGTCGGGCAAGCTGCCCCCACCGTCGAGTGATTTGCTCGAGATCTGCCGCTGGGCCTCTTCCGGGGTCCGGCCCAGCTTGCACGCCTTGCGCACGAGCCTGCCGCCGGCGATCGACCCCTGGGTACAACGCGCCCTGGCGATCTTTCCCGAGCAACGCTTTCAGTCGGTCAGCGAAGCGTTCGCGGCGCTCGAAGCCGTCTTGGCCGTGCGCCCCGCGTCCCCATTCTGAGGCGAAGCGCACTTCGCTCGCAAGCGCCGCCTAGCCCATGCCGAGACGGCGCTTCATGCCGAAGGCGCCATCGCTCACCCAGAATCCCAGCATGTCGCCCAGCAAGCGACGCCCGGCCAAGAGCGCATCGCCCTTGCTGCCGGACAGCTCGCCCTCCGTGCGCCGCACCAGGTCTGCCGCCGAAACGATGTCGTCGCACACGATGGCAGCCGCCCGCGCCGAGGTCATCAGCGCCCCCAACCGCCATTCGTGGACGTCGACCGGCGGCGAGCTGGCGTAGGCGCGCGCTGCTTCCTCGATGGCTCCACGCCCGAGCCATGGCATCGCTTTGGCGACGCGGCGTTGCAAGCTCACGAGCTCGTCTTCGTCGGGGGTGCCGCTGCCGAACGACGAATCCGCTCCTCGCGCGGCCGCGCCTAGCAGCTTGCGCAGCTCGTCCCCATCCAAGCGCTCGATGACCGCCAGCCCGCGCGTCATGCTCGCGAACACTCGCGACAGCGCGAACACGATGCCCGGCTCCGACAACCCGGCCACGCTCGCGGGCACCAGCACGCTCACCGGGTCGGTCAGCTCCAGCTGTACTTTGCCCGAGTGGGCGCGGTGCACGTACAGATCGAAGCCCTCGATGCCGAACACGGCCGCCGCCCGCTCCGCGACCGCGCGCAGCGGGTGCCCCGATTTGGCCGAAAGCTTGTCACGCGCGCCGACGCCCCATCGCTCGAGCTCCGGCGGGTACACCTTGCCCACCGCGTCGCCCAAGGCCGTAAGCAAGGCGGTGGCCGTGCTGCCGGACGGGTTCACGTCGATGCTCGACAGCTCGGTCGCGTCCAAGCTGCCCGG
Source organism: Myxococcales bacterium (assembly GCA_040348565.1). Lineage (GTDB taxonomy): Bacteria > Myxococcota_A > Polyangia > Polyangiales > Polyangiaceae > PMG-095. Next base: position 1,886 of record JBEQSW010000176.1, on the reverse strand, counting down.
CGCCTGGGCGGCCGCGCGCACGACGCGCGAAGACATCCCGGCCAGCTCCAAATCGTTGCCGGCACCCAGCGCCACGACGGCGCCGATGGCGCACCCCGACTCGGCGGTTCGACCGAGCGCCCGCCAAGCCTCGGCCAAACCCCGGAAAGCCTCCGGCTTGAAGACGTCGAACGACAGCGCGCGCCGAAACGCGATCGCCGCGTCGGCGTAGCGCTGCGCCGCCAGCAGCCGCCGCGCGTACGCGACGGCCAGGTCCGGATCGGACGGCGCGCCGGACATGCCCTTTTCCAGCGCCACCGCGGATTGTTCGGGCTGGGCCATGTCGTCGCCCAACACGCGCGACAGCTCGATGTACAGGGCCGTCAGCTCGGGACCGGGCGTCGGATGCTGCTCGGCGTAGCTCTTGAGAGCGGCCGCGTAGCGTGCGTGACTGGGCGGCTCGTTGCGTTTGACTTGGTCGGCGGTGAGGGCGCGGAAGCGCTCGGCCGCCGCCGCGGTGAGGCCAGACAAGGCCACCGCTTGCTCGTAGGCTTGCACCGCGGCCGCGGTCTGGCCGCGCCCACGCTCCAAATCACCCAAAAGGGTGAGAGCGTCGACGCGTTGGCCGAGCTCGGGCGAAACACGTACCAGGCGCGCCGCCAGCTCGGCGGCTTGGTCGCCGCGGCCGCGCTGTAGCTCCAGCCGCGCCAAGCGCGACAAGGCCAGCCGCGAGCCAGAATCCAGGGCCAGCGCGGAGTTCAGGCTGCCGAGCGCGCGCTCCGGATCGCCCAGTTGATCCTGCAAAATGGCCGCCAGCCGCAGGTGAATGTCGACCTTCAACTCGTCCGAGTTGGCATGAACGAGCGCCTGTTTGAGGCGATCGACGGCCTCGGCCCATTGCTTGTCGCTGGCATACAGCTCGGCCAGCTTGACCAGCGTGCCGGCGTGGCCGGGCACCAGGTTCTGGGCGCGGTGCAGCGCCGCGAGCGCAGCCGGCACGTCGTGCTTACGGGACGCGTACAGGTCGGACACGGTGATCCAGAGCGACGCCACGCGCGCGGGCGTGGTCGCCGAGTTGGCGGCGTTGGTCAGCAGCGCCAAGAGCTCGTCGATGGCTCCCCGCGCCACCAACAGCTCCGAAAGCTTGGCGGCGGCGGCTTCGAAATCCGGGTTTTGCTCCAGAGCGCGCTTGAGCAGCCGAATGGCGTTGTCGACCTCGCCGCGCTCCGCGCGCACGATGGCCGAGCGCACGAGCAGCCGCGCGGACACGTCGGCGTCGCCGGTGACGCGCGCCTCGTGAGCGCTGGCCTCCTCGAGCAAGGCGGGATCTCCGGTACGCTCGGCCAGACGCGTGATGCCGCGCGCCGCCGACAGGCTCTCCGGATCGGCGGCGATGGCACCGCGCCAAACCTCGAGCGCCGACGGATCGGAGCTGCGCTCGAGCGCCTCGGCCAAGCGCGTGAGGTGCGCGGCCTTGACCTCGGGGTCTTCGGCTAGCGCGGCCTGCTTTGCGTCCACGTGGGCCAAAAGACTGGCGTCGCCGCTCTCGAGCGCGAGTTGCTCGAGGGCCGACAGCGCCGATTGATCGTGGGGGGCAAGCTGCAAAATCGCGAAATAGGCGGCTTTGCGCTCGTCTTCGCTGCCGACACCTTTTGTTTCCTCGAGGCGGCCGAGCTCGGACAGGGCGGCGATGCGGGCGCTGGGCTCCGACAACACGCGCGCCTCGGTGGCGTAAACCTTGGCCAACGGCTCCCACAGCGAACGCTCGGCGTACAAAGCCTCGAGCGACAGCAGAGCGTCGATGTGACCCGGCTCTTTCTCGAGCACGGCTTCGAAGCACTCGATCGATTTTTGAGCCGCGCCCAGCTCCGTCTGCCAGATTTCGCCGGCGCGCAAGAGCGCGCTGA
>JBEQSW010000162.1:0-4888 GCA_040348565.1 Myxococcales bacterium | reverse complement strand
CAACATCGAAGATCTTCCGACGCGCTTTACGGCAGTGGCGACCGAGATCGGCACCGGGCATGAGCATTGGCTGTCGCGCGGCCGGCTGGTCGAAGCGGTTCGCGCTTCCTATGCACTTCCCGGCGTGTTCAAGCCGGTCAAGGTCGGCGGCCGCTGGCTGTTCGACGGCGCGCTTGACCGGGGGAGCCACGAACACCCGATGCCCGGCGACCGATTCGAGCCGCTTCAACATGGCGCGCCAGTTCTTGCTGGCGATGGCGCCGAACACGAGCGCGATCTCTTTGCGCGATTCAATGTCGCCGAGCACGCTCGGGTCCAAAGCGTGCGAGAGCGCGACGGCGCCGTCCGGGTTGTGGGCGCAGTCCAGCAGCGTGAGCTCCTGACCGTTACGGTGCAAAAGCTCGTTGCGGCCAGGCCAAACCGTCTGCTCGACGCCTTTGGCCAACACCTCGGGCGAGAAGCCCAGCTCGCGACCGATCGTCACGGCCACGGCCAGGTTGGAGCCCACCAGCGCGACGCGCGGGTAGGCGAGGGGCGCCCCCGGCACCGGCTCGGGGCTGCCCAGCGGCACTTCGCGGGCCCCCACCTCGGCCATGCGCTTTTCGGCCTGGGCGCGAGCGTCCGGGTGCAGCTTTCCGAGCACCACCGCGGAGCCGGCCTTGATGATGCCGGCTTTCTCGTAGGCAATTTGGCTCAGCGAATCGCCGAGCTCGGCCATGTGATCGTAGGAGACGCGCGTGATGGCGGCGACGCGCGGCGGAGGGATCACGTTGGTGGCGTCCAGGCGTCCGCCCAGGCCGACCTCGAGCACCGCCAGCTCCACACGCGCGTCACGGAAGGCCAAAAATGCCGCGACCGTCGCGACCTCGAAGAACGTCAGGTCGGGGCCGACATCCATCACCTGATTCAGGTAGACGACGAGCTTGTCGTCCTCGAGCGGGGCGCCGCCGATGTTGATGCGCTCGGCGAAGCGACACAGGTGAGGCGACGTGTACACGCCCACGCGCAAGCCGGCGGCGCGCGCCATGGAGCCGACGAACGCCGTGACCGTACCCTTGCCGTTCGTACCCGCAACGTGAACCGCTTGGAACGACCGCTCCGGGTTGCCCAGCTTGTCGCAAGCGGCTTGCACCCGTTCGAGCCCGAGCTTTCGGCCGTGCAGGGCCAAAGCGTACAGACGTTCGAGCGTCGCCTTCAGATCGCTCAAGACGCCTCGACACCCAGGTGCAAGAGCAGGCTCGCCAGCTTCTTCTTCATCTCCATGCGCGGCACGATGGCATCCACCATACCGTGACTGAGCAAGAAATCGGACTTCTGGAAGCCCTCCGGCAAAGTGGTGCGAATAGTGGCTTCGATCACGCGGGCGCCGGCGAAACCGACCTGCGAGTTAGGCTCGACCAGGTTGATGTCGCCCAAAAAGGCGGTGCTGGCGGCCACGCCACCGGTCGTGGGGTCCAGCAAGAGACTGATGTACGGCTTGCGGCGCTCGCGGAAGCGGGCCAGGGCCGCCACCGACTTTGCCATCTGCATCAAGCTGAGGATGCCCTCCTGCATGCGCGCTCCGCCCGAGGCGTGCAGCAAGACGACCGGCAAGCCCATGTCGGCGGCGCGCTCGAACATGCGCGTCATCCGCTCGCCCACGACGGAGCCCATGCTGCCGCCCATGAACGAGAAGTCGAAGAAGCCCAGCGCGACCGCCAGGCCCGAAATCTTGCCGCGACCGACCTGAATGGCCTCGCTGGCGCCGGATTGCTTTTGGGCCCGTGCGACGCGCTCCGGGTACGGCTTGTCGTCGACGAACAGCAGCGGATCGGCGGTGACGATGTGATCGTCCCACGTTTCGAACGCGCCATCGTCCAGCAGCAGCTTCTTCCACTCCGCCACGGTCATGCGGTGGTGGTGACCACACGCCGGACAGATGTGAAAGCGCTCGGCGAACTCGGGCGCAGTGAGGACATGACCGCAGCCAGCGCACTTCTTGAAGAGGCCGCGGCCAACGGAGCGCTTCTCTGCGCTATCGGTTTGGGTTGGATTACGTTCGGGCAGTGCCACTGGAAACCGTGACTCTAGCAAAGATCGGCGGAGACTCGATCAAGCGCCGCCGCAGCGCAAGGAGCAGGGCCGCATTTTCCCCAATTCGCGCCACGCTGCGGCGCGTTGAACCGCGCTCGAGAGGCAGATCGGCGCTCGCTTGCCGCCAGGCCGGGGGGTCGGCGCCGCAATTGCTTGAGGCTCGGGGATCCTTCGAGCCAACATCGCCGCCATGAGTCAGCCGACGCCGCCCGAGCTCCGCGCTCCGCTCATCGGCCGCGACGCCGAGCTTGCGGTGCTCAAGCGCGCCGCCCAAAGCGCGCTCGAGAAACGTGAAGTGCGAGCGGTGACGCTCGTGGGTGGTCCTGGCATCGGCAAGGCGCGCATCGTCGAAGAGTTCATCGGCGCGTTCCTGCACGAGTCACCGGGAGCGTTTCGCGTGTTTCAAGCGCGGGTCCGACCCCCGGCGCTGAGCCACGGCTTGATCGAACGGCTGCTGCGCGCGCGCTTCGGCGTTCACGACGGCGAAGACCGCGACACCTCGGTCGAGCGCGTGCGCACCGAAGTCGCGACCGTGCTCGACGATCGACGTGTCGGTGACGTTTGCTTCCTGCTCGGCTCGCTGATGGGGGTGGCGTTTCCGGAAACGCCGCTGACGCGCGTGCTGGCCGAAGACGCGGTGCAGGCCCGCATGCTGCGGCGCTCGGTGGTGCGCAGCTTTTTCGAAGCCGATTCGGCGCGCCGTCCGCTGTGCCTCGTGCTCGAGGACTTGCACGCTTCCGACGGGGATTCGTTGGAGCTGATCGGCCACGTGCTGGAGTACGGGCGAGGTCCGCTCTTGCTGGTGTGCCTGACCCGCGCCGAGCTGCTCAGCCGCTACGAGGGCTTTCGAGAGCTGGGCGGAACCCGCCACGAAGTGTTGGAGCTTGGCCCCGTTTCCGCCGAAAGCGCGGGACGGATTTTGAAGGAGCTGCTCTCGCCCTGCGAGGGCGGCGCGCCGGAGCGCTTGGTGGAGGCGGCGCTCGGCATGTCGGGCGGCACCCCGGGGCTAATGGAAGCCATGGTGCGGGTGTTCTTCGAGGCGGGCGTGCTTTCAGAAGCCACCAGCGGTGGGGCGGCGGCGCCCTGGCGGGTCGATCTCGATCGGCTGCAGAGCGCTCGCTTGCCGCTCACCGTCGACGACGCGGTGTTGGCGCGCTTGTCCTCGCTGGCGGTGCAAGAGCGACGCGTGCTGGAGCACGCCGCCGCCGTGGGCAGCGTGTTCTGGCTCGGAGCTCTGGTCGCGCTCGGGCGAATCGACGCCAAAGCGCCGGAATATTGGACCGATTCCCCGGCGGAGGACGTGGCGCGCATTCGACGGCTGCTCTCCGGCTTGGTGGAGCGCGACTACTTGTTGCGCTTGCCCGACTCGGCCTTTGCCGACGAAGAAGAGTACATCTTCAAGCATAACCGCGAGCGCGAGAAGATCGCGGAGCTGACCACCACCGGCGCGCTCCGGCGCTACCACCAGACCATCGCCGACTTCTTGTCGCAGAAGGACGCCGTACGGAGCCAGGAGGAATACTTGGCGGTGCTGGCGCGGCACCTGGAGCACGCTGGCTGCTTGACGCGCGCCGCCTTCACTTATCTCGAGGCCGGCAACGTGGCGCGCGAGCACTTTGCGGCCAAAAAAGCCCACGAATACTATCAAAAGGGCCTGTCCCTCCTGGGTAGCGACGACGCGCGTCGGCGCATCGACGCCCTGCACAACATGGGCGACGTGCTCCTGCTCCTCGGTCGCACCGACGAAGCGCTGGCCACGTTTCGCGAGATGTTGGAGCTGTCGTTCCGGTTGGCGCTGCACGGCAAAGGTGGCGCCGCTCACAACCGCATGGGTCGCGTGCACCGCGACACCGGCTCCTTGGCGCTGGCGCAAGAGCACCTGGAAACGTCGCTCACGCTGTTCGAGCGGGCGGGCGACACGCGCGGTATCGCCTCTTGCCACGACGACATCGGCAAGCTCCTGTGGATGCGCGGCGAGTACGAAATGGCTCTGGAAGAGCTGCGGCGCGGCCTGGATATGAGGAAAGCCCTCGGCGACGGCCGCTCCATCGCGCTCAGTCTGAACAACATCGGCTTGGTCTGGCGCGACCACGGCCAGGAAGCGCAGGCGCGCGAAGCGTTGGAAGCCGCGCTCAAGATCCGGCGCGAGCTTTCGGATCCGTTGGGTATCGTCGAAAGCTTGAACGACTTGGGGCAGCTCGCGCTCGATCAAGGCGAACACCCCAAAGCGCTCGACCTGCTCGAGGAAGCGCAGGTCTTGGCGCAAGATTTGGGCGACAGCAACCGCATCGCGGTGGTGTTGGCCAACATCGGCGAGGCGCACCTGCGCACTCACGACACCGAGCGCGCCATCGAGGTGTTGCTGCGCGCCGAGCAGCTTTGTGAAGATTTGGGCGACAAATTGCACCTGGCCGACGTCAAGCGCGCGCTGGCCAAGGCCTACCTGGACCGCGGCGATCTGAAGGCGGCGCGCGACTCCATCAAGCGCTCCGTCGATCTGTTCGGGCAGGTGCGGAGCAAGCCGCACTTGGCGGTTGCCCTGCGCACCCTAGGTGAGGTCACTGGCGCTGGAGCGTGTGGGGACGGCCATGAAGTGAAGGCCGTCGACTACTTCATGCGCTCGATCGCCATCTGCAAAGAGATCGGCAACGAGCTCGAGGTAGCCAAGAGCTACCGCGCGTTTTCCGGCTACGTCTCCGGCTCGACCCACTACCAAAGCACTCCGGAGATCCAGCGCGAAGCGCAGAAACTGTCGGAAATGGCCGACGAAATCTTCGAACGACACCGCATCCGCGTCACCGGCAGTAGCTCGCTC
>JBEQSW010000155.1:0-21457 GCA_040348565.1 Myxococcales bacterium | reverse complement strand
CTCCATCTTGCTGACTGGCCGAGCGGCGTGCTCGGTGTCTCGGTTCGCTTGCGCTGCAACGCGCTCGCTCCGAATGCCGTGCACTATTGCTCAGCCCTACCCGCAGGCAAGCCACGACAACTGGATCAGTCGCCGATTCAGCAGCACACGCCTCCCCTCGCTCCAGGCACAGCAGTAATTTCCCCAAGCAACCCGCCGCGAGCTCCGCACGCAGCGCGCTGCGCTGCCGCGCCACACCGTTTGGATGGCAATCTTAACTGCGCCGCAACTTCTCGCGTGCGCTCAGCGACGGCGTTCGATTCGACGATGCGCGGGATGAAGTCGTCGCAGTCGAAGGTGGCCGTCACGTCGAGCAAACAAGTGAAGTCCGCCGCCGGTCGACTTAGAGACGGAGGGGCGGCGGTCCGCGGCATTCCAGGCCGGAAAAAAGTCTGCCGCCCCGCGGCCCACGTCTTCGCAATCCTACGACTTTCCCGCCGATTCGTGGGCGCGACCGGCCCGCGGGTCGCCGAAGGCCGCGCGCCATCGTATGCTTGTCGTCGATGGCGCGAACCGGCCTGCTCGTGCTCGGCGGTTTGGTCAGCATCGCCGCGTGCGCCACGCTCGAGCTTTCGTTGCAGCCGCGCCCGCCAGCTCACGCCGCCGAGCCAGCGCCAGTCTCGCGAGCGATCGCCAGCGCGACTCCGACAGGATCCACATCCACCGCGCCCTGCCCGCCCGAAATGACGCTTGCGGGAGGCGCCTGCATGGATCGCTACGAAGCCCACCTTCTCGTTCGGGGCAATGACGGCGCGCTCGTTCCGCACCCGCCCTTCACCTCGCCCAACGAGGGCTGGTTCGTCGCAGCGGCAGAGGCTGGAGTCAAGCCGCAGGCCTACATCGACCAAGTGCAAGCGGCGGAAGCCTGCGCACACGCCGGCAAGCGGCTGTGCTCGCTCGGCGAATGGTACAACGCCTGTACCGGCGTGGCGGGTACGACGTATCCCTACGGTGCGCGCTACGAGGCTGGTCGTTGCAACGTCGGCAAGCCCCATTTGTTGACCATGCTGCACGGCGCCAACCCGCAAGGGTGGAGCTACTCGGACTTCAACGACCCGGCGATGTCGGCCCGGCCCGGATTTTTGGGGCTAACGGGCGAGTACTCGGGTTGTACCGGGCCAAACGGCGTGCACGATTTGGTCGGCAACCTCCACGAATGGGTGGCCGATCGCGTGGACGCCGCGCTTCCGCGCAAGCTGCCGCTGCCCGCCATCGTGAGCCGTCGCATCGGTCGAAAGTCGGGCAACGGCATCTTCATGGGCGGCTTCTACAGCACCCGCAACGAGCACGGCGCCGGTTGCACGTTCGTCACCGCGGCTCACGAGCCACGCTATCACGACTACTCCACCGGCTTTCGTTGCTGCCGCGATCCGGACGCTTCCATTCCCGCCTCATTTCGTGAAACAACGAAGAGTGCCTCAGACTAGCCAGCGCATCGTCGTGGTCGGTGACTTGAACGCGGCGTACGACGCATTGGTCGAGATCTTGCGCGGTACGAAGCTGGTCAATCGGCGGCTGGAGTGGACCGGTGGACGGGCGGAGCTGGTGCAGCTGGGCGACATCTTCAACCGGGGCGACGGCGCCACGCAGGCACTGACGTTGCTGCTTCGTCTACGCCGCGAGGCGCCCCGGCACGGCGGGCGCGTGACGGTGCTGCTCGGCAATCACGAAGCCATGACGGCGCTGCGCCACGAGGGCTACTGCACCGAAGGTGAATACCTGGCTTTCGCGACGGCAGCCGAGCGACGCGCCTGGCCCGCGCGCGTGCAGCGGGCTCTGCGACGCCTGGTCCGACAACGCTCGCGGGGTGTGCTGCTGCCGATCGAGCCTCGGCTCGAAGCTTGGAAAATCGAGCATGTGCCCGGCCGCGCGGCGCTTCGGCGCGCGCTCGGTCCGCGCGGCCAACTGGGGCGAGCCTTGCGCGCCTTACCGGTCGCGCACATGAGCCAAGGCTCGTTGTTCGTACACGCCGGTTTACTCCCGTCCTGGGCCAAGCTCGGCCTCGAAGGTCTCGACCGACTCGCAGAGCAAGAATGGTCCGCAGGACGCCGGGGTCTGTGGACGCTACCGAAGACCGGCCTCTTTCGCAGCGGCTCCGGGCCGCTGTGGGATCGCAGCTTGGTGCGAGGCGGAGCCGAGGCCCGCCGCGCGTTGACCCAGTCGCTGGCGTTGATGGGGGCCGAGCGCATGATCGTCGGCCACACCCAGACGGCGAGCCTCGCCGGCGGCCGTGCGGGGCGCATTCACGTACAAGCCGGCGGACGGTTGGTGTCCGTCGACGTCGGCCTGGCCTCCGGCCCCAACGCGCCGCGCGCCGCGCTCGTTCTCGAAGGTCCCACCGGCTACGAGTGGACTCCGCTCGGCACGCGCCTGCTTTGGAACGGAGCCGGCGCGCGAAAGCGACGCTGAAGTAGAGTCGCACGCGATGTTCCAAACCAGCACGGCGCGATGGGTGTGGCCCGTACTGGGAGCCACGAGCCTGACTGGCTGCGCCGCCGGGTCGACCCCGGCCGGAGGCGCGTCAGCAAGCCAACCGCATGAGTGCGCAGTGCAATTGCCGCCAACGCAAGCGCAGGCCACGCCGCCCGCCCTCACCCCAACGCCGCTCCGCGCCGCGCGGGAGTCGCAGCTGGTGGTGCACGCGGAAGCGCCTTTGAGCCCGCTTTCGCTCGCGCTCGAGCAGCGCATTCAAAAACGCCTGGCCGAAGGCCACTTCGGCATCGGTCCGGGTGGCACCGTGAGCTACCGCGTCGAGCGCGGTGCCTTGTCCCTTTCGGTCACTTCGACCTCGCTGGTGATTGAAGCGCCGGTGAGCGCTCGGGCCGAGGCGTGTCGCGGCCAAGCCTGTTACGCTTCGTGTCAGCCGAACGCGGTGGTGCGCGCCTCGGTTCCGTTGCTGCTACGTTCCGACTACCGCTTCGAGCCGAGCACGACTTCGCTCCGGTTCACGCGTGGTTGCCAGGTGCACGCGCTCGGCGGGCTGTTGACCATCGATCTCACGCCGACGCTCGAGTCGCAGCTGCAGCCGGAGCTCGCCAACGTCTCGCGCCAAATCGATCAACAACTGCCGGACATTCGCGCCGACGTGGAGCGAGCTTGGGCGGAGCTCGCGACGCCGCGGCCTTTGCCCCTCAGTGGCTGTGTGTTGCTCCAGCCGCGCGCCATCGTTCAGGGGGCGCTCACCCCGTCGACCACCGCCCTGCGCGCCAACTTCGCCGTGCTCGCCACGCCCGAGCTCCGCAGCCAATGCGGCGACGAAGCCCCGCCTCCGTCGCTCCCGCCTCTGACGCGCGACCTTTCGCTTCCGGAGGAGGGCGCCGTGCTGCTGGGCATGGTGACACCGCTCGAGGACTTCGAACGGTCCTTCTTGGCTGCCGCTCCGGTGTCCGCCTCGCAACGGCGCCTCAAGATCACGGGCGCACGCGTGGCGGCCCGCGCCAGTGACGTCGACGTCACGCTCGCGCTAGGCGGCGACGTGTGCGGAACGACGAGGGTCGGCGCCGTCCCCGATTTTTCCGGCGACGGTGCGGCCATCAGCCTCACGCACCCCACGCTCGACGGCGGCGAACGCGCACGATGGCAGGCCGCCGGAATCGACAGCCAATCGCCAGTGAGCGCGCTCATCGCCTCGGCCCGCGTCACGCCAACGCTCTCCGTATCCGCTCTCCGCGACGCGGCCCCCGCGCTCGCGCAAGCGATGTCAGTACCCTCCCTGCAGGTGAGCGCGCACGTCTCGTCTGCGCGCGCCGCCGGGGCCGCCGCGCGCGGCAACGACCTCGTCGCGTGGGTCGAAGCGCGCGGCAGTGTCACGCTCCGCCCGACATTGCGCTGACAAGCTTCGGCACGCCCTAGTTGGAATGGACGAGCCCGGGCTGGCCGCCTGGTGTAGATTTCTCGCAGCTGAAACGGACGAAGAGCTCGAGGCATTGGCCATGCAGTACCCAATCCTAAAAGACGCAAAGGACGCTCTCGAGAAGCTCAGCGCCGATCCTGAAGCACGAGAGCGAGCCGAACGGCGCGAGATAGAGCTCAAGCTATACGAGTACGGCGCCGCTACTATTCGCGCTGAGGGGCGCGTCGAAGGACGCGCTGAGGGGCGCGTCGAAGGACGCTTTGAAGGCAAGCAGAGGGCGTTGTTGGATCTGCTCACCTTGAAATTTGGCGTCGTGCCATTGGAAGCACGGACGCGACTCGATACTGCAACCGAGAGCGACCTCGATTTTTGGATCAAACGAGTACTATCTGCGGAGAGACTCGACGCCGTGTTCCGAAACGACGGCTGACCGCGCCGCGGACAGCAGCGAGCAGCGTGGGCCGGCAGGGTGCGGGGTGGCGCGCGCTCAAACCCGCGCGCAACGCGCCCCGCGCAGACTGAAACGCTGCACGTTGACCCTCGCTCAGCGCCCAGCGCGCGGTATCGCTTCCAATAGCCGACGTGCCGTCTCGGCTTCATCGAAGGGCTCCCCGCCACCGGGCAGGTGCTCGCAGCCGTGGGTGTCCGGGCCCGGTTCCAAAATCGTCCAGCCGATCGGGCTGACCAGGATCGCGGCGTCGCACTCTTTCGGATGTTCTTCGTTGAACGCTCGGAGCTGTTCGGCGATCCGAGCCAGCGACGGTGGACCAGTCACCCAAACAACCTTCGACATATCGCGCAAAGCCTAGCATCGCATCGCGGTCGGCGAGCGTGACGAAACCGCCACCCTCGCGACCACTGTGACGGTCACGACCACTGTCACGGCCACGACCACTGTCACGGCCACGACCTCTGCCACGGTCACCACCTCCCCCACGGTCACGACGACTGTCACTGTCGTGACCGCGAGCTCCGCGACGTCGCGTCTACCCTACTGGTTGATCTCCGCCTCGACGAGCTGGGCCAACAGCGTCAGCGACTCTTGCCAGCCAAGGTAGCAAGCTTCGACCGCGATGGCGCTAGGGATGCCTTCCTGCACGACGGTCAGCTCGGTGCCGACGGACACCTTCTTGAGGGACACCGTGGTTTGCATCTGGCCCGGCAGGTTCGGGTCGTCGAACTTGTCGCTGTGGCGAATGCGCTGGTTGGGTACGAGCTCGAGAAACTCGCCGCCGAACGAATGGCTGTGGCCGGTCGTCAGGTTCGTGAAGGACATCTTGTAGGTGCCGCCGACCTCGGCCTTGATGTGGTGAACTTTGCCGGTGAAGCCGTGCGGCGGCAGCCATTTCGCCATCGCGTCGCCATCGAGGAACGCTCGGTAGATCCGCTCGGCGGGTGCACGAAGTACGCGGTGTAGCTTGACGGTATTTTCGGCCATGATTTGCTTCTCCTTAACTGGTCAGTGAGCGGCCGCCGCCTCGGGGCGAGCAACCTGTTTCTACAATGACGACGTGCCAGCGAAGGCCCGATCGACATCGCCGCGCAACTTTCGACCGAAAAGAATTCGAGACACTTTTTCCCAGGCGGGGGCGGGGGCCTGATGCGTCCGGGGAGGCGCCGCGCTGCATCTCGTTCAGGGTGACGCCGGGCGGGCACGTGGACCGAGGCCCGCGGCTGCGAAGGCTTGGCGCCAGGGGCCGGCATCTGCGGCTTCGAACGAGTCGTTCACGACGTCGGCCTGGTTTTGACCCGAGATACGGTAGTTGTCGCAGCGAAGCAGACGAGTAGGTCTCCGGGCGCACGAGGCTGTACGAGTATTTCGCCTTCCAGCAGGCAATGAACGCGTCCGCCAGGGCCACGCTGGTGAGCGCGTAAGCCTCGCTGGCTTGCACTCGAGCGAGTGCGGTACAATTTCTCGTGGCCCCAATCACGACGCGCGCGTTGCTTTGCTACTTGTGCCTGGCGCCCTGCGCGCCGCTCGCTTGCGGCGGTCGTAGCCAAAATCAGCCAGCGGCAACCGCCGGCACCGGCGGCGCCACCTCGGCCGCAGGCGGCAGTGCGCAGGGCGGAACGGCCCAAGCCGGAAGTACCGCCGGTGCGGCCGGAACCCTCACCATCATCGACGATACCTGTGACCGGCGTGCCGCTAGTGAAGCCGCGTGCCGCGCCAAGATCGGTGAGACTTTCGTAGACTTCAAGCTGGGTGCTCATGAGGGCCGCTACACGCACGGCTGCGATCCGCAATGTGGTGACCGAGAGGGGCCGGAGTCCAGCGCCGATTTTGAAAAGGGCTCCAACTCTTACATCACGGCCTGCGAGCTTGGCCCCATGGTTGCACTCACGTTCGAGCACGACACGGGCCCTTCCGAGATTGGGTTCTATCCCGACCGAGATTCCCCAGCCGGAACGACGTACGCGTTGAGCGGCTGGGTCGTGCAGCCGTTCGCCGCCGGCTCCAACGTGTTCGTCGGCACCGCGCAAGCCGTGAACGTAGCCGATGCGAATGACACCGGGACGCTCGAGCTCAGCTACAGCGTCTGTCCCTGAGGGGGTGACGTCACATCGCTCGTTGGGCCAAGGCAGCTACTTCGGCGAGGCGAGCCAGCTCAGGGCTTTGGTTTCGTCGCTGAAGACTTTGGCGTTGGCGCCGTCTTCGCGGGTGATGCGGCCGACTTGCAGCTCCCCCACCGGTGTTTGCACCAAGATTGCGACGGCGGCGAAACCTCGCATCAGCTGGCTCCGCCGCGTCGCCATCGCGCGTTCGAACTCGGCATCATTGCGACCGGGCGCAGCGCGAAGGTCGATGAGTAACCGCATGCGCTGGCGATCGAGAGTGTCGAGCGCAAGAATTGCCTGATCGAAGCCGGCGGTGACGTCTTCGACGCTCTCAGACCGTTGGCCGCTGCGCGTGACGCGCGCCAAGCCGCGCAAGTGGTCGACGCTCACGGAAACGAATGCATTGCCAACCAGCTGATTCACGGACGCGGTCGAAGACTAGCACAAATGACGTCGTTTCGTCCCCGTCACCATGCGCACCTACCCGCGCGTCAGCTTCCACAACATGGGCAAGATGCGGTTGAGCAGCGCGGTTGCCGGCTCTCCGTCTGCACGCTTGACGATGCCCCAAGCTACCGCAAGCCGCACCGCCGCGCGCGTCTCCCCCGCACTGCCCGCCGCGGTATGGAAGCGAGCGCGGCGATTGCCGGGATCCGAGTACTCCGCCTCGCCAATGTTGAGCACCACGCTACTCGCCGCGCGCTGAATCTGCTCCGCCAGATTTTTGTCTCTCGCCTTGATACGCGGCATCAACGGCCGAAGCGTCTCAATCAGCTGAATGCTCAGGTCTGCAACGATCAGTGCCATGGTCGGTTCTCCTTCTCGGCCCGCACCCACGCGGGCTTCACCCGCCCCTCCCTCCACAGGCGCGCGCAGGCGGGGTCCAGGCTGCGAGCGGTCCCCCGCTCGCACCGGCGCAGCCGGCGCGCAGCGGCCTGGACGCCGCCGAGCACGCCGGTACGATCAACAAGCAAGCGAATCGGCCTCCTCCCCTCCCCGATCACCGTCACAAGCTCGGCGAAGCCGGCGTCCCTGCCACCGCCGACACCACCACTCTCACGACCACCAGCCCGGCGAAGCCGGCGTCTCGACCACGATCACGATCACGACCACGAGCCCGGCGAAGCCGGCGTCTCGACCACGACCACTACCACTACCACCGTCACGACCACGACCACCAAGACCTAGTTCCGCTACAGAAGCTTCTGCAAGTAAAGCTGCAAGTCGGCAGCCCCCCGCCCTGAGACGGTTTGCGCGAGCGTCAGCGTGCAGCGTTTGCGCGTGCGCGGTGCGTGGTGTGCGAGCGCGTCCGCGGGCGCGTCGGCGGTGTGCGGCAACTACGCGGCTTCGACCCGCGCGCGATACGCCTCGACCGTCTTCTGCCACGCCGCACGTGCGGTGCACCTCTTGCGGTAGGCGAGGAGATTCGCGAATGGTGCCAGCATTTCGCGGCGGGTTCCGGCGTCGAGCACGTGGCACATCAAGATGTCGGCGACGGTGAAATCGTCGGTGGCGATGTATTCGCGATTGCTGAGCCAGCCGTCGAGTTGCTTCAGCCGCATCTCCGACCAGCCCTGAAGCGCTTCGCTCGGTTTGGTGCCCTTGCCGCCGCTCAAGTTGACGAACCAGAGCGAGAGCAGCGGCATCTCGATCGTGGTCAGGGCGGTGAAGCACCAGCGCAGCACCTGCGACTCGCCGGCGAGCTCGCGCGGCATCAGCTTGCCGCTCTTGCGCGCCAGGTAAAGCAAGATTGCGCCGGATTCGGAGACCACGACCCCGTCGTCATCGATCACCGGGATTTGGCCGAACGGGTTCAGCGCGCGGTACGCGGGTGAATCGAGATCGTGGTTGGGGTGGTCCATTCCGACGATCTCGTAGGACAACCCCATCTCTTCCAGCGCCCACAGGATGCGCAAATCGCGAGTGTTGCCGTACGCTCCCTTGTTCACGCGACCAAAGCCGTACAACTTGACCATGCGCGCAGCCTAGCGCGAACTTTCGCGGATGACCCGACGCGGTGATGCGCGGTTTATGAGTGAGTAAGGCGTGGCAAGAATGCTCGCGAGGCGGTTGCACCGCGCCGAAATCTCGAAGTTCGGGCTTCAACCAGCGCGAACGCTCGTGGCAGACTCGCCGCCAACCCTCGGTATTCTGCAGCACACCATGATCACACTCTACGGCATCGGCGACATCTTCGAAGGCGGGCACGGCGAGACGAAGGATCTGCGCGTCCAGTGGGCGCTCGAGGAAGTGGGTTTGGAATATCGCTTCCACGCGCTCGACCAGACCGCCGGGGACCTCGAAAGCGAGTCGTACTCTCGGATCAGTCCCTTCCACCAGGTGCCGGTCATCGACGACGACGGCTTCGTCGTCGCCGAGTCGGCGGCCATTTTGCTCTACGTTGCCGAGAAAGCAGGCCGGCTCATCCCGAGTGACGTCAAGGGGCGGACGACGGTGATGCAGTGGTGCTTTGCTGCCGTCAGCACGATTGCGCCGACGCTCCAGTGCATCGAGACCATCATGATCTTCGACGAGGACAAGAGCGCGACCAAAGTGCTCGAGGCGACGCGGCAGCTGGCGGGCCGCTGGTTTGGCGATCTCGAACGTCGCCTCGAAGGTCGCGAGTGGCTCGCGCACACCGAGTTCACGGTGGCCGACATCGCGCTGGCGTCCGTATTGCGCACCATCCGACAAATGGACTTGATGGATCCCTTTCCCCGCATCAAGTCGTACTACGAGCGCTGCCATGCGCGCCCCGCTTGGCAGCGCACCCTCGAGCTCGCCGCCGAGCGTCTTGAGATGACCGTCGACCAGCTCCGTTAGGCGACTGGCGCGGGGTGCGCCCGCAGTTCTACTGACCGACCGCAGGCGTGCGGGCCGAGCGAGCCGCCAGGTACTCCGCATAGCCTCGCCAGTTCGGCAGCCCGGCGGTGAGCTGGGGCATTGCCGCGCGCAGGGCGATTTGCATGCGCTGGTTCAGGTTGTGGCCGGATAGGGGGTCTCCGGCCGTGAAGGCTTCGATACCTGCTCGGCTGAGCCCGCCTTCAACGCTGCGCGCGGTGGCGAAGCATGCTGGAGAGCCGCACACGACCATCAAGCGCGTGGTCCCGGCCGAGCGCAGGTTCTGTAAGAACGCCGTGTCTCGGAGCAAATTGTAGCCGCCCTCGGCGAGGGCCACGACCGGAAAACGGTCGCGTTGCTCGAGCAGCACGGTGCCGGCCATCGTCGCCCCCTGGCTGAAGCCGGCGTAGATGGTGGGACCGTCCGCAATGTACGGACCAAAACGGGCGCGAGCCGCGTCAATCGCGGCCTGCACGCGACGCGCGATCGTGCTCGGGGAATCCCACGCGAAGCGCTGCGAGTCGAACTTCAGCCCTTGGGGACAGACCACGAACGGGTACTCGTTCGCGCCCAATCGCCACCCCCCGCAGGCCCAGTCCGGTCGGTCGCCGGCGCCATGCACCGCGACCATCAAAGGCCGCGGCTCGCGTATGCCGATCGGCGGCATGACGTAGACGACGTTGCCGTCGGCCAGGGTGAGCGGCTCGACCCAGTTGGAGTTCAGCGGAGGCAAAGCCTCTGGCGGCGCCGCCGAAGGCGCTTGTGCCGTCGCCGAGGGCGCGCCCGGCGTCGCTGCACCAGAACCGGGCGGGGCCGGCATCGCGCGTTCGTTGCTCGCCTGGCTCGGCGCTCTTCGACAGCCAAAGCCCAGGCCCAAGAGCAAGCTCGCGATCACCGCGAGTCTCCGTCGTGACGAGAGACTCGCTTGTCGGAGGCGATTGGCATTCACTCGGTTTGGCTCCAGAGGCTGAATTCCGCGAAAATCGTAGCAGAGGTGCGAGTGGGAATGGCGTTTACACTCGCGCACCTGGTACTCCATTCTGCGCCCACCGCGCCATCGGCGGCCAAGCTGGGCGCAGCGCTCCGAGCCAGTCACGGCCCGCTTTTCGCTAGTCACGGCCCGGATGCTCGGCTCGAACGAGACAACGCTGGTGTCGCGAGAGACGCGCAGTCTAGTTGCGATCACTTCGGCGAGCGCCGACGGGCGCGGTCCTGCGCTGGCGGTTCGGAGCGCATTGGCTCGCCCGCACCCTCAAATCGAACGATTCGCCCTACTTCGTTGTGGAACCTGGGCGCAAAAGCGACGCGCGCCAATACCAGAAGACCGCGAAGGCTCGGGTCACTCGTCGAGCTTTGCCCTCGAGCCTTCAAAGCGTGACTCAGTCGGCATCGCCTTCAAAAACGAGACATCGCCGCAAAACGCCCCGGCGCTTACTGCCAGCGGCCGCTCGCTCTCGCGCTCGCACTTGCTGAAGAGTCGAAGACTCGGAAGAGGCGCGCCGGCGCGAGCGACGCGAGAACACGAGCGTGGACCGCGACGCTCGTTGCCAAAATTACTTGCTACGACGAACGGCAGTCTGCATGATTATGGATCTCGTCAGCAGAGGGATGCTGACCATCAGTCAGATCGCGACCCGACGAGCTCGAGCGCCACTAGCGCGCCGGGCCTGAACGAGGCCGAATTTAAGCGAATTTACGGAACCATGACGCGTTCCAGCAGGGAGGTACTGCGTGCCAACCATCATCAATGATTGCTCAGAAGAAGTACGCGTCGGTCAAATGCTCGGACGCTACGAGCTCCTCATGCCCATCGCGAAAGGCGGAATGGGCAACGTTTGGGCGGCGCGCCTCAAGGGCACGCGCGGCTTCCGTAAGCTGGTCGCCATCAAGACCATCCTGCGCGCTTCGGAGAACGTGCACCTGGAGCAGATGATGTTCCAGGAATCCATGCTGGCTTCCCAGATCCACCACCCCAACGTCGCCGAAACGTTCGAGCTCGGCGAGCACGAGGGAACTCTGTATCTAGTCATGGAGCTGGTCACCGGCGAGTCCCTCCGCTTCATCCTGCGCGAGGCGCAGGCTCACGGTGGGATCCCACTCACCGTCAGCGTCAACCTCGTCGGCCAGGTCTGTCGCGGGCTCGCCGCCGCGCATGACTTGCGCGACGAGGACGGGCAGCGCGTGGGCCTCGTTCACCGCGACATCTCTCCACCAAACGTGCTCGTCACCGACGCCGGCACGGTGAAAATCGTCGATTTCGGCGTGGCCACGACCGCGTCGAGCGTGACCTACGGGTCCGGCGAGATCAAAGGCAAGATTTCGTACCTCGCGCCCGAGCAGCTGCGCGGGGAGCCTCTCGACGCACGCGTGGACGTCTTCGCTACCGGCATCTTGCTGTACTTGCTCACCGCAGGTCGGCACCCGTTTCGTTGTGCGTCGGAGTCCGCCACGATCGCGCGCATCCTATCCACGGCGCCGGCAGCTCCGCCTTCGTCCTTCGTGGAGAACTATCCCGACGCCTTGGAGGCGGTGGTGATGCGGGCGCTGGACAAGTCCCGGGAGACACGCTTCCCCTCCATCACCGAGTTGCTGGAGGCACTCGAGAACGCTGTCCCGTCCGCGTTTGGACCGCGCGCGGACGAGATGGTCTGTAGCTACGTTCAAAAGCTGACGAAAGATCGGTTGCAAGAACGCCGCTCGACCCTGCGCATCGCGGAGGAATGGGCGGAGACGTCCAGCTCCCGGCACTCGGTCAGCTCAATGCCGGCGGTGACGGCGAGCTCGGCGCCTACTGCAAAGTCTTCGCGCGCCGCCTGGTTCGGCGCGGGCGGGGTTCTGACGGGTTTGGCGGTCGCCGCAGTGGCCGCAACCGTCTACTTCCGCACGCCGACGGATGTGCCGGGCGCCGCGGCTGGCGCGCCAATCCGGGTGGAAGAGCCCTCGACCCCCGACCACGTGCCTTCCGGGGCTGGCCCGGCTTCCCCGCCGCTCGAGGACCCGTCGCGCCCGAGCTCGGCCGTGAAGGCGCCCGAAGCCGCTTTGCCGGCGGCCGTGGTCGATAGCGCGCCACGCATCGAAGAGAGCGTTGCCAGGCGTACGAGACCCGACCCTTCCGAGCGCGAAGCTCGCAAGCGCGACACCGCAACGGAGTCGCCCGAAAGCGAAGCCGTTGCCGAGCCCACTTCGCAGGACGCCGACGTTCCCGCGCTGGCCGCCACGCCAGATCAGCCGCGCGTCGCCGCCCCGTCGATCGTCACCGCCGCCTTACCCCCGGTCCCGATGCTCGTGCCGCAGCCTCGGCCACCTGCCGCCACGGGGCCACGGCTTTTGGCCTCCAAGCTGGGGCAACGACAGTTGCTCACGAACCCGAGCTCGAAAGCGGTGAAAGTGCCACCGGCGCTGCGACACAGCGGGCAAACCTTCAGCGCCACCGTCAACATCTGCGTCGCCCCCAGCGGTGAAGTAACGAAGGTCGACGTTCTGCGCTCGGCAGGCCCGGCGCTGGACCCTCAGATAGTCGACCTGCTCTCGCGCTGGCGCTACCGCCCACTGATGGAAGGCGGACGAGCCACCCCGTTTTGCTATCCGCTCAAGTACCAGGTGGAGTCGGAATAGCCTGCTACCTCCGCGGAGTGTTGCAGCGGGCAAATCCGTTCGCAGCGCACTATCGAGGACGGCGCCGCTGTCACATCCACGGCACACCTCGGCACAACTGCAGCTCGGAATCAGGCAAAAACCACCGCCACTGCGCGGCACGATGCGTGCGATCGGCTGCGCATGATGCGATCGGGAAGCAAAGCGGGTCTGAGTCTCGCGGGGTTGGTGGCGCTGGGCGTGTGGTCCTGTAGCGGCGACGGCGAGAACTCACCGACGGAGAGCGCGGCCGGGGCCGGAGCAAGCGCCGCGGCGGGACACCACCAGGGTGGCTCGGGCGCTCAGGCTGGAGGCGGGGCGGCTGGTGACGGAGGCAGTGCCGGTGACCGAGGCGGCGCGGCCGGAGCCGGGGGTAGCGCCGGAGCCGGCGGCAACGCGGGTGACGCCTGCGAGGCGAGGACGCTGCAGGCCTACTGCTCGCAGTTGGAGAGCAGAGTCGTTCCGCAGGCATGTCCGAAGAGCCCTGCTGACTTCGAGCTCGGCCGAGAGCAGTGCGGCCGCTACAACGGTGTCAGTCGCTACGCCTCCGACTGCGGCGGCGTCATCATCGAGGTGTGGGGTGACAAAATGGACGGCGCCAACTACTACTCGTACTACTACTCGTTCGACGCGCAGGGCGAGCTCGTCGGCGTGGCTTTCGCCAACGACGTGCCCGACGAGTGTCCAGGCTGGGGCGAGCCTTGCGCCCGCGTCGGCGACCCCGAACCCCTTTGCTCAGACGGTGGCGCCGGTGGCCAGGGCGGCGCGGGCGGAGCCGGAAGCGGCGCTGGCGGCGCGCACTGAGGTGAGCGGCGGCGCACGCCGCATAGGACAAACTCCGGCGACTCAACTATGTTGGGCCGGCGACGAGATGCCGAGCATTGCCTATCGCCAAGGGGACGCCACCGCTCCGGATGCCGCTGGCGCGAAGATCATCTGTCACGTGTGTAACGACGTTGGCGGTTGGGGCAAGGGGTTCGTTCTCGCAATTTCTAAACGGTGGCCCGAACCCGAGGCTCAGTATCGCGCTTGGTACGCGCAGGGTGAACAGGCTGGCTTTCGACTGGGAGCCATCCAACTGGTGGACGTGGAACCCAACTTAGCCGTCGCCAACATGGTGGCTCAACGCGGCGTTCGCCCCTCCGGCAACATGCCACCGCTACGATACGATGCTTTGCGTGAATGCCTCGCGGCGTTGGCGAAACGCGCTACCGCGCTTGCTGCCTCCGTTCACATGCCCCGGATCGGCTGCGGGCTCGCCGGCGGATCATGGCCCGAGGTCGAAGCCATCATCGGCGATACGCTGGTGGCCGCCTCCGTTCCCGTTCACGTCTACGACTTCTGACCCGTTGCCTCGTCACAGCCCGGCGAAGCCCTCCGAAACGGCGTTTGCGACGTCAAGAATGAACGCCAAGCCTGGCCGCAATTCGGACGATGGCTGCTTGAGTCGTTTGTCCGAGAGGTGTGGCGGGCAAAGAAGCAGTCGCGGCGAGAGCAAGCTCGGTGTGTTGCCGCGCCAGCTCCAAGGCATCGGTCCGCTCATAGCTCGACGCGAGGTTGAGGTGGAGCGACGGTAGAAACGCTTCACGGGTCACGTCTGGGAGATGCTCGGCGAACGATTCCGGAGACGCAGCCAAGGCGGCAGCCAACGCCAGTTGGTCCCAGTGGAGCTCCGCATTCGGGTCAGTCTGGAGGTCAGCCATGTAGTGAGCGAGCACGCAACGATGAAACGAGTCATCAAGTGGCAAGCTCGCCCAAAGCTCGCCCAAGCGTTCGCGCGCGAGCTCGGATTGGCCCGTCAGAGCAAGTTGAATGGCATCGAGTAGCGCCTTGTTCACTGGGGACAGGCTGGCAGCTCCCACCCGCACACGCCACCCGCACACGCCACACGCCACACACCACGCGCCCCCCGCAAACGCTGCACGCTGCCCCTCGCCCGCCGCGCTCTCGAACGCCGCGACGAAGGTGCTTCCGCACGGCGCGGCTGGGCTTGGCGCGCTCACGGTGGTCGGTCTGATGCCCCCGCGCCGGAGGCGTCTGGGCGGTCGAGGGGCGGCAGACCCAACGCCTCGCGAACGGGGCTGAACGAACGGCGATGGATGGGGCATGCCCCGTGCTGGCGTAGGGCCGCGACGTGCTCGCGGACGGGGTAGCCCTTGTGGCGAGCAAACCCATAGCTCGGATAGCTGCGATCGTATGCGAGCATGCGCGCGTCGCGCTCGGTTTTGGCGAGGATGGACGCGGCCGCGATGGAAAGGCTCCGCTCGTCGCCCTTCACGATTCGCGTCTGCTCGATCGGAATATCGCGCAACGTGCGCGCGTCGATCAGCAAATGCTCGGGGGTCACGCCCAAGGCTTCGACGGCGCGACGCATGGCGGCGATACCGGCCCAATAGATGTTGATGCGGTCGATTTCTTCTGGCTCCACGAAGGCGACGGCCCAAGCGCGTGCCTCGCGCTTGATCAGCTGCGCGAGCTCAGCGCGAAGCTCCGGCCGCACCTGTTTGGAGTCGTTGATGCCGGGCGCCCGCCAGTTGGGCTTCAGCACCACCGCCGCAGCCGCCACCGGGCCGGCGAGCGGGCTCATCCCCGCTTCGTCGACGCCCGCCACCATCACCACGTCGCGCTTCCATAGCTCGCGTTCGAACTCGAGCATCCGGCGCAGCCGCTGACCTTCAGCGCGCCGCTCGCCCCGCCGCCGCTCCACCGCCTGCAGAATGGCCCGCGCCCCCGCGCGCGAATCCGCACGCAGGGCAAGCTCGAGCGCCGTCGGCAAGGACCGATCGCCCTCGACGTAGCGCGTCCGAATCTCGGAAAGCCTCAGCTCAGGCACCGCCGCAGCATAGCGCACACGCCGCTTCGCTCCAGTCGGGCCGGGATGCCGTCGTTGCGATTGCCGGAGTGTCTCGGTCTCCGCGGGTGCTAGAAGCAAGGCACCGCTGGAAGCACAGGATGGCGTTCGAGAAACTGACCGTAGGAGTGGGGTGCGCGGGGTTGGTCCTCGCCAGTTTCTCGTGCCGACCCAGTCAGTCACCGCCTGTCAAAGCTCCCTCCTCGTCCGTGTCAACGGTCGCGACCTGGACGAGCCCGAGGTTCGGCTACAAATGGACGCTGCCAGCTGAGTGGGAGTTCTATTCGCCGAACCAGATCTGGCAAGCGCCGGGGAAGCTCAAGATCGACGTCGTCGCCGCGCGCAAGAAGGGCTTGAAGCGCCCGTCAGCCTCTTTGCACGTGTGGGACTACGGCATTCAAGACCGCCAGAAACCCTGGGGTAGCGAAGCAGACTACGAAGAGCTCGAACAGTGGGGCATCGACATGCTCGAGGCGCATGACATCGAACATTTGGGAGCTCGACGCATCACCATGTTTGGGCTGGGTGGGGTCGAGGTAGTCGGAATACAAAACGGCGAACGACTCTCGCTCAGGATGGTCCGCGACAACCGTCGCCATTTCGAGGTTCGCTGCCTGAGCGGTTTCGACGAGGTCGACTGGCCGTGCGAGTCCGCGTTCAAGACCTTCGCGATCTCGAAGCCGCCTGCGCGCCTCTCTCCCGGAGAGCCTCGCGTGCTTCACCTCCGTGAGCCGCGGTTTGGGTTGGAGTTCGACGCCCCGGACGATTCGTGGCTCGCGACCGGTCCCCACGTGGGCGGCGGGGGGGCCCAGCTGGTCTGGATGTGGCGCCAGGTCGATCGAGAAGTCGACGTTCAGATCATGGATTTCCGCGACCTACCGATGGAAATGGACGCAGAGCAGATTGTCGAAAGAGCCAGGGAGTCCTTCGAGGAAAAGGGCAGCAAAATCGTGGACGGGGCGGCATTCCTGGGCGGCGAGCCCTGTCACCATCTGAAAGTGAGGGGCTCGGATGGTTGGTACCGAGACTTTTTTACACTCAACCGAAACAGCATCAACTACAGCGTCCTCATCGCGCAGCGTAAGCGCGACGCAAAGCTGATCGCTCGAGTCACCAAAGCCCTCAGGTTCACGCTGTTCGACCATGAACGCGCGCGTCAGGAAGCAAGCCTCGCGCGCCCATGAGTGCGACGAGCTCGTTGCGTCACGGTCACGGTCGCGGTCTCTGTCATGACCACGGTCACGGTCTCTGTCACGATCACCAAGACCGGGATCCGCTACGTAAGCTTCTGCAAACAAGCTGCGACGCGGCAGCCCCTCGCGATTGACACGGCTCGTGCGGCCGTCAGGGCTGCCAGCTCACGCCTGTGATAGGGGGCGGCAGTCTCTCAACAGCGGCACTTGCGATGCTGCGGTCAGTCGTCTGGCCGTCCGCCGCGGGGATTCAAGCCCAAATCGATGAAGTCGTCGAACTCAAAGAGTGACCAACTGCAGCCGTCGAGCGGTCGTCGTACGCGATGCCCTTCGAGTCCGGAGCCGATCAAGAGCTGGTAAGTGTCGTCGGGGACGCCACGGCCCCGCAAAGCCTCGGCAAAGATCGCTTGCGCATCCAAATGGATTTGGTCAGCGATGCCGTCGTTCCTGTCGTCCTGCAGAGCATCGAGCTCCGCGAGAACTCGCGACGAAATCGGCTTCGGCAGGCCCAACACTTCATGGGTCGGCTTGGGGGTCCACAGGAGTCTGGCCAACCGGAGCAGCAAAGCCGGACTCAACAACGTCCACTCCCGTTCGGCACCTTCACCGATCGGACGAGCTGCTTATGCATGCTCGCGCACGCCAGACTCGTGTCAGGTCCCAAGGGGAACGAAGTCATGGCGTCGAGGAGGTCTGGCTGGGGCGTTAGGAGATCTGCTTCAGGATAGATGAAAGCGTCGACATAGTGCCCATCGGCTACACGGGCATCGCGAAAGGCGGGGCCGCCTTGGCGGACGCAAAGGATGTCGACGTCGCTCTGCGGGGTAGCCTGACCGCGTACCCACGACCCGTAGAGGATTGCGGTGTGGCAGCCATGTCGACGCATAACGTCGACCGTCAAGCGTTCGATGTCGGTGATGTTCATGGCGTCCGAAGAACTGGGAAGCAGAAGCCTCGCTCGTGAATATGTGTTCTTCGAACGTACCGCCGTCGAGCCGCGGCTGCATCAGGAAACCGGGAGCCAGAGCGTCACGAGAAGGAGAATTCGAAGGGCACGGCCGCTACCACCGCCAGTGTAACGACCACCGTCACGACCACGACCACGACCACGACCACTTCCGGTCGTCAGGCGCGAAAGCGCTGCGCCGATGACGCGAACACTCGACGTACCGCTGTTGCACAGTCAGAGACGACGTGCGTGCGTTGTCCCGGCGGGCCAATAATAGGCAAGATGCGTGACCGCGCCTCCGAAGAAGGTTCCGGCACTACGGGTGAGCACCTCTCCGCCGCGCGCGTCATAGAAGGCGCAGCAAGGCAGCTCGGCAAGGGTTTCAAGATAGAGAGGTGCGTGGGCGGGGCCTCTCAGGCTCGTACAGGCTAGGTCCCAAAGTTGGCCGCCGATTCCCGCACGCCGGTGAGCCGGAAGAACGTGAACAACGTAGATCTCGACGCCGCCGGAGATGTGTTGCTGACGCGGCGGCCCACCGCCGATGAACCCGACCACTTGGTCCGCGACGGTAGCGACCATGTCGAGTCGATCCGCAGCCTGCAGTGACGCCTGCCATTGTTCGGTACGTCGGTTCAGGTCCGATGCGGGCCATTCGCGCGCAAGGTGCGCCAAAGATTCGTCGGCAGACGCGATGTGAACGCGCGCAATGTCCTCGGCGTCGGATGGACGAGCGTGACGAATGACTGCTCGATCGACGCTCAATGTTTGCATCCTAGTTGCCCCACGCGTCCAACCTACCGCTGTTAAGCGTCCTCGTCATCCTCGTCGTCTTCGTCGTCGAGCACGGGCCTGCCGTTAGCCAGGTTGGCAATTTGCTGTGCTCTTGCAAGCGGCAGAAGAGTTGCGGCGGTGAGGACAATATCGACGACGATCCCAGCGAGCTCGTCGGAGCCCAAACGACCCACGACGCGAGAAGCTACGAGTATGGCTACGTAGGTTGTCCCCTGCGAATTGGGGTTCCATCGCGGGGACAGTCCTGATGCGCGAGCCGCGCGATCGATGTTTCTGAACAACGCATGCACGAAGAAGATCGAAAAAAAGCCACGAGGTTCGCCCCTTCTGCCTTCAACGGCTTATTGAACAGCCCCCGTTGCCGATGACCATAGCTCGACCTCGACGAGTTGGTCGTCGTTGAAGATGGAGTCGGGGGTCACGACGGTCTCGGTCGGATCGAATGTGGCGCCAGCGAAGCGCTTCCGGAGGGCTTGTTGGACGCGCTCGTCGTCCAAATTCATGTCAGCGGCTCGCTCGAGCTTTCCGAGCTGTATGCCGGCGGCGCGGTCGAACAACTTGTATGCGAGCTCCGAGCAGTACAGCGTCTGGTCATCCCATCGAAAGCGGAGATCGTAGGGGCGGCCCAGCCAAGCTTCGGCAAGCTTCCGCATCCTCGTGACAGCATCGATCGAAAGGCGGCGGTCATTGTTGCGTAGACGCTTGATGACATAACGCCGCTCACGACCGTGAACGATCCATTTTTGGAGCGGCGTCTTGCGGACTGGTGAAGCTGCTTCGAGCACGATCGGCCCTGTGGGCTCGTTGAAAATGACGCCCATGTGTGTCCAGCGACTGTCGGTTAGCGCGCGGACCATCTCGCTTTGCCGAGACGTGGACTCCTGGAAGATGAGGTCCCCTTCTTGAAGGCGCGATGGCGCTGAGCTCGTCGTGGGCTGCCGTTGAATTGAAGGGCTGACCCCGCGTGGACGTTCCGTTGTATTGCAACGCTTACACGACGAGCCTAGGGCCATGCCCAACACCACAACCCCTGCTATTCTGAAGGTGACCAACGCAGCAGTGTAGCCCACTCGCGCCGATCGGCGAGAAGCGGTGAGAAGCGGCGACGCAACTCAGCGCGAAATATGGATCTTCTTGCTGGGAGCTCGAGGTGACTCGATATCGGGGAAGCGCGTGATGTTGATGAAGCCGGCGGCCTGTGCCTTCGCTACGAACGAAGCGACTCACTTTTCCGGCACGCTCTTGACTATCTGAACCGCCATGTCGGTATGCTGTGGCTGAGCGGCGTTCAAAACGTTGGGTCGTCGATGGTGAGGGCACCGGTGCTGACTGGCGCGGCGCTGCACGAGAGATGACCGTTGGCGTCGAGATGGGTGGTGATGTCGGTGGCTCGCCACATGACGCCGAAGCCACCGGGTTGGGCGGCCACGAAGTTGGGCGGCATGTCTGGCGGCTCGAACGCGCCCGCCCGCTCCCCACCGCAGTAGACGAAGACATGAGGCTGCGCGGGCTCGTTGTCGAAGTTTTGGGCCATGACGCGGAAGGTTTCACCGTCTCCCGGATTGTCGAGCTGCACGCGCTCGGTCGTGCCGTTGGCGAGGTCTTGATTGTTGTCGTCGGCCGCGCGCGGATTGGGGCAATGACCGATGGCGTTGAAGCCTTCGAAGGATGGCGTGCTGCACGTGCTTGGGGCCGACTCGGGGTAGCCCCAATCGACGCGCGCAAAGCCCCTTAAGGCGGCGGAGCAGTTGGAGGTGTTGCAGGTCGTGTCGTCCAGACCATTGAAGATGTCGGTGGAGCCCGGTACGAACCACGGCTCACGATCGAACGGCGTGTGCAGGTAGAGGTCGAGGTCCGTCGTCGTACTGGTGTCCCAGCACAGCTCGACGCGCATGCCGACGCCTTCCACGGGAACTTCGAGCTTGCAGGAGGCGTGATCGCCTCCGACGCCGGTCACATCGAGCGTGAAGTGATAAAACGCCGGCCGCGAAGGCTGAAACTTCACGACTTGCGAGTCCGCACCGTCCAGCTTGAACTGTGCGTTTTGCACGACCGCGTCGCAGTCCTCGGTCTGCACCGACCAGTGATACGATCTCACGTCGCCGCGCACGAAGTCGTTGGCGTCGAGGCTCGAAACTTCGTCCAGCTTGATTCCAGCGACGCGCGGGTCGTCGCCTACCAGCTCACATTCCGTGCTGAGCGGGACGCCGCCTTCGCCGCCGAAACCAGCCGCGTCGACGCCACCTTCGCCGCCGCCAGCCACTCCGCCTCGCCCGCCGCCGCCAAAGCCGCCGCGCCCGCCTCCACCAACACCGCCGCGCCCGCCGTTGCTGGCGCCGCCCCGTCCACCGCCGCCGACTCCGCCTCGGCCGCCGCCACCGCCTCGTGCACCGCTTTTCCCGCCATTGCTGACGCCGCCTCGGCCGCTGCCGTTGACGCCACCCCGCCCGACCGTCGGCGCGCCACCGCCGTCGTCTCCATCGCCTCCGTCGCCTGTCGGAGACGGCTCTTCATCCAGGACTGTCAGCCCGGTTCTTGCGCCGCAACCGATCGCCAGCAACAACACCAGAACCGCCCGCTCCCGAACCATCGAGCCGACAGCGTAGCAGCGGCAGCGCCACCGGCACCACGGGAAACGCCCGTTTCAGAGCACGCACGCCGCAACGACGAATGCGCGCAGCCGGCCCAATTGCACGCTCAGGACGGAGGCTTGGGCGCCGGCGCTGGTGCCGGAGCGGGTTTGCCGCTGC
>JBEQSW010000129.1:0-5943 GCA_040348565.1 Myxococcales bacterium | reverse complement strand
CGCCTGGAGCAAGACGCGCTGAGCGGCAGCGAAAAACGCGCGCTGTGCGAGAGCACGCGCGGCCGGGCGAACGCCAACCCGCAAGATCTCGATGCGCTGTACCTCGCCCTTCGTTGCGAAGATGACAGTCCTCGCAACGAAGAGCAGGCGTTGACCGCCCACCGCGCGCACCCCAGCCACCCCTATTTGGCGAACATGGCCGGCATCCAACTGCGCCGACGGCGCGACTACCGGGGGGCCGACGCCGCCTTCGCCACCGCGGCGACAGCCGTGCCGTTGCGGGATGGAGCGTACCTGGAGCGCGCACGCCTGGCCCGGATTTCGGGCGATGCCTCGGCGTCGCAGCTCGAAGGTTGGGCCAGCAGCTCACGCTCGCTCGCGTCGCTGCTGGCGCTCGAAGACGGCAACGTGAACGACGACGCCGAGCGCTCGTTCTCGCTCTTGACCCGTGGCGAGCTGCCCGGCTCGGTCCAGCTGGCGCGCGCGCAAGACGACATCTTCAAGCTCGTGCTGCCGCTGGCGGCGGCTTCCGATGGCGCCAGTCGCGCGCTGATCGACGAAGCGCTGGGCATGCTCGACCAAATCACCGATCCCTCGGCGCTGTGGCCCAGCTTGGCCCTGGCCGAGCGCGAACGACGACCGCACGCCGCGCTCGATGCCCGGCTGGCCAAGCTCGACAGCCCCGTGGCCGAGATGTCGAAGTTTGCCGACGCCAAGTTTCTCGAGGGCAACGCCGCCGCGATCGATTCGGCCTTGTGGCAGCTGCCGGCCGGAGATCAGCCCTATGCGTGCGTGATGGCGCTGGTGCGCGTCGGCGACGCGGCGCCGGCGCCGTGTCGAGCCTTCGCCAAGGCTGCGCTGTTTGGCTCGGAACGACCGTACTTCCACTGAATCGCCGGCTGCGGCCTTGGCGAGGCGGCCAAGCTGAGCTTTCATTCCGGGGTGCCCCCTTCGGAAGGCTCCCGCGACGCTCCCGGCCATGGCCACGGCCACGGTCACGGGGGGCACGCGCACGGTCGCTCGAAGCCGAGCCCACCCGTGGCCAGCAGCCAGTCGCAAGGGCACGGCGGCCACGCGCATGGTCACGGCGGCCACGCGCACGGGGGCCGCGGCAGTGCGCGCACGCAGCTCAGCTTGGCCCTCACGCTGACGCTCGGCTTCATGGGCGTCGAGGCCGTGGTGGGTTGGCTCAGCGGCAGCTTGGCGCTGCTAGCCGACGCCGGCCACATGCTGGGCGACAGCGGTGCGCTGGTGCTGGCGCTGATCGCCCAGCACATGGCCGAAAAACCGCGCACCGAGCTGCGCACCTACGGCATGAAGCGCGCCGAGGTGCTGGCCGCCTTCGTCAACGGCATCGTGCTGTTCGGCATCTCGCTGCTGATCGTGCGCGAAGCGGTAGAGCGCTTCATGCAGCCGGTCAGCATCCACGGGCGGCCGATGCTGATCACGGCCGTCACGGGCCTCGGCGTCAACCTGCTCTCGGCGCTGATTCTGATGCGCGGCGGCAAGGGCAACATCAACGTTCGCACGGCATTTCTGCACGTGTTGTCGGACGCGCTCGGCTCCGTAGCGGCCATCGTGGCCGCGGTCGGCGCGCTTTGGTTCGGCGCGCAGCGGCTCGATCCGGCGCTGTCGGTCTTGATTGCGCTGCTGGTCTTGGTCGGCGGCTACCGCGTGCTGCGCGAGACCACCGGCATCTTGTTGGAGTCCGCGCCGCCACACCTCGACGTGGCGGCCGTCGAGCGAGCCATCGCCGCGACGCCCGGCGTGGCGTCGCTGCACGACCTACACGTTTGGCGCATCTCCGAGGAGCTCGACGCGCTCACCGCTCATGTCACGCTCACACGCGGGGCGCACGGCACCGAGGTCTGCAAAAGCGTCGCCGACCGCCTCAAGGCCGAGTTCAAGCTCGAGCACGTGACCATTCAGCCCGAAGCGCCCCCGCCCGACGAGCTGGTCAACGTGCGTCGAAATCGCGACGGGGCGCCCATCCGTCGCGTGTCCTAGCCTAGCGGGCTTTGGCGGCCCGACGGACCTCGCGACCGCCTCCTAAACGATTGTGACTTCGCGGCGGCCGCACTACCCTTCGAACGATGATCCGTAGCAGCGACGATCTCGAAGCGCAGCTTGGTCGCCTGGGGCGACGCTACGAGCGCCACCCGGACGGCACTTTCGTGGTGTCGTTGGGCGCCGGCCAACCGCCCGCGGCGTTGCTGTTGGTGCCGCCGGTGCTGGTGGTGCAGGTCGCCATCGGTAACGCGCCCAAGGACGATCGCGCCGCGGCGCCCGTGTACAAAAAGCTGCTCGAGTTGAACGCCAGCGCGCTGCTGCACGCCGCCTTCGGTTTGGAGAACGACCAAATCGTGCTGGCGGCGGCGCTCGAGCTGGAGAGCCTCGATCTGAACGAGCTGGAGGCCGTGCTGGCCGACATCGACGTTGCGCTGGGCGAGCACGTGCCGGTGCTACGCGCCATGGTTCAATCCGCTTCCTGAGATCGAGAAACCGTCATGGGCTTTTTTCAACGTCTCGCCACCCTCATCAAATCCAACCTCAACGATCTCATCAGCCGCTCCGAAGATCCGGAGCGCATGTTGAACCAGATCGTCGAGGACATGACGACGCAGCTGGGCGAGGCCAAGAAGATGGTCGCGCTGTCGATCGCCGACGAGAAGCGGCTGGAGAAGCAGACTCAGCAGGAGCTGGAGAGCGCGGCGGCTTGGGAAAAGCGCGCCATGTTGGCGGTGAAGGCCGGCAACGACGAGCTGGCCAAAGAAGCTCTGGCGCGAAAGAAAGAGCACGAGTCGACCGGCGAGCAGTTCAAAGACCAGTGGCAAAAGCAGAAGGTCTCCGTCGATCAGCTGAAGCTTGCCCTGCGCGCGTTGAACTCGAAGATCGAAGAAGCCAAGCGCAAAAAGAACCTGCTCATCGCGCGCAAAAAGCGGGCGGAGGCCCAAAAGGCCATTCAAGAAACGATGGGCGGGCTGCGCAACGCCAGCGCGTTCGAAACCTTCGATCGCATGGCAGGTAAGATCGAGCAGATGGAAGCAGAAGCTTCCGCGCAGGCCGAGCTCAACGAGGAATACTCGGGCGACGTCTTGGCCCACAAGTTCCAGCAGCTGGAGCAAACCAAGGGCGCCGAAGAAGACCTGCTGGCGCTCAAGCGCAAGATGGGCCTTGCGCCACCGGAGCCGGAGCCGCCCAAGGCGCGCGTCGAAGCGACCGCCGGCGCCGCCGGAACGGCGTCGGGCTTGGACGCCGCCGAGCAAGAAGAGCTGGCGCGCGCGCTGGCCGAGCTGGAAGCCGAAGAGCAGCAGACCGAGCTGCGCATGAAGAAATAGGGACCATGAAACGCCGGCTCCTGCTCGCCCTCGAGCAAACGAAACTTTCCCGCGTGCCCGCCTGCTTGCTGCTGTCGGCTTTGGCGTTGGTTTCGCCCAGCGCCATGGCGGGGGGCCGCACCATTTCCGCCGAGCCGGTCGACGACGTGAAGATCCGCATCGACGGAGATTTGCGCGAATGGCCCAACAAAATGACCGATTTGGGCGAAACGCTGGAGGGTAAGCCCGGGGGCGGGGACCCGCGCGTAGCCGCCACGGTGGCCTACGACGAAAACAGTCTCTACGTCGTGTTGAAGGTCTTCGATCAAAAGATCGTGCGCACCTCGGCCGCGGGCGCGAACGAAGACCACGCGACCTTGTATCTGAATTTTCCGAAGGGCCAGACCTATCAGGTCGAGCTGTATCCGGGCCAGCCGGGCAAGGTGCCCGGCGTCGTCAAAATCAAGGGCAGCGCCGTCGGCCAATCGAAGATCGTCGAGGCGCCGACTGACAAGGGCTTGTCGGTCGAAGCGCAGATCCCGTGGACGGCTTTTCCGGAGGCGGCCCGCACGCGCGTCGGCCTGCGCGCGACCATCACTTACGCCGACGCGGACGCCGCCGGCAGCGTGAAGGCCGTCATCGGCACCAGCCAGGCGCGCTCGGGCGGCGGCATGCCGCCGTTGCTGATGGCCAACGAGCAAGGGCTCGAGGAGTCGATCATTCGCGCCAAGGGCTTGCCCCCCAAGCCCGCGCGCGACGCCTACGGCAACGTGTCGGGCGACAGCATGCTGGAACGAGTGGCGGTCTGGGGTGGCAACCTGGTCATCATCGGTCCGCACTTTCGCAGCGGAAAAGAGTTCTATTTCGCGGACTTGGGCGTGGACAGCGCGTCCCAGGTCGACCGGCTCGAGCTGCTCGACTTCGACGGCGACGGTCACGAAGAAATCGTGGTGCAAAAGAAGGTCGGCAGCAGCGACAAGTACCGCGAGGTCTTGACGGTGTTGAAGGTGGGGCGTGACGATCAGCCGTTTCTAGCGTTCGCCCACGAGGTCGGTATCAAGACTCGCGACGGCGAGATCATGAACCGCGTCAAGCTGTCGAAAGCCGGCATCGAGATCTCGCAAGGCGAGTCCGAGGGCTTCGAGCCCGGCAGCTTCTCCGAAGTACAACCCGGCGACATGGGGGCAACGCTGTTGCCCTGGGAGAGTGTCGGCAGCCGCACGTTTGCGTGGAAGGGCAAAGGCTTCGAGGCGGCGGGCGAAACGGGCTTCACGCCCAAGCAGGGCGGCGGTGTGTCGGCCGCGGCCGGCGGCAAGAAGCCGAAAAGTCGGCCGAAGAGCGACGAGCCACCGGCTCCGCCCGCTCCACGTCCGCCCACCGCCGACGAGCTGCTCGATCGCGTGTACGCGCTGTACAAAAAAGACCGCGGCGTCTCCGGCAAGCCCAGCTTCGACTTCGTCACCGACGTCGCGGGTGATCGCGGCCCCGAGCGCGTGCTGATCCACGGCAAGGACATGGTCGTGTTCGGCAAGGGCTTTCGCGAAGGTTTGAGCTATGCCTTCATCGCCGTCGGCGTCGCGGAGTCGAAAGACATCTTGGACGTCACCGCGCGCGACCTGACCGGCGACGGCAAAGCCGAAATCATCGTGCGCGCCGTGCTGCACGCCAAAGCCAGCAAGGCCCTGGGCGGCGACGTAGTCGAGCGCCACGCGCTGATGATTTACGGCGTCCAGGGTGATGGCCTCGTCCGCATTTTCGGCGCCGAAACCGGGCGCGCGCTCGGCAAAGATCAAATCATCGGCGCGGTCGCGTTCACGCCCGTGCGTCGTGGCTTCGACATCGAGCTGCGCCCCGCCCGCGCCATCGGCTGGACCGAGCAAACCTACCCATTTCCGGTCGACACCACCTCCGCGGGCGGGCTCGAGCCACTGCTTTTGCCCTGGAGCGGCGGCTCCCGGAAGTACCACTACGACGGCAAGACGTTCGCGGGGCCGTAAGCAGCCCGCGCGGCCCCTCCCAAGGCTAGGGGAGGGGAAGGGGTCGTAGCCGCCAAGCGTATGAGGTGGCCGATGACCGAAATCCGCGCGCGGTGGGCGCGCTGGCTCCGCCTGGGCGTGCCGCTCGTCGCGGCGACGTGCAGCGCGTCACCGGCCGGCGCCCAGGACCTCCAATTGACGGGGCCGCTGGCGGGAGCGCCCGCGGTCCGAGCCAGCCGAAGCTCGACGGGGGACCGGCGCATCGTGATGCCGAGCGGGCACCTCGAAGTGGCGGGCGAGATGGCCTTCTTCATGAGCCAGCCCTCGCCCCACGCGCCCCGCCTGGCGTTGACCGACCTGGCGCTGTTTCGCTTCGACCTGCGGCGTTCGTTCGCCGACTGGCTCGAGCTTTACGCCGGGCTCGATTTGCTGCCAAAGCAGCCTACGTCCACCCACGCCCTGCTGTTTCAAGGCGCGCATTTCGGAGCGCAAGCGGAGGTGGTGAAAGGGTTCGCGGCCGGGCTCGGTATCGCCGCGGGTCCGTTGTTCGGCGCGGACGGTGCGTTCTATCGAACGGGGCCGGGCCTGAGCTGGAAGCCTTCGGTATCCGAATACCTGCGCTTCGTCGTGGGCCTGGGCAACAGCTGGAC
>JBEQSW010000122.1:0-16607 GCA_040348565.1 Myxococcales bacterium | reverse complement strand
GCAGTAGGACGGGCACCACGGCCGCCCCTTCCTTGCACAGCAACGCGGCCAGCACACAAACGAGGCCCAGCCAGCGTTGCCAAGCTTTGCCGGATTGGCGAGCCAGGTGGCATAGCTCCACGCTCAGCAGCCCGAACACGGCCATCAAGATGTCGGTGCGACCCGCGATCCACACCACCGACTCAGAGCGGGTCGGGTGCACCGCGAACAGCACCCCGACCAACACCGCCAGCCAAGGCTGCCCCAGCCAGCGCAGCGCAATGCGAGTCGCTAGCCAGGCTGCGGTCGCGTGCAACACCAGGTTCACGAGATGGAACCCCCACGCGGCTCCGCCGAAGGCGAGCCAGTTGAGCACGAAGCTCAAGGTGACCAGCGGGCGGTAGTACGTCAGCCCGATGCCCTGACTCCCCAAATCCTCCGTCTGCCAGAAGTGCCCGGCGAAAGCGGAAATGATTCCGTGCGCGCCGTGCACCAGCGGGTTCTTGTCGATCAGTAGCGTGTCGTCGTAGAC
Organism: Myxococcales bacterium; assembly: GCA_040348565.1. Lineage (GTDB taxonomy): Bacteria > Myxococcota_A > Polyangia > Polyangiales > Polyangiaceae > PMG-095. Next base: position 16,096 of record JBEQSW010000122.1, on the reverse strand, counting down.
GAACCCCGCGCGCAGCGACGGCAAGAACGAGAGGAACGCCACGACCGCGACGAGCGCGGCCGCGCGCGGACCGCGCCGGGTCGAGCCTGGTGCCACGGCTTCGCGGAGCGGGCTTTGGGTCATGCGCGAGGGTAAGAACGTGAGTGCGAGCGAAACTCTGCCGCAAGCGCGGCCGATGGAAAAGAAAAATCCCCCGCCCGGCCGTGGCCGAACGAGGGATTGAGGACCCGAAAGAGCGGGCTTATTCCTCGGGATTCGTTTCCGCGATGGTCGGGGTGATGGCGATCGCGTTGCCGCGAATCTCACCCGTGATCGCGAATGAAGAGAGGTTGCCGTCGCCGTCCAGATCGCCTTCGGCCTTGGCCGTGAACTGATCTTTGTCGTTGCCGGCGCTGCCCGTCGAGTCGTAGCTGTACATGTAGTACTGCGGCTCCGACATCGAGAACTTCAAGCACTGCCAGCCAGCATACTGAGTTTCAAAATCCCACTCGGACTGCTGGGACTGGTACTTGCTGCCTTTGATCTTGCCCTTACCATCCGGGATGGTCTTCGTCGCCTTGCCACACAGCGTGTTCGCGACGCCGGTCGAGCTGCCGGCCGCGATCAGGGCCGCCGCCATCTTTTCACGGTTGTAGGCCGCCGAAGCATCCTTGGCCATTTGACCGATGGAGTTCTTGGCTTCTGCCGTCTTCGCGTTCGCCATGTACTTGCGGACGCCGTAGATGGCGAGCGCGGCCAAGATGCCGACGATCGCGACGACGATCATGAGCTCGACGAGCGTGAAGCCGCGGCTCTTCTTCAGTTTGCGTTGGATGGTACGGATCATGGTGTTTCTTCCTCGGTTAACGGGTGGAACTACGAGCTTGTAGCGTCGGACCACCCGATCCGAACGCCTGGGGTTGAGCGATGGTGGTGAAAAGACTGCGGGGCAAAGCCGCGCCGATGGCCGAGCGAGTCATGGTTACTCACCCTCCTTGTCGACGATGACTTGACCGGTAAAGCTGGCGCTGGCGTAGACGGATTGCAGGCCGTCCGCGTCCAAGTCGCCCACGGCGCGCACGACATACCAGGGGGCGCCGTTCGACGACGATGGCCAGTTGGCCACGGTGAACGACGTGCCGGGCGCGGGAATGGAGTTGCTGCCGTCACCCGCAGCGCAGCCGTAGGCGAAGCGCACTGGTGCGTCGGCATTGACGCCCAAGGTTTGGAAAGCTTTACCTTGAGCCGTAGAGACGTCGCCCCAGCCGTAAGCTTTGTTGGACGGCGACGTCATCGGGTAGAACGTGGACGTGCTGAGCGTGTGCGAGCCGCTCACGTCCAAGTAGGCAAACGTCTCGGCCTTGTACGTCTCTTGCGCGGCCTTGATCGCGCCGATCATTTGCAGCGCTTCGCTGGCCTTCGACGAGTTGATATACTTACGTACGCCATACACCGCGAGCGTGGCCAAGATGCCGACGATGGCCACCACCGCCATCAATTCGATAAGCGTGAAGCCACGACTGCTGCGTCGGACGTTGGGTCGCACCGACCGGCCACCAAGCAACTAGCAGGCCAGCGTCAGCCGCTTCATGAAACGGCCGAATTTAAGCCGTTTTTGCGTCAGGCTCGCATGGTCGGGCGGTGACAATTTTGGGCACTCTTTCGTGTTGGCGGGCCCAAAAACGGCAAAAAGGCGGAGAAACGCGCACCTCGGCGCACAACCACGCCGGTCTACTCGCCGTCGTTCTCTACGTACAGCTCGCCGTTGAAGCTCGCCGCCAACAACCGCGACAGCGTGCCGTCGCTGTCGCGATCACCGGCGGCTTGGATCACGTACCAAGGATCGGCCATCGTGGTGGGCCACGTCGGTTTGTCGGTCGTGAGCGGGACGGGCAGCGCGTCGGCGGGGGTGCCGGCGCGCACCAAGAAACCGAACTGCGTGCCTTCCGGCCGCGAGACATCGAGTTGCCTCCAGCGGTTCCAATCGGGGTGAGACGGCTGCTGCCAGGCGTGCTGTGTGCCGTTCGGCGCCGCTGGGTACCAGGGCGTTCCAGCAGTGACCGAACAACTCTGATAAACGCCGCTCTCGGCGCGCTGCGATTCTTCGGCCACCCGAATGGATTGGATCAGGGCGGCGGCTTCCGTCGTCTTCGCGTCCTTGAAGTGCTTGCGCACCAGCATGGTGCCGATGGTCGCCAGGATGCCGGTGATGGTGACCACCACCAACAGCTCGACCAGCGTGAAACCTCGGGCAAAACCGATGTCGTTGCGCCCGGTCGCACTATGCCGAAGGCCCATGTGCCTTCAGCATAGCTCAACTAAGGGCGCGCGACTCGTCGAGCGACAGAGCCGTGCGCAAGCCCTAAGGGAAGCGCACGACGGCGGTCGCCGTTTTGCCGGCCTCGATGACGACCGACTTTGCTTTTCGGCCGTGCTCGGGGTGAACGAAGATCACCGTGTGGGGACCGACGGTCACGCTGATGTTGGCCTTCGGCGTCGCGCCGAGAGGCTTGCCGTCGAGGATGACGTTCGACACGGGGATCGAGTTGATGTTGAGCAGGCCCTTGCCCGAGCCCGCGCTCGGCTTCTCGACCGCGGCGGGGGTGGGCTTGGGGGTCGCGGCCGGCGTCGGGGTCGACGAGGTGTGGTGCGACGGGGACGGAGTGTCGGACTTGTTCTCCTGCTCCGGCATGGCTTCCGGCGCGCTGCTGGAGCCGCCCAGCTCGACGACGAACGTGCGCTCGGCCTGTCCGTCCTCGAACTCGATGTTCTGCTTGAAGTCGCTGAAGCCCTTCTTGGTCGCGACGATGCTGTAGGGCTTGTCGGAGGTGATGTCGACGCGCAGCGGCAGCGACGGTACCGGGCGGCGCTCGCTGCCGCTGACCAGAAGCACCTTGGCGCCGTCGGCATTGCTGCCGGCCTTGATGGTCGCCAAGCCCTTCTTCACCTTGAGCTTCGGCTCCAGCGTCATCAGCTTGTCGGCTTCGACGGTGACACGCTTCTCCATCGACTCGTAGCGCTCGCCGCCATCGATTTTGACGATGTGCTCGCCGGGCGACAGGTCTTTCAGCTCTTGGGGGAGCGGGCCGTAGTCTTTGCCGTCGACCGACAGCTTGAGGCCAGCGCCCTCGGCGATGACTTTGAGCCCGCTGCCTTCGCTGCCACGAGCTAGCTCGACGTTTTCGGCGCTCGCTTCGCCGGCGTTGATCTTGACGGCTTTGGGAGCCGTCGTCGTGTAGCCGGCGGCTGCAACCTTCACGAAGTGAACGCCGCGCGGCAAATCGGTGACTTGGCAGGGCGACGCGTTGCAGCGCTGCGAGCCGTCGACGTACACCTGCACGCCGTCGATGGCTTTACCGGCGGGGCCGTAGACGGACACCACCATCGAGCCCTTCTTGGGCATCAGCGCGTAGGCAGCCGCGCCCGCGCCCACCACCACCACGGCCGCGATCAGCATCCACAGGCCACCACGGCGGCTGCGCTGTTGCGGCAGCGTGATGGACGGCGACGGCACGTGAGCGTGAGCTGGCGGATCGAAATGGGGCGCCGCCGGCAGAGGCTGAGTCTTGGGCGGCGGCGGCAACGGCGCGCGTGGCACCGACGGCGGTGGCACGCTGAGGGGCCGACCAACGAGCGAGGCGGCACGGGCGGCTGGTGGTGGCGCCCCAGCGGCGGGCGGCGGGGCTCCGGCCGCGGGCGGCGGAGGGGGCGCGCTGTGCAGCAGCGCACGCGCCGTGTCCTCGACGCCTTTGTCGAAGACTTGCGTCGCTTCGTCTTCGTCATCCCAGTCGATGTCGACGCCGGGCTTTCCGGAAGCGGCGGCGGGCTTGCCGGGGGCGGGCGGAGCAGGCGGCACCGCCGGGACGCCTGGCGGCTTGAGCTGCGGCAGCGGCGTGGTTTCGTCTTCGTCTTTGCCCTTGGGCGCGGCCATCGGAGGCGGCGGGGGCGGTGGCGGCGGAGCGGCCGACGTGCCCGGCATGGGTGGCGGCTTCGATGCTCCGCTCATGCTGGGCGGCGGGGGCGGCGGGGGAAATCCGCCCGGCTGCGTCTTCAGCGGCGGAGCAGGCGGCATGCTGCTGCGCGGGGGCGGCGGCGCCGGGGGCCTACTGGGCGACGGCGGCGGCGGGGGTGCACCCGGCTTGGAGGGCGCGGGCAGGCCGAGCAGCGTTTTTTGCCGCGTTGCAGAGGGGGGAGGCACTGGGCCACGGCTGCTGGGCAGCGGGGCCGGCGCGGGTCCGCTGGGTCGAGACTTCTTCGCCGCCAGTCCGTCAAACACGTCGAGGTCCGAACTCGCCTTGTCGCTCATCGATGCTGCTCTCTCTGCTTTTTTACTCTGACCCTGCGCTGGCGGCTGGTCTTGGAAACCCCGGTGGGTGGCGTTTCGCTATTGTTATGCAGCGAACCGCGACGGCCCGCGGTCCGAATTTAGACCAAACTGGCCTTGTCCGGCCTTTACTACGGGCCCACCGGGAAATTTCGTCGCGTAAAGATACCTCCCCGACTTTGAGTTGGCGAGAAGTATTGGTGGAATTTACGGAGGTCAGAAGGCCCTTCGCAGTCCCGGCGTCGAGCAAATGCGACGCTTCATTCAGCCGCTCGTGGTGGGCCTACGTAGGCAAACGTAGGCGTGTATCACCCACCTTTGTAACGAACGCGCTTCTGTTGCAGCGGTGCCCACTTGGTCGGTTTGACGATGGGCGTGTCGGGGAACAGCCGTCGCGCACCGGGGCCCGCCGCGCGTACCAACTTCACCCCGAGCCCGGGCGCGTTCGAGGCCTCGCCCGCATTGCCGAACAACGTGGCGAGCGGGCGCGGCAAGAACAAGATCGTCTGACAACCGAGCTCGCCGAGCAGCTTGGCCAAGCGCTCGCCGTCGCCGCTCGGGTGCTGGCCGCCCGCGACGCGCGCGTAGATCAGCGCGCCGCTCGGATCGATGCCGAGCGCCGCCGGCGCATCCTTGGAAGCGGGAGCGTCGGCCGGGTAACCCGAGGTCACGCGCAACGCGCCCTTGACTCGCGGCTGGTAGGCGATCTGAAAGCCGACGTTGTCGGTGTGAAAGAGCGTCGCCTGTCCGGGGCTCGCTTCGCTTTGTCCGCGCAGCTCGACTACCACCTGCGGATCCAGGTCGCCCGGTTGTCCGACGCGGACGAGCTTGGCGTCGAGCTTGATCAAACCGATGCGAAACTCCGGATCCTGCGGGTCGGGGCGCAGATTCGTGGTCGCCACCGCGTACGGCCAACCGTGTTGCGGCAAGCCGTCGACGCGCCAGGCGCCTTCGCCGTCTTCGGGCGGCTGCACGCGCGGCTTGAGCGGCTCTCCCGGCAGAATCTCGCGCAAAGTCAGGTAGAAAAAATCGCGCTGCTCGACGTTCACGTAACGGGGAAAGTTCATGAGCGCCATGAACTTCATCATGCGCCGCGACATGAACTCCCAACCCTGCAGCCCGGGTACGGCGCCGCGTGCCTCCCAACCTTCGTCGAGCCTGCGCGACAAGTTGGGCAGCGTGCCCTTGGGACCCGCGCGGTAGAACTCGAGCCCGGTGTGGCCCGGGTTCATGTCCAGGTGAATGCCGTAGCTGCAGTGCGCGCGCTGCATGGCCAGGCCGAGCACGTCGGGGTCCACGCTGCCGCCGTAGAAGTAGCCAACGAACCCTTCCTTGGTCATGCATAGGCCGCTGCGCACGGTGCGGCTCTCTTCGGTCCATCCCGGAGGCAAGCCGCCCCACCAGTGACGCTTCCACGGATTGAGGTCGCCGTTCTCGACCAGCGCGGTCATGTTCTGCCGAAACGAGACGATGTTGCTCGGCACCTCGGGTGTCTCGGGCCAGCTGCCGAACGCGGTCGAGCCGTCGTCCAGCTCCGCCACCGTCGCGCCGTACGGCTTGGGCGGCAGGTACAGAGTGCGCTCCGCCATCATCCCGAATTCGCCGTGAATCGCCTGAAACCCGCCGTTGAAGCCGCCGACGAAGCGCTTCAAAACCTGCGGGTCGCGCGGCACCTGGCCGGGGCCGGTCTCGCCGGTGGCGCTGATGGGCTCGACGGTGCCGCTCATCGCGTGCAGCTCCACCTGACGCGGGTCCCACAGGGTGACGAACACCTGCGAGTACATGCGCTTGCGATCGGTGCGGATGAACGAAAATACGAACGGGCAAGGCGCGCCCGGATTCTTGGCGACGAAAGGATCCTTCTCCAGCGAGCCCCACTTGCCCTCGCCGGGAATGGGCGGATCGAGCATGGGTTCCATCGCCGGCGGCGGCCAGCCGGTTTCGGGGTTGGTCTGCGCCACGCTGCCGGTCGCGAACAGATCGCCGAGCTCTTCCTTGACCGAGGCGGAGCCGTCGTCGCCGGTAACGCTGCTCACGATCTGCTCGAGCTGATCGCGGCCACCGAAGGCCACCGCTTTGAGCCATTGCATGCGATCGTCGCCGAACCAGGGCAGCGCGCGCACGCGATCGACGGCCCAGGTGACGAAGTTGCCAGGGCGAGCCTTGGGCGGCGTGACCTCTTTGATGTAGCGCTCGCCCTCCAGCGGGGCGCCGTGGTCCGCGATGCTGATTTTGTGCGAATCGGCGTCGATCAGCAAGGTGCCGCGCGCGAAGCCGAGCACCACTTTGTACGCCGCCGGCTCGAGCTTGAAGGCGCGTCGACCGACGCCGGCAAGCTCACCGGTCTCTTGCAGGTTGGTGATGGCGTTCTGCAGTCGCCGGGGTCGGTTCCAGCCCGCGCCGTGTGGCGGCGGCTCGCCGCGAAAGTCCGCGAACTGCACGGAGGCGATCGTGTCGTTGGTGCCGATGGCCCACGCCGCGCGCATGTCGCTGACGACCAGGTTCTGCTCGTCGGCGGCCGAGCTGTCGCTCAAGTTGTAGATGGCGTCGATTTCGAGCAGCGCCCCGCCCGGCGCCACGCGCGTTTCCACGACGAAGATGTCCGAGGGGTCGTCGTCGCGGTGGGCACGCACCACCGCTCGGCCGCGATCGATCGAAAGATCCCAGGGGTAGGGGGACTTGGGAACGAAGTGGATGTCTTGCGGATCGGCGCTGAGCCCGCGAGCTTTGAGCGCGATGCTCAACGCCTTGGCACTATCGGCTTCGGCGCGCGCGGCGCGCGGCGCGCCATCGTTCCAATGCACGTACAGGAACGCGACGGTCAGCAGCGGCCACGGCCGTAGCAACGGCCGAAAGCGCTCTAGCTGCCAAGACGTACCCATCCGTTGATCCTGGCTGGCGCTAGCAAGTTCCAGCAAAAACGGCCCAGTATTTTGAGAGTGTGCTGGTCGAGGCGGCCGCAACCAAGTTGGCGGAAACCATCAACATAGTTGCGAAATGGCGTCGGTTTGCCGGCCGCAGGGCAAAGCATAACTCTAATTGTTACGAAGCTTTACGATGAGCCATACCGCGTTCGACCTGGCGCGCGGCCGGGCACGTTGTGTGCTACACGCACCAAGTCATGCTCCGTGTGATGCGCCGGCTACTGTTGCTCACGGCGGGGCTTTGTCTATTCAGCTGCCTGTCGCCGACGTTGCCGTTACCGCCGCCCGACAGACCCGACGTCAGCGCGCCCGACCAAAGCGGACTCGTGCGCCTGCAGGGTGTCGCGGCGCCCCAGGCCGAGGTCGTCGCTTGGAATCACAACACCGATCTGATTGCCGGCCAGGTCACGGGCGACGACTCTCGCTACGATTTCACCATCAAAGCCGAAGCCAACGACTTCATCGAGCTCTGGTACGTCGTGGGCAGTGACGAGTCGCAGACTGTTCGCATCATCGTCCCTGCCGAATAAGCGGTGGGGCTGAGTGAGGAGGCTTGAGCGGCCGCGTCGGTCGGCTCTCGCCGACGTCGCACCTCCTTGCCTATACTTGACTAATTTAGTGTAATAATTATCCCAGTCCTTCTCAGTGTTTATGAATAAGACTACTAAATAGATGGACATTGTTCCAGTCCGGCTCCATGGTCTCGGGATGAAGCAGTCACTGAAGCTCGTAGGCAAGAGCGAGCCCGAGCTGGATCTCGAAGCCTTGAATGGCGAGCTCGAAGCCGCGACCGCCGAAGAGATTCTCGGTTGGACGCGAGACACCTTCGGCGACTCGGTGATTTTGACGTCGAGCTTCGGGGCGGATGCCGCCGTCATGCTGCACTTGGTGACGCGCGTGCTGCCGCGCGTGCGTGTGGTGTTTCTCGACACCGGCTATCTGTTTCCGGAAACGTATCGCTTCGCGGAGGAGCTGACGAAACGCTTGAGCTTGGATGTTCGCGTCTTCGCGCCGGCCATGACCGCGGCTCGACAAGAAGCGTTGTTCGGCAAGCTCTGGGAAGGTGGCGAAGCCGAGCTGGAGCAATACCAGCGCATCAACAAGGTCGAGCCGCTGGATCGAGCGCTGGCGGAGCTGGCGCCGCGAGCGTGGCTGGCCGGAGTGCGCGGCCGCCAAACGGCGCATCGCGCAACGCTGCGAACCGTCGAGCAGCAGGGATCAATCTACAAGATCCATCCCATCTTGCGCTGGGACGACGAGGCCGTGCATCACTACCTGCGCGCGAACGATCTGCCGTACCACCCGCTCCGAGCGCGCGGCTACCGATCGATTGGCGACGCCCACTCCACCACCGCCACGCGCGAAGGCGAAGATCCTCGCGCGGGCAGGCGCCTCGGTGCGAAGCTGGAATGCGGCATTCACCTGCCACGCAAAGGCCAAGACGAAAGCCGCAAGTCGAGCGGCCTGTAGACGCGCTCAGAATTCACACATCTTGGGCTGCCGCGCCGCAGACTCCTTGCAGAAGCTACCGTGGCGTCGCAAGGTCAACCTGCGCGAGCGCTTCGGGCTGCCTCCGTGCTGGCGGGTCGTGTCGAGAGCCCGGGATTTCACAGGGAGGACGGGAGGACGGGAGGTGCAGAGAGGCGAGAACGCATTTTTCGATTCGGATGACCGAATCGAAAAATGTTTCCTCCGAGGTTGAGGAGCGCTCGAGCTTCCAGCTCGCTGGCGGCAGCGCGAACCCCCCCAAAAAATTCTCGCCTCTTTCTCGCCCTCCCGCTCATCATTGGTCTCATTTCAGTTGGTGGCCACGCCCGCTGATCCTGGCTTCTGGCTTCGTTTTCGCTCCGGTCCGGTGCTCACGTACCCACGTACGCTCCGCTCCGGTCCTCGCGAAAGCCTCGCCAGAAACCAGGCTGAGCGGGCGGGCAGCTGACAAATGAGACCAGTGGTCAGCGTCCTCCCGTCCTCCCTGTGAAAAATCTCGATCGCCCAAGGTGGCCTTGCGCCGCCACAAAAGCTTCTGCGATTCAGGCTGCGGATTGGCAGCCAGGTTTTACAGCGTGCGTAGGACGCGACGGCCGTCGCTGGCGCGGTGCGAGAGTTGCGACACTTCGCGCGCCTTCTTTTGGGGCTTGGGCAGCGAGATGGCGTCCTCGCTGGTGAGCTCGCCGAGCAGATCGTAGTCGGTCACGCTCTCGATGCGGACGGTGCGCAGCTCGCCGGGGCGGGCTTCGATGCCGGTGGGGCCGCCCGACAGGTAGACGACGCCGTCGATGTCCGGAGCTTGGCCCGGGTGACGGCCGACCATCACCAGCTCGTTCTCTTCGCTCGGGCCTTCGACCAACACCTCGAGCTCGCGGCCGACGAAGCCTTTCAGCTTCTTTTGGCTGATCTTGCGCTGCACGCTCATCAGCTTTTTGGCGCGGGCGGCCGCGACCTTGGGCGGCACTTTGTCCTCGAGCTTGAAGGCCCGCGCGCTCGGCTCGTCCGAGTACTGAAACACGCCCACGCGATCGAACTCGGCGAAGCGGATGAAGGTGAGCAGCTCCTCGTACTCTTCTTCGGTTTCGCCCGGGTGCCCGACGATGAACGCCGTGCGGAAGACCAAGTTGGGAATGCGGCTGCGCAGGCGCTCGACCAAGTCGTACAGACGCTTGCCGCCGTGGCCGCGGCGCATGCGCCGGAGCATGCCGTCGGCCGCGTGCTGCAACGGCATGTCGACGTACTTCACGATCTTCGGATGCGTGGCGATGAGCTCGATCAGCTCGTCGTCCATCTTTTCCGGATACAAATAGAAGAGACGCACCCAGCGCAGCCCGGGCACGTCGGCGATGCGCCGGACCAGCGCCGCCAAATTGGAGCGCTCGTCGAGATCTCGCCCGTAGGCGATGGTGTCTTGCGACACCAAATTGACCTCCAAAATGCCGCGCGCGGCCAGCTCCTCGACCTCGCGCACGATGTCGTCGGGTTGGCGCGAGCGCTGCTTGCCGCGCAGCTCCGGGATCACGCAAAAGGCGCAGGTGCGGTTGCAGCCTTCGGCGATCTTCACGTAGGCGCTGCGGCCGCGCGTGGAGATGCGTCGCGGGTCGGTCGCGCTCACTACCCAGTCGGCGGGGTTGCCGACGAGAATGCGCTCGGCGTTACCTTTGAGCACCGTCTCCAGCTTGAGCATGTCGCTCGAGCCGAGAAAGTGATCGACCTCGGGCAAGTCACGGGCCAGCTCTTCGGGGTAGCGTTGGCTCAGACAACCGGAAACGACGAGCCGCTCGCAGTTGCCGCCTTCACCCTTGTGCTGCGACAGCGCCAAAATGGTGTCGATGGACTCTTGCTTGGCCGCGTCGATGAAGCCGCAAGTGTTGACGACGATCACGTTCGCCTGTTCGGGATCGCTCACGTGGTCGAAGCCCGCTCGCTCGGCGACGCCGAGCATGACCTCGCTATCCACGCGGTTCTTGGGGCACCCGAGGCTGACGAAATGGATCGTCCGCTTGCTCATCGGGCGTCCATCAGGCGCCGAAAGCGATCGAAGAGGTACAGAGCGTCGTGCGGCCCGGCGGCGGCCTCCGGGTGGTACTGCACGCTGAACGCCTTGTGACCCTTCGCTTCCAGGCCTTCGCTCGTGCCGTCGTTCAGGTGCACGTGGGTGGATTGGGCGACGCCCTCCAACGATTTCACGTCCACCACGAAGCCGTGGTTTTGGGTCGTGATCTCGATGCGGCCGGTGGTCAGGTCCTTGACCGGTTGGTTCAGGCCGCGATGGCCGAACTTCAGCTTGTAGGTGTTGGCGCCGAGCGCACGCGCCAACAGCTGATGGCCGAGGCAGATGCCGAAAATCGGCTTTTTGCCGAGCAAGTCTTGGATGGTTTTGACGGCGACGGGCAAGGCCGCCGGATCGCCGGGGCCGCTCGACAAGAAGATGCCGTCGGGGTTGAGCGCCAAGATGTCCGCCGCGCTGGTGCCGGCCGGCACCGCCGTGACCTTGCAGCCGGCGTCGGTCAGGCAGCGGAAGATGTTGCGCTTGGCGCCGTAGTCCACGGCCACGACGCGGTAGTCGTGCTTGACGGCGCCGGCGGCGGCGTGACCGTCCTTCATCTCGCTGGCCCACTGCGCGCCGCGCGTCTCGGTGAACTCGTACGCTTGCTTCGGCGTGACGCGCGACACGAGGTCGAGCCCTTCCATGTCGGGAGCCGCCTTGGCCCGATCCACCAGCGTCGCCGGATCTTCGGTGCCGATGGCGCCGTTCTGCGAGCCCTTGTCGCGCAGGTGACGGGTCAGGCGGCGGGTGTCGACGTCGCTGATGGCGACGACGCCGTAGCGAGTCAGGTACTCGTCCAAGCTCTCTTGCGAGCGCCAGTTGGAGACGACCGGGCTGGCATCGCGAATGATGAAGCCGGCAACCTGCGGCTTCGAGTCGACGCTCTCCGGGTCTTCGGAGTTGATGCCGGTGTTGCCGATCTGCGGCGCGGTCATCGTCACCAGCTGGCCGGTGAACGACGGATCGGTCAGCACCTCTTGGTAGCCGGTCATGCCGGTCGTGAACACGACCTCACCGGTGGTACCGCCGTCTTTGCCGTGGGCGCGGCCTTCGAAGATGGTGCCGTCGGCCAGGGCCAGGTAAGCGCGTCGTTTGCTCATTTGGCGACTCCGCCGTTGAGCGCGTCGAACACCACCTTGCCTCGCGATAGCGTCATCACAATTCTCGCTGTCATCTCGTGCTTCATGAACGGAGTGTTGTGGCTCTTGGAGCGCAGCTTCATTTCCTCGACGCGGTAACGTGCACCCGGATCGACCAGAGTCAACTCGGCGCGGGCACCTTCCTTCAAAGAAGGGGGTTCGATGCCGATGATGCGGGCGGGGCGGCTGGAAAGCGCCTCCAGCAGGCGGGGCAGGGTGATGCCCGACTCACCCACCAGGCCCAGGAGCAGGCCGAAGCACAGCTCGAGGCCGATCATGCCCGGAGAAGCCTCGGAAAACTCGCAGTCCTTTTCCAGGGGCGAGTGGGGGGCGTGGTCGGTGGCGATGGCGTCGATGGTGCCATCCGCCAAGGCGCGTCGCAGCGCGTCCACGTCTTCCGGCTCGCGTAGCGGCGGATTCACCTTGCACGCAGTGTCGTAGCCGATGACCGAGGCATCGGTGAGCAGCAGGTGGTGAGGCGTCACCTCGGCCGTGGCGTCGATGCCGCGAGATTTTGCCTCACGTAGGATGCGGACGGCGCCCAACGTGGACACGTGCGCGGCGTGGTAGCGCGCGCGGGTGTATTCGGCGAGCAGCACGTCGCGCGCGATGATCACGTCTTCGGCCACCCGCGGCCATCCGCGTAGACCCAAGCGCGCGGAGACGTTGCCTTCGTGCATCTCGGCACCGGCCGTCAGATCGTGGTCTTCGGCGTGTTGGATCACCGGAATGTCGAAGTTCTTGGCGTATTCCAGGGCGCGCCGCATCACTGCGCTGGACATGACGCACACGCCGTCGTCGCTCACGCCGACGATGCCAGCGTCGCGCAGCTCGGCCATTTCCGTCAGGTCTTTGCCCTTGGAGCCCATCGTGATGGCGGCGATGGGATGGAGCTGCGAGCCACCGTGCTCTTCGGCACGGCGCAGCATCAGCTCCGTCACGGCGCGCGTGTCGTTGATCGGCTTGGTGTTGGGCATGACGCAAACGTGCGCGTAGCCACCAGCGGCCGCAGCGTTCAGCCCTGTCGCGATCTCTTCTTTGTATTCTTGCCCTGGCTCACGCAGGTGAGCGTGCATGTCGACGAACGCCGGCACGACCCACAGCCCGCTGCCGTCGATGACGCGCGCTCCTTCGGCGCCCGCGACGGCCGCTGCCGCGCCGGGCCCTATTCGAGTGATGATCCCTCCTTCGATGGTGACATCCACGGTGGCGTCCAAGGCGCGCGCGGGATCGATCGCGCGCACGCCGCGAATCACTAAGAGGAGGGGGGCAGGTGGCACGGCGGCGGGTGATAGCACGGGCCGGAGCGCCCCGGCATCTGGTGGGAAACAGGGGTCTCGATCCTCGGACCGAGTCAAAACCTCGGCCAAATAGTCGATGGGTTCCGCGGGGTTCCGCCCCTGCCTAGCATTGGGCCAGGCGTGTTAAGCTCATTTCCCCGCGTATGGCAGACGAAGGCGAATCGAGTAAGAAACCGAACGCAGCCGCTCCCCGCCCGGGTGCCGGCCGCTCCGCCCCGCCACCCCCGCCCGTGCGAAGTAGCAGCCCTGCTGCAAGCGCCGGCAGCGCGAAAGGGAGCTCCCCGCCGCCAGCGCCTTCGCGCTCCAAAGAGCCTCCGCCTCCTCCTCATCGTTCCAAGCTGCCGGTTCCGCCCGGGGTGGACCCGGCGTCATTGGCAGGGGACGCAACCTCCACGCCCCCTCCGCCGGTGCGCAAGGCGTTGCCGCGCCCGCCATCGATGCCGGTGCGTGCCCCCTCCATCGGCCCTGGGCCCACCGCCGCCAAACCGAGCGATTCGCCCAAGTCGGACCCCGCGGCAAGCCCGCCCACGCCGCCCAAGATGCCAGGGGTGGCGGCGGTGGTGCCGCACGCTCCGGTGGCCGCGCCCCGGATCTTGGAGCCGACCGCGACTCCGCCCAAGGTCTTGGACGCCACCACTATGGTGCGGCCGGACCTGCAGGTGAAGCCGCCGGCCGAGAGCGAGGCCACGCGCGCCGAAGAGTTCCTCAAGCGCGCCGACCTGGAGCTGCCGACCAAGACGCACGCCGTGGCGCGCGCGCGCATCCGCTTCGAGTGCGGGCGCCTGTGCGAATCGGTGTTGGGCAAGCCCGACGACGCGGTCGGACACTACCGCAAAGCGTTGATCGACAACCCGAGCCACGTTCCGTCGATTCGCTCCCTGCGCCGGCTGCTGCTCAGCAAAGGCGAGTATGGCGCGGCGGTACCGCTGTTCGACGCGCAGATCGCGGCTACGCGCGCTACCGCCGCTCGCTCCGCGTTGCTGTACGAAAAAGGCCGGCTGCTCGAGGACCGCTTGGGTCAGCGCCGCGAGGGGCGCGAAGCGTTCGCGGCCGCGCTCGAGCTCAATCCCGGTGACGCCGCGCTGCTGAAGGCGGTGGCGCGGGCGGAGCTGGGCGCGCGGGCCTGGGACGCCTTGGACAAGACGTTCGAGCAGAGCATTGCCGGCGTGAAGAACGACACGCGACACCGAGCGGCGTTGCTCGTCGATCGCGCGCGCATCGCCGAATCGCGACGCAAGAACCTGGGCCAGGCCGCGGAGCTGTACCAAGCCGCGCTCGATACGGATCCGCGTTCGGACACGGCCGTGCACGCCCTCAAGCGGCTGCACTACTCGCACCAGCGCTGGCGCGACCTGGTGGGGGTGCTCGAACGTGAGGCGGAGCAGGTCACCGATCCCAACGCGCGCGCTATGGCGCTGTACCGCGTCGGTCGCATCGAGATCGACAAGCTGGGCAACTTGGCGCAGGGCACCCACGCGCTCGAACGCGCGCTCGGCATCGTCAAAGACGATCGGCTAGTGCTCGAAGCGCTGACCCGCGCTTACGAAGCCATGCAGAACCACACCGCGCTCGGCAACGTGCTGGCGCGCCTGGCCGATCTGGCCCGCACGGACGCGGAGCGCATTGCTTACCTGTTGCGCGGCGCGCAGCTCTACGAAGACGAGCTCAGCGACGACGAGACCGCCGTCGCCTGGTACGAAAAGGCGCTCAGCTTCGATCGGGCGCACGCGCCGGCGCTGGCCGCGCTGTCGCGGCTGTACGGGCGCACCAAGAGCTGGGAGAGCTTGCTGGCCATTTGCGCCGGTGAGGCGGAGGCCGCGCGCGATCCGCACCGGCGCGCCTACGCCCATGCGCGCATGGCCGAAATTCTCGAAAAAGAGCTGGGAAAGCCAGAGCTGGCGCTGACCCACCACGCCCGCGCGCTCGGCATCGTGCCGGGCTATTCGGCCTCGTTCAAGGCGCTGGTGCGCCTGTACTCGGCGGCCAAGAAGCACACCGAGCTGGTCGAGCTGTACGAGCGCGCGGTGGATCTCGCGCCCGACTCCGAGACCAAGATCACCTACTTGTTCAAGATTGGGCGCGTGCACGAGGACGCGCTCGGCGACTCCCAAGCCGCTTTGACGTCGTACCGGCGCATTCTCGGCATCGACGCCGGGCACATCGGCGCCGTCCACGCTGCCCAGCGCGCCGCTGAGCGGGGCGGCCTGTATCGCGAGCTTTCGGAAATGCTCGAGCTCGAAGCCAAGCTGGTGAAGGACGCCAAAGAGCGCCTGATGCTGCTGCATCGCGCCGGCGAGGTCGCCGAGCACGATCTGGGCGACGACTCGCTGGCGCTCGGTCTGCAGCGGCGCGTGCTCGAGCTGGAGCCGAAGTTCCAGCCGGCGTTGGCCAGCTTGGGGCGGTTGTATTTTCGCGCCGGCCGCTGGGAAGACTTGGTGCACGTGTATCAGGCCGAGCTCGCGAGCTTGCCGCGCGGCCCCGAGTCGGCGCGCCTCGACTACAAAATCGGCGAAATTTACGAGCAGCGCATCGCCAAGGACGACCAGGCGCTGGCCGCGTACCGGCGCGCACTGGAGGCCGATCCGCAGCACCTGCCGGCGCGGCGCGCGCTCGAGCGCAAGCTGACCGACAAGCATCACTTCGAGGACATCGCCAAGCTGATCGAGGGCGAGCTTGCGACGGAAAAGGATCCGAAGGCCATCGCCCGGGCCGCGCTGCGGCTGGGTGAGGTGCTGGAGCACCGCATGAACGCCCCTGACAAGGCGCTCGCCGCTTATGAGCGAGCCTTGAACGCGGACCCCGAGTTCCGTCCCGCGCGCGACGCGCGGGTGCGCCTGTTGACCGAAGCCAACGACTGGAAGCGACTGGTCGACGAGCTCGGCAAAGAAGCG
>JBEQSW010000039.1:0-4304 GCA_040348565.1 Myxococcales bacterium | reverse complement strand
GACCGGAACGGCGCTGTCGGACTGAGCACGCGCCGACGCCACCGGAGGCGGCGGAGGGCGACTGTCCTCGATGCGGTGCTGCGGCAGGTCACGCTGCGTCGGAATCGCGCCCGGGTCGGGCGTCGAGAACGCGGGCGGTACGTCCGACGCCTGACGCGCAACGTAGGGCTCGGGCCGCGTGGCGGCGCCATCCAAGCTGAAGCTCGGCTCGTTCTGATCGCGGAACGGGCTGAGCGAAGCGTGGATCTGGCCGTCGTGGCCGCGCTCGCCAAGCGACGACGCGGCTTCGTAATCTTGCTGGCTCCACGAATCTGGCTGAGACGGGGGGCGGTTGACGTCGAATTCACTGGCCGGCTGCGACGTGGCGAACGGCGCCTCGGAATCCGGCTCGCGTTCGAGGTCGGCGAGGCGCGCCAACGCCGCGCGATCGATCCGCGGAAGGGTTTTGGCGCGGCGCGGATCGATCGAGTCGGCAAGCTTCACCGTCTCGGTCTCGAGCGTCTGATGAACGGTGACGGCGGGGATCTTCCCGGGCTTGAAATAGGCTTCCGCGCCTTCGTCCGGGCGACTGAAGAACATGCGTGGCGTTTCGAGCGTGCGTTCGGTCTTGCCTCGCGGGTCCACCGCACCGACCGACAACAAGGTTCCGCTCGCCACCGCGCGCCCGCTAGAGCTGGGAGGCTCCGGGCTTCGGTTTTCTCCGCGTGTTCGCGCGCCAGGTGACTCCGGCGTAACACTTTCTGGCGCCTGCCCAGCTCTGAGCTCGTGCGCGCGGCGGCCACCACCTTGCTTCGTGGAAGGGTCATCGCGGCGTATCGGATCGCGCAGGACGGCCAGCTCGACTTGCGCGAGCTCGGCTTCGTACGTCGGATCGCGCGGGAGCTGCTCGGGGCGCTGGCCACGCGGCGCCGGTTCGGCGTCGATGCCGGCGTCTCGCACGAACGGTACGTCTCGTGCTGTCGTGCGAGCCAACGATTCTTTACCGCGACTCGACTTATCCCGTTCGTCTGTCATGGGGTGACCCGGGCGACGCGCCATGACGCTCGCGCGAACCGACTCAGGCATAGTGAACTGGGGCACATCGCGCGATCGGTCACGCGCGCGGCTGGTTGCGCAAAATCGATGGCGCGATCCCGAATAGTCGCCAAGCCGCGGTAGTTTATGCTCGGACTAGATCAGGGAAGCAACTCTTCCCTACATTGTCGCCAAAGCTTTGCCCGTTCCCCCCGGGACAAAAAAGCCACGCGCGCCGCGGACGGCCCGAAAGCCGCGGCTTTCAGCTGCCTTTGGCTGTTTTGCGCGCGGGAGCTTTGCGCTTGGGCGACGGCGGAGGCTCCGAAGCGGGCTCCGGCTCTGCGCGGCGCGCGCTGCCAGCGCTGGCCACGGCCGCAACCGGCGTGCTCAGCGTGGACTTCGACTCGGGCACCGATTTCGAGTCCGGCGCGGCGGTATCGGCGTTGGCGCCGTAGACGGCGTGCAGATCACCCAAGAGCTCGAGCAGCACGAGGTACTGGTCGTCGGGGTGGAGCGAGCCGAGCGCGTCCAAGATGCCGAGCTTGGCTTTGCCGCGCGCGACCGCGTTGGGCAACTGCGGAGGAATGTGCGTGCCGGGAGGAGCCACAGGGGGCGACCACTGACCGCGGCTGCTGCCGGGGCCACTGCCGAAGCGCGAGCTGGAAGCGCCACTGCTGCTGCCACTGCCGAACTTGGAGGAGCTGGGGTTCACCTCGAACACGCGGCGGCGCGGGAAGCTGCGCTCCGACTCCTTAGGGCCCTTCTTCTCGGGCACCCAACCGGGTGGCTTGGGCTCACGCGGCATCTTGTCGTTGAAGATGGCGGCGCGTTGTTCCTTCGGCAGCTTCTGACGAGCAAGGTAGAAGAAGACGCCGCCAGGAGAGCGACGGCCTTTGCCATCACCACGCTCCATGCCTCCCGCTTTTTCGATGCGGTCGGTCTCGGCAAGGAGTGACAGGCTCGTCTCTTCTCCGAGCGCGTCGACGACGGCTTGGATCTGAGCGAGAGGGCCCTCGTCAGCCTCCCCGAGTGCCTTGGAGATGGTTTGGATAGTTGCCTCGCTGGCCATGATCTTGATGATGCTGCCGGACCGAAACGCCCCCTCGGGTGCGGCTCGACATCGATCTTTGGCACTGCCCGTCACCAACTGCAACAGGATTTGCAGCGTAGTCGAGTGACGCACGACGCGCGCTCGTGCGACGCGCCGATGCTCGAAACCCCTCAGGAAGTGCTCGGCTGTTTGGCCGGAGCGCGCCCACGTTGCAGCCATGCAGTGTCCATCAACATCCTTGCAATGCCCTCCCGCGCGCGTCCCCACCCGAGACGCGTGGCGTGTAGGTGCAAGCGTGCGGCCGCGCCCTACTCGAAGCCGTGAAGGTGGACGACGTACCACTCGCCGCGCCAGCTGATCAGGCTCGTGAGCTCGAAGCTGCGCTCTTTGCCGTCGGGAAGGCGAAACCGAAGCCGTGAGCGCAGCACGCGAAAGTAGCCCAACCGGTTGCCTTCCTTGCCCGGTTTCATCCATTCCACGCGCGCTTCCGGCACGTCCACGCCAATCAGCTCGGCGTGCTCGGCGTCGCGCCCGAGCGCCTTTCGGTACTCACGCACGTCGCGCTCGAAGTTCGACATGAGCCGAAAGCGGTAGTCGCGCTCGGGTTTGGCCACGTCTTTGACCTGCGCGTAGGCTACGAGTGGAAAGAAGCTGGAGCGGGCTTTTTCGACGTCTCCGGAAATGATCGCGTCGGCCAGCCGCTGCATGCGGCGCTTGAAGCGCTCGTCGCTCGCCGAGGGACGAGCTTCGGTTTGAGGCAGCGGCGCCCCGTCGCTTCCGAGCAACGGGGGATCTTCGGCCTCGGGTGAAGTGGTGACGGGTGCGGCGCTGGTCGCGGCGCTGGCGGTGGGAATCGGCGGGCTCGGGGTCGAAGAGCTCGGCGCGGGCGCGGACAGCGCAGGCGCGGGTGCGCCGACCGGGGCCGCAGCGGTCTGGGGCTGGGGCACCGACAGGCTGGTGGCGGGCGCCACCGACGGCGCTGGCTCCCCCCGACAATGACAGGCCAGGACAGCCAAGCCGCCGATGGCTTTTAGGAGACGACGCTCGCGCATGACGGGTCCCGTCTATAGTCGAAGGCGGAGCTCAGCGTCCATCCGTGCGGCACCGCCAACCAACGAGCCAGGCCGCACACGCGCGCTTCATCGAAACCCTACAGCTGCCAGGGTTGGACGGGCTGCGCGGTCTCGCCATCCTGCCGGTCATTTGGCACCACGCGACGCCGCGCTTGTTGCCGGGCATCTGGGGCAAGGGCGCGGTCGGGGTCGATTTGTTCTTCGCTCTCAGCGGCTTTTTGATCACGACGCTGCTGCTGCGGGAGCGACGTAGCAGCGGTCGCATCCATCTGCTGGCCTTCTACGCGCGCCGCTCGCTGCGCATCTTTCCGTTGTACTACGCCGTGCTCGGCCTGTACGCGTTGCGCGCACTGCAGACCCAGGCTGGCTCGGCCACCGCGCGTCATTTCTTGCAGGGACTGCCGTACCACGCGACCTACACCGCCAATTGGTTCTTGGACTACGCGGTGCCGTATCCGGTGATGTTCGCGTTTTCGTGGTCGCTGTGCGTGGAAGAGCAATTTTACTGGATTTGGCCGGGCCTGGTGGCGCTGCTGCCAAACCGCGCGCTGGTCGGCGGTTTGATGGCCGGCGCGGTGGTGGTCGACGCATTGGCCGAGCACGCAGTATTTTCGGCGTGGCTGCCGCCAGGGTCGCTGGGGCTGCGCATGTTGACGAGCTTTGCGGCGCCGATTGGCTGCGGCAGCATCGTGGCGTTGCTGTTGGATGCACCGCGCAGCTTCGGCGTCGTCCGCTGGCTGATCGGTTGGCGCGGGGCCGCCCCGTCGTTGCTAGTGCTGAGCGTGGGTTGGCTGTTGGTGCCTGCGACGCCCTACCTTTCCTTGTCCATCACGCTGGCGGCGCTGGTGGGCGCGGTCGCGCTGCGGCCCGACCATGGTCTCGCCTGGCTGCTGGACTGGGCGCCCCTGCGCAAGCTCGGTACGCTCAGCTACGCGCTGTATCTGTTACACATCACCGCGCTCGGGCTGGTGCGGCGATTCTTGCCGCAGCAGCAGGACAGCGCTTTGGTCGTGTTTGGGCTGGGCCTGCCCCTTTCGGTGCTGTTCGCGCAAGCGGCGCACGTCGCCGTGGAACGGCCTTTCCTGCGCCTGCGTCGGCGGTTTCGCTGAGTTGCAGCAGCCCGACGCCGCCCCACCCAAGGCCGCCCGCGGCTACGGGGTATCATT
>JBEQSW010000007.1:0-6248 GCA_040348565.1 Myxococcales bacterium | reverse complement strand
GGGGTTGCGAGTTCGTGGTCGCAGCGGCCATGCACTTGTCGTGGTTGGAGACCCTGTGTGGCCGCCGACCTCAAGCCGAGCTCGTCCACGCTCGCGCCGAGTCGCTGCTCGAAAACCTTTCCGTCGACGACGAGCAAAGTGAGCTACGGCATGCGTTTTACATGCGCATCCATCTGGGGCTGACGCTCGGCGACTACGATTTGTACGACTTCTCGCAGCTGGCCCGCGCTACCGGCAGTCTCCATCGGCTGCTGGAAATGGCGGGCAGCCGCTTCCCGTACTACCGCTGCATCGCGTTGATAGGCGAAGCGCGAGCGAGGGCGGCTCGCGGGGACGACGGGGCCATCGACGATTTGGTCGACGTTTATCGACGAATGAAGGCACTGTCCAGCAGGCCCCAGGGCCACGTATTTCTGACGAGCATCATCGCGGAGGCGTGCCTCGAGGCAGGTCAACTCGAGCGAGCCGATGCGCTGATCGCCGAAGCGCTCACGGTGGCGGCGCTACCGTTTGGCGCGTTCTACGCGCCCGAAGCCCACCGCGTCGCAGCCGAGTGTCGGCTGCGCGCGGGGGACGTAGCGGGCGCCCGCGAAGCGCTGCGCCGAGCCAAGAGCGCGTGCCTGGCGTTGGAAGCACCGCTCGAAAGCCCGGCCCTGCTCTTCGAGCGCAAGATTGCCCGAACCGAAGCTACCTTGATTGATCACACCGGCCAAGTCGGCTGACTCACAGCAGCTCGGTCGCCAACTCACCAAAGCCAATCCGTAGCTGCCCCAGCGCCGGACGTCGCTCTACCAGCCGGCGCGCAAGGTCGGCGTCGATTCTCTGGAACTGCTCGCGAGCTCGCCAGACCCAGACGTTGATCTGCTCGCTGGACGTCTTCAGCATGTTGGCCAGCCGTTTGGTCTCCACCCAGCCGTGCTCGCCGGGCAAAGTCTCCGACGATAGCTGGTCTTCCAAGCGCGCCCGCGCCAACAGCAGCAAGAGGTAAATGTGACTGCGGTGCGTGAACGAGTGCGCTCGGCCACCCTTGGCGACGACCAGCTCGACGTACTCTTCGTCCCGGCTGACCTTGAATACGAAGCGAGCCTCCGCCGAGTCCAAGGCAACCGTCGCAAGGGAGGGGCGCTCTTCGCCGACCGTCAACTCGAGGGTCCAGACCTCGTCCCCGACGGTGATTTCTTCTTGATCGGCGACGGCGCGAACCTCGCCCATTCGCTCCAGACACCACACCCCATCTTGGTTCGAGACGAACACTTCCGAGGCAGCCGCGTCGGGCAAGAACAGGCCGGTTTGGTCGGCCACGACCGCGCGCCCCGTGAGGCGCGAGACCGCGCGCGCGGCCGGCGGATCGGCGTCGACGAGCTTCCACGCATTTCGTTCGCCACCGAAACGAACGGTCTGTCCCAACTGCAGAGGCATGGTGTCCACGACCCGCTCCTCCTCGACCAGCGTGCCGTTTCGCGATGACAAATCGCGTACATTCCAATGCACACCGTCATAAAAGATGACGGCATGCTCGCGTGAGGCGTCCGAGTCATCCAATATCAAATGGCAGGTCGACGCTCTGCCGACCAAGCAACGAGTTGCCGGCCGAAATGTTCGCGCTCGATCAATCTGCTCCAGGACCGCCATGTGCAGCAGCTCAATGGATAGACCAGGTCTAGTCTTTGGCCAAACCAGCGCCTCGCATCAGCGCGAATGCCGACAAAAACCGCTGTTTTTGAGATTCTCGACCACTGCCGGAAACTCGAATCGAACCATCAGCCCGAATAGTTACCTATCGCTTGCAAGTGGCTGAAATGGTCAGAGGCGCACGACTCGCGTAGTCGTGGAGTGAGCGAGTGGAGTCTCGCCTCTCGGACCGAGCAATCGCGCTCGAGAGGGCGAGCCCAACTCGAAATCAAGGAGCGCCGTCTTGTCGGATTTACTGCAATCGAGCCCCATTTCGACTCGCTATTTCCTGGCCGAGCCCTCGCCGGCTCCGCCAGTAGACTTGGTGGCGGCCGCGAGCGCGCTGGACGAGGTAGCCGGCACGCAAATCGAGCTTGCGCCCATCTGGCAAGAGCTCGTGCAGGGCTGCGCCAACGTCGAAGTTACGTTCTTCAGCCCCACTCGCTGTGGGGTGGTGTTGGGAGCCACGAGCGCGCCGTCGACGCCGCCGCTGGCTGGCCGCCGACTCGAGATCATCGAGTCGATTTTGGCCGGTGCAAGTCAGAATCAGGTGGCCATCGAGCTGGCGGTCGCTGCTTCGACGGTCGCGCTGCATGCGCGGTTGGCGCTGGAAAGCTTGGGCGTGCCGGGTCGGCCGTCTCGAGTGCACCCGCTGTTGATGCTCGCGGCCACGGTATCGCGGCAGGGCATCTCGGCCACCGGCTCGCTCAGTTTCATGCGAGTCGGCGAGCGCGAGCTGCGCGTCGTCGGCATTCCGCGCCCCGACCGGTGTCTCGTGGACATTCTGCCCACCGCCGAGCGTGAGGTCGTCGGCTATTTGTTCGAAGGTTGCTGCTACGCCGAAATCGCGCGGCGCCGTCGAACCGCCGAGCGTACCATCGCCAACCAAATTGCGGCCGTGTTCAAGCGGCTGCGGGTCTCGGGCAGGGCGGAGCTGGTGCAGCGGTTGTTCGTGCTCGACCGGGCGGTGCCGCCACTGCCTCCCGCCAGCCCGGCACCGCAAACCCCGCCGACTCTACCGCCGACGGTGCGCTACCCGCGCCCTGCGTCCCTGGCGTCGCCCGGCACGCTCACGGCGCACGCGCCCGAGCGCAACGCCCAGCAGCACGAACAGCCCCGCCACGCCACGCGGTGACGCCTCGCCCGGAAGCGCACAGCCGCAGCCGGCAGTCTCGCGCGGCGGCGGATTGCCCTGCGGCGCGTCAGCACCCGAGCTCGAGCCCGAGCCACCAGCCATGCCACTCGCCACGCCGGCAGTAGCGACGCTTCCCGCACTGCCTTCAACGTCGACGGCGCCACCAGCGCCACCAGCGCCACCGGCGGTCCCGGCCACGCCCGCCGCGCTCGCCCCCGCCGCGCTCGCCCCGGCGACTCCACCCGTGCCGGCAGCGCCGCCGGCCGGCACCGGACAATCATCCTTCGCCACCGCAACGGTCCACGACGTCTGATCCTTCAAGTCGTTGTCCAGATCGGTCCGCACCAAGCTGGTCGCATCTTCTACCCGCACCGCCACCTGGTGCTCGCCCTGCTGCAGGGCGCCGGGCTGCAGGGAAATGGCTCGAGTCGTCTCCGGCTGCACGGTGCCGTCCACCGTCCACGTATAGCGATACGTCGACGGTACGATGGGCGGCGACGTGACGCTGAGCTCGATGGCGTCGCACGTCGCGCTCTGCACGTCCGGCGCGGCGGGCGTGCTGGTCTCGATCATCTTGATGTTGTCGGAGGTCCAAATCGAGCGCACGAATTGCTCGGTGCACACCGAGCAATAGTCCGCGCCCAAGTCACGCATCTTGCAGTTCAGCTGCGGGCGGTAGATGCCGGTCGGCGTATAGCGTGCGCCCTCGAACAGTCCCGTGACGCTGGCGTACGGGGCCGTCGCCGGCGTTGGCAACGGCGTTCCGTCCTCGATCCAGTCGTGCCATTTGATCTGCGCCAGCGTCGTGCGCAAAGTCGCGTTCGCTTCCTGGCAATCTTGCTGCGGATCGCACGGGGGCTGATTGCCTTCGTAGCTGTACTCGTCGGCCAGCTGGGCCAAGCTATGCCCAATCTCGTGGGCCAAGACCTCGAACGATTGTTCGTTGGCGGAAGACACGCACACCGTGCCGCCCGAGCCGCCGTATTTCGGATCGTTCACGATCACGATCGCAAAATTGTACTCCGGCACGTCTTGCGCGGCCGCCACCGCCGCTTTGCCGTCGTCCATGCACAGCAGCCGATCGATGCCGTCGCAATTGAAGTAGGAGTCCAGCGCCGTGTCGCGCATGGCGCCGTAGCTGCCGTTGTCGGCGCCGTTCTCGTTCGAGACGACGTGCACTAGCTTGACGTTGAAGAACGCCGCGTATTGCGCGAGCGGCGTGAGGCTGAAAAGGTAGTCGATGATGCCCTGAGCGTCGGCCTTCAGCTGGGCTTGGTCTTCGGTGCGATAGCCGTCGCCCAGCACCGCAATGTTGAAGCGATCGGCCGCGGGCCCCGATTGGCGCAGTGTTTCCACGTCGGCCGCGTGAGCGGTACCCGCCACCACCGTGACTGCCGCCGTCAACGCCCCGCGGAGCCAGCTCTTCACGGAGCCACCGCCGGATAGGCGACGCGCCCGAGCTCGCTATCGGCACCGTTGCTCAGGCGAACGACACGCACCTCCGATGCACCGTCGAGCCACGGCAAGCGCAACGTCACCGCTGCCACTCGCTTCTGGGCGCTCACGCCGCTGAGCTGCCCCTGCGCGTCCGCGAATTCGCCGCGCACGGTGGCGGCGTCTTCCAGCGGGGCCGAGAACAGCACCGCTCCGCTTGCATCCAACACGTCCACACGCCACGGGCCCTTGCGCGCGGTCCCGCGACGGCGTGGCAACGGCAGCTCCACGGAGCGCGCCGTCAACGTCCGCGCGGCGTGCGTGGCCGGCTCCAACTCGACCACCATCAGCAGATGCCGCGCGGGCTCGGCGCGAGTTGGCTGCGGGTTGGCAGGAGCCGCGGCTGGCTGCTGCACCGGCGTCGAGTCGCCGCTCGCTCCGCTGCCGCCGCGCTCGGTCTTGCCCGAGCAACCGCTCAGGGCCGTGGACCACGCCATGCCCAGAGCCACCGCCGTCCAAATCCGTGCGCGCAGCATGGTGTCTCCAAGCAAACGCGCGGTCGGCGCCGTGATCAATGCCCGTCCTGAGCCCACGCTGCTCATTAAAGCCCGAAACCGGGCCGGCGTCGCGCGTTCTTGGAAACTCTACGGCCCGCCGCGCCCGCCGGGCCGTAACTCGCACGCCAGCCGAGCGGCTCTGGAGCTCAGCTTTGAACCAGCTGCGCTTCCAGCTCGATCTTGACCTTCTTTGCCACCAGCACGCCGCCCGCTTCGAGGGCCTGGTTCCACGTCAAACCGAACTTCTCGCGGTCGAGCTCGCCAGTCAGGCTGAAGCCCACGCGCATGTTGCCCCACGGATCCTTGCTGGGACCGGTCACCTCGCCTTTGAGCGTGATGGGGTGCTCCTGGTCTTTGATCTTCAAGTTGCCAGTCACCTCGATGTCGTCGCCGCTGCGGGTCACTTTGGTGCTGGTGAACGTGAGGGTGGGATAATTGGCGACGTCGAAGAAGTCAGGCGAGCGCAGGTGGCCGTCGCGCTTCTCTTCGCGCGTGTCGATGCTGGCGGCATCGATGCGCGCCGTCACCGTGGCTTGCTCGAGCTTCGCCGGGTCCAGCGAGACGTCGGCCTCGACCTTCGTGAACTTGCCGCGCACCGTGCTGATCATCATGTGCCGAACCGCAAAACCAACGTCCGAGTGCGCGCTATCGATCTTCCAAGTCATCTGAATCTCCGTCTGTGGTTACGTCTCGTGACCCCACAAACGTGCGCAAGCGGAGCGTCGGCGACTAGCCATTCGAATCGGCAAACATCGTTGCGCCCTCAGCAACAATCTCCCAAACCCGCATTATTTGTGGGCTCCCGTGAGCCTTGAGCAAGTCACTCGGGTCCCTGGGGGGGCCGCCCAGCCGCAGTCCCTCATGATTCCACACATCTGGGCTGCCAATCCGCAGCCCGAATCGCAGAAGCTTCTGTGGCGGAGCTAGGCCACCTTGGACGCTCGAGATTTTTTCACCGGGAGGACGGGAGCACGGGAGGATGAGACAGAGGCGAGAATTTTTGGGCTCGCGCTGCCGCCAGCGAATCCAGCTGGGGCCTTGCCGGCAGCCACCTCCGGCTCCCTCGAGGGAAATATTTTTGGTTTTGGTCCTCCAAAAACAAAAATGCGTTCGCCTCCCGCAACCTCCCGTCCTCCCGTCCTCCCTGTGAAATTCTCGGAGGCTCTCGAGAGGGGCTGTCAGAACGCCAGCGCCCCGAAGAGGTCGCACACGCCGGCCTGGGCCTCGCTGGTAGCAATTCCACCGCCTTCGCGCGCGCCCGAAGGACTTCGCATGCGAAGTGATTCGGGGACGCAAAGAGGGACGAAGCGTGAAGCCCGCTTCACCGGCATGACAAAGGGACATGAGAAGGCCGTGTGCCTCGACGGGCTCAGCGTGGCATTCGCCTGGGATTTGCCTGCTTCCGACACGGAAGCTTCTGCAATGCGAGCTGCGATTTGGCAGCCATGAGT
>JBEQSW010000592.1:0-7232 GCA_040348565.1 Myxococcales bacterium | reverse complement strand
CAACCGACCCATGACCGAGCTCCGTCGTGACGGCCGAGCCTTGCTCGACGAAGCGCGCCAGGAACGTACGCCCGACGCCGACACGCGCGAGCGCGTCTACCAGGCATTGCTGGCCAGCCCGGCTTTTTTGGCGGGAGCCCCGGCGCCGCCGGCGGGAAGGCGGCCCCTCAGCGCCACGCAGAAATGGCTGCTCTTGGCCGCGCTAGCGGCCGCGGTGATCGGCGCCCTGTACCTGGCCGGGCACGCCGGCGAAAAACCGCAAGCGGCCAAGCCGAAACCGGTGCCCGCTCGCGCGGCCGCGCCCGAACCTGCCTCCCCAAGGCCTGGTCGGGATGGCTCGGCCGGGAACTAGCGAGCGACGCCGGGAATGGCTTCGTAGCTGAAGGCGGTACCGTCCACCTGGAACGTGGCCCGCTGCTGCAGGGCCGAGCGAGCCGACGAGCCGCCGACCAAGACCTCGAACGCGCCTGGCTCCACGACCCGCTGCCCGTGCGCGTTGACCAGCGAAAGGCGGTCGTAGGGAATGAAGAAGCGCAACGTGCGCTTTTCACCCGGCGCGAGCGACACGCGCTGAAACGCCACCAACGACTGATTCACCCACGTGACCGAGGTGACCTCGTCGACCACGTAAACCTGCGCCACCTCGGTGCCGGCGCGCTCCCCGTCGTTGCTCAGCTCCACTTCGAGCTCGACGGCTTGGCCGGCGCGAACCAACGGCGTGCGAACGCGCAGGTTGCGATAGCCGAAGCGCGTGTACGAAAGGCCGTGGCCGAACGGAAATAGCGGTTCTTGGGTCAAATCGGCGTAGCGGTCGCCATGTTGGCCGCGCACCTGGCCGTAAAAGGTTGGTTGCTGGCCGACGTGCCGGGGGTGGGAAATCGTGAGCTTTCCGCAGGGGTTTTGCTCGCCGAACAAGATTTCGGCCAAGGCCGTCCCCCCTTCCATGCCCGGATTGAAGCACTGCACGATGGCGCGAGCGCGGCTGGCGCTCTCGGGCAGAACCAGCGGCTTGCTCGCGATCAGCACGAGCACGAAGGGCTTGCCCGACGCGGCGACGCCGTCGATGAGCGCGTTTTGGTCGCCGAGCAGCTCCAGCGTTGCGGTGCTGCGAGTTTCGCCGATGAACGGAATGTCGTCCCCCACCACCACCACGACCAGCTCGGCTTCGGCGGCCACCTTCAGCGCTTCGGCCAAGGCAGCCGGGTTCTTGGACCACAGATCACCGCAGACCGCGTGGTTGACTCGCGACCCGCGCAGGTGAGCGCGCAGACCGTCGAGCACCGTCGTCGTCAGCTCGCGCGGTTGCTGGCCATACTCGGGCGGATACTGGGTGGCGCCCAGCGACCAATCCCCCAGCTGCGCGAGGGCGTTGTCGGCGTTGGGCCCCACCACCGCGACGCTAGGCACGTCCGCCGCTTTCAGCGGCAAAAATCCGTCATTTTGCAGGAGCACGATCGACTCACGCGCCGCGCGCAGATTGAGCGCTCGATGCTCGGCGCAGTGGATCACGCGCTTTTGCGCCTCTCGATCGGGCCGGCGCGGATTCTCGAACAAGCCCATGCGGAACTTGAGCGCCAGGATGCGCCGCACGACCTCGTCGATCTCCGCCTCCAACAGCAAGCCGCGCTCGACGGCTTCTTGCGCCGCTTCGTAGAAGCTCGGGGTGGCCATGATCATGTCGTTGCCGCAGCGCACGCCGATCACCGCCGCCTCGACCATGCTGGGTGCGACGCGCTGCTCGTAAACCAAGCGACCCACGTTGTCGTAGTCGGTGACCAGGATGCCCTCGAAGCCCCATTGATGCTTCAGCACCTCGCGCAACAGCCAATGGTTGGCGGTCGAGGGCAAGCCGTCCATCGACTGATAGCCGGTCATGAACGTCATGCAGCCGGCCTTCACCGCGCGCTCGAACGGCGGCAAAAAGAAGCTCTGCAGCTTGCGCCGCGAAATGTCGGCTTCGGAGGCGTCACGACCGCCCTGGGTCTCGGAGTAGCCGGCGTAGTGCTTGGCGGTGGCGAGCACGCCGTCCGCGTCGTTCAAGCCGTTGCCCTGGTAGCCGCGGATCATGGCGGCGCCGAATTCGGCGATCAAGAACGGATCTTCGCCGAAAGTTTCACCAGTGCGGCCCCAGCGCAGGTCGCGCGTCAGGCACAGCACGGGCGAGAAGGTCCAGTGCGCGCCGGTCGTCGCCATTTCGCGCGCGGTGACGCGCGCCACTTGCTCCAAGAGCTCGAGATCCCAAGACGCGGCCATGGCAAGCTGCGTCGGAAAGATGGTCGCGCCGGGATGAAACGAGTGGCCGTGAATACCGTCTTCGCCGATCAACAGCGGGATGCCCAGCCGCGTGGCGGCAGCGGCGTCCATCGCCTCGGCCAAGCGCTCGTTGAGGATGTGGAACAACGACCCCGGTTGCTTGTCGGCAATGACCCGAAGCGGATCCTTCTGCCCATCCAGCTGCAGCATCTGGCCGACTTTTTCGGCCAGAGTCATGCGCGACAAGAGGTCGGCCACCCGCCGCTCCAACGGCTGACTGGGGTCCCGATAGAGTGCTTTTTCCGAGCTAATTTGATTCATGTTCAAGTACTGGTCTTGCGCGCGCGTTTGTATTTGCCGCGCGTGAGCGCGTCGTCGATGAGGCGGCTGACGAGCTCGCGCGGCGGCACGCCGCTGGCTTGCATCAGCTTGGGGTACATGGAGATACGAGTGAAGCCGGGAATGGTGTTGATCTCGTTGACCCACAGCTTGCGCTCGCGATCCAAGAACAGATCGACCCGCGCCATGCCCTCGCATTCCAGCGCGTCGAACGTGCGACCTGCCAGCTGCTGAGCCTCGGCCATCTCGGCGGCGTCGAGCTCGGCCGGAATACGAGTGGTAGCGCCCGCGTCGTCCAAGTACTTGGCAGCGTAGGAATAGAAACCGTCAGGGTGGTCGACGACGATTTCGCCCGGCACCGAGACGACGCGTTCGCCGGCGCCTCCCCCCAGCACCGCGCACTCGATCTCGCGCGGGTGATCGAGGCCCTGCTCGATCACGACTTTGCCATCGAACTCGAAGGCGTGGTCCACGGCGGCGCCGAGCTGGTCGGGGGAAACAACGCGGCTTACCCCCACCGAAGAGCCCAAATTCGCCGGTTTGACGAAGACCGGGAACGCGAGTTGCCTGACTTGTTCGAGGCAGGCGTCGCGTGCGCGCGCATAGCGCGCCTGGCGCAACGTCACGTACGGCAAGAGCGGCAAGCCAGCTTGCTCGAGCAGCCGCTTCATCACGTCTTTGTCCATGCCCACCGCCGAGCCCAGCACCCCGGCGCCCACGTAGGGCAAGCCGGTCAGCTCGAGCAGACCTTGGACGGTACCGTCTTCACCCATCGGCCCGTGCAGGACCGGAAAAACCACGTCCACGCCCAGGCCCGCGCGCGCCTCGACCGCCAGCGCCAATGCTCCGCCCGACGCGGGCCGCGGCGGCAACGACACCTGCGGCAAGCCCGACGACAGGGCGATGGCCCGCGCTCCTTCGCCGGCCGCCAGCAAAGATTCGCGCGACTCGAGCTGCCAACGGCCCTGCTTGTCGATGCCGACGAGCACGGGCTCGAAGCGCTGGGGATCGAGCGCCTCGACCACGAAGCGCGCGGACAACAACGAAATTTCGTGCTCCGCGGAGCGGCCACCGAACAGCACGAGCACGCGCAATTTTTGGGTCATCCTCGTTTTCCGCGCGCAGCATAGCGGAGCTTGGGCGCTCGACCAGGCGTTTCAAGGATCCAGCTCGGCACAAATGGGGGAACCCGCCGCCAGCGGTCGAACCCCTGCCACCACCCGATCCAACAGCTCGCGTGTGGCTTCAGTGGCATAACCTTCGCCGATCACCAGCATGCCGGTGCCGCGGCAAATGGGCACGAGTAGCAGCCGGCCATGGATCGGCGTGCCGTCCACCTGCCACACCCGCTCGACCGCTTTGCCCACCGGCGTCTGTGCGCTGCCCGATTTTACGACGACGCTGACCGTTTGGTCGTCGTCGAGCGGCTTCTTCAACGCCTGCTCGAAGGTATCGAACGAGTGACGCACGGCCTTGGGGGAATAGGCCAAATCCGAAACGGCGAAGATGAGCGACGCGAAGCCGCCCCCTTCCGCGCCGAAGCTGACGTCGTCTTCGTCGACCTTGGGCTTGAGGCCGCGGGCGAGCGGGATGGCCAGGCCCAACCGCGGCGCGATCAGCCGGTCGCCCTGGATGAACGGCTTGGGCACCGGGACCGCTCGGCGCACCGGCGGGATACTGACGGGACCAAACGGCGCCTTCGGCGGAATGCGCTGCCCTACCAGCTCGGGCAAACCGGCCAGCAATTGGCGCGCGAGCGGCGACGTGAACCCGCGCGCGACCCCGACCGTGCTGCCGTCTCGCCGGACCTGCGTGGGGTTTCGGAAGATCTCGCGCGTGGCAGCGGGGGCGTGATCCCAACAATTGACGGTGGCGCGCAGCGCGCGCTCGAACTCCTGGGCATCGAGCTCGCTATCCCAGGTCGTGACTAGAAGAAGCCCGCCTTGTTGGGCGCGGCCAACCACCGTAAATGCGTCGCCGCCCCAACCCGCGGCGGCTTGATGCGCCAGCGGGCGGTCGTTGCACACCTCGAGCATGGCGCGCAGCAAGAGCTCGCCCACGTGACCGGAGCGAATGGTTTGAAAACCGGCCGGCGTAGCCGGCGCTCGCACCGGTACCGCCAGCTCACCGGCTAGGTATTTTTCCGGGTGTAGGATCTGCTCGGTGCTGGCCGGCGGCACCTCGTAGAGGCGATTGACGAGCGCGAAGCCCCCCGCGCGGTGCACCTGGGCCACGAAGCTTGCCCCCGACTGGTAGGGAAAAACCAGGCGTTCACGCTGAAATGGCGCGGCGCTCTTGAGCTCGGGGCTCTGCTCCAGCGCGGCCTTGTAGCCTTGCAGGCTGGCTTCCAGCGCTCCCTCGGCCAAGCGCACCAGCACGCGCGACAGAGGCACGTGGTTCTCGTCCGCCGCGAAGGCCGCCATCACCAGCATGGCGTCGCCCTCCAGCAGCGACAAGCGCGCCAAGCGAGCGTCCTCGTCGGTCACGTTGGCGATCTCGGGCATGTGAAAGTGCTGGAACTGCAGCGAGTGCCCGAGCTCGTGGGCCACGACGAACGGCAGGTCGGCTTCTTTGCGCGCTTTTTCGCGCACGTGCACTTGGTGCAAAAACTCGTCGTAAAAGGCGACCATTTGGCTACGGTGCAAAGAGCCGAAGCTCCGCGCCGGAGCCGCGCCTTTGGCCGCGAAGATCAACCCGAGAGACAGCTGCACGGCCGGCATATCGATCGGCGTGGGCTGAATCGCTTCGCGCTCCGCCTTTTGATCCGCCACGCGATGGAACGCCGCCTCGTCGTCGAACAGCACCGGCGTGGGCGTCATCTCGCTGAGCTCGCGCAAGCGCGCGACTCGCGACACGAACGACTCCGGTCGCGCCGCCAACAAGTCGCCTGGCTCGCGAGAGGGCTTGGCCCGGGTGGCGCAGCCCTCGATCAACGCGAGGCACAGCAAAGCCGCGCTCGCCGTGCGCCCCCGGGGCTGGCTCACCCGCCCTCGACGAGCGCAAACTGACTCATTGCCCTCGCGTTTTACCATCGGACGAGGTGCGCTATAAGGGGGACAGTGAGTGCCCTGGGTAGCGAGCCTCGACGCCGGTCGTCACGTCCTTGGGCGGCGAAAGCCGCAGTGCACGCGCGCGGCTGCGCGACCACGACCTTGGCCGTGCTCGCCATTTCGTGCGCCAGCAGCAACGCGGGTGGGCCCGGGCCGGAGCGGCCCGCGGCCGACAAGCCCGACGCGCCGCTGGTCGCGGGCCAGCCCGGCGCCTGGTTCGACGCTTATGGCAACTTGACGGTGGTAGGAGCGGGCCGGCGCCTGCGCCTCGTGCTGTCCGCGCCCATCGCGGCTTGCAGCTCGGCCTTTCAAATCGAGGGTGCGCCGGCCGACGTGTCGACGCGCGCCAGCTTGCCCTTCCACGTCCTCAACGAAGCCTGCCGCGACCAGCATCCGACCATTTTGCTGGCCGAGGAGAGCGAGACGGCGTCCCCCAGCGAGCTCGAGCGGAGCTATCACGAGGTCGCGCGCTGCGCCTCGGCCGACTGGGGCTTGACCGAAGGTTGGGTGCCACGAGTGGTCGCCGCCAGCGACCCGTGCCCGCTCGCGCTCGGGCTTGGTTGGCGCCTCCCCCGTACCGACGAGCTTCAAGGGCTCACGGTGGACGATCGCAAAACGGTGGCCGGTGCCCTATTCGACACCGAGGATCACGCCGCTTTCGGCGGGCTGCTGCTCTATGCGCGCGACCCCGCCGGGGGTCTGGCCTTGGCCACGCTCAGCCCGAACGCGGCCGAAGTTGCGCCGACGCTGGACGAAGACAAGCGCGCCAAACCATTCTTCGGTGCTTCCCTACGCTGCGTGCGCGAGCGTGGGGCGGTGCCCAGCCCGCAGGTCAAGCCGCCGGTGTTGGCGGGGGCCGCTGAATGCCTGCGAGCGCAGCGCCAGGCCCAAGCCTTGCTGCAGCCGCAGCCCCCGTCGGTGCCCCTGCCCGAATTGCAAATGCTCAAGGGCTGGGTCACGAACGCACAACGCAATCCGCAACTGTTACGCAGCGAGCCGGGATTGAAAGAGCTGATGGGGCTGCTGGCCGCGCCTGCGCTGGACAACCTGGCCAAGCGTGCCCGTGACGAACGCGCTTTGACCGAGCGCTACGCCGAGCTGGCCGAAGGCCTCGATGATCCGGCCATCTCCGAAGGCGAACGACAACGGCGCCATGCCGAGTTCGACCATCTGCGCAAACGGCTCGGCGGACAGATCGTGCAAAGCGCGGAAGCGGGCGGTGCCCATCGCACCGAGCTCAGCGCGTTGTTGCTGCACTTGCAGGGCATGCTGGAAGCCGCGACGGTATTGCCCAAGGGGGCAAAGAAGGCGAAATTGCCCAATTATGGCCCGGTTTTGGCGCGTCTGCGCGAGCTGGGCAGCGGCAAGGTGTCAGCGCCTTGAGCAACACCGGTGTGGTGGGTGGCCCCGTCACTTTCCCGGGTTTCCCGCCTGGTCCCGCCGCCGCCCGCCACTTGCTCGAGGAGCTGCGGGCACTCGACGACCTACGCCGCGACGTGCTTGGCACGGTCGCACAGCGCTTCGCCACCTACGGCGACTTTTACTACAACGAAGCCGCCGGCAACGTGGACATGTACCACACGTGTCACC
>JBEQSW010000576.1:0-13654 GCA_040348565.1 Myxococcales bacterium | reverse complement strand
GGAAGCGACTCCACACCAGCGCGCCGAGCAGCAACGTCCAATGGACGCGGATGGGCGCGCCTCGGACTCTGCCCAGCGTCCACCAGCCGTGGCTCACGACGACTCAACCAATCTCGAGTAGCTCGATGCGTTCACGTCGGGGCGAGCGTATCACGGCTTGACGGCCTCGACCCGTAGCCGCGTGTAGTCGAGCCACCACGAGCCGTCGCGGTACAGCTGGGCACGGCAGCGGCGCTCGACCCCCGCCACGACCTCGGCGCGCCGGTCGCCCAGCGCTTGCAACAGTGGCAAGCAAAACAGCTCCAGCCAGGTGGCCAGGCCGGCGCTGCCCTCCAGCCGCGTCGGTCGCTCGAACCACAGCGCCGTGCGCACGAACAGCCCCGCTTCGTCGAGGATGCGCGCGTACTGCGGCACGGTCGGAAAGAACCAGGGCGGTGCACCGTAGCCTTCGATGCCGCGCTCCAGCAGCTCGTCGCGCAGGGCGTGGCGGACGGTTTGCACGCAGCGCGCGCCGCCGAGCTCGGCGACGAAGCGCCCGCGGGAGCGAAGCGCTCGCGCCACGCCTTCCGCCACCGCGTCCGCGCGCGGCATCCAGTGCAGGGCCGCGTTCGAGAACACGGCGGTGAACTCGCCGTCGAAGCGCAGCTCTTGCCCGTCGCCCAAGCTGAAGTCGAGACCGGGGTGCTTGCGCCGCGCCTCACCGACCATCTCGCTGGAAGCGTCCACGCCCACGACCAGCGCGCCGCGGTCGGCAATCTGTCGCGTCAAATCGCCGGTGCCGCAGCCCAAGTCGAGCACCTGCTCGCCTGGTTGTGGCGCCAACAGCTCCAACAAATCGGCGGCCAGCTTGGGCACGAACGCGCCGGCGCGGTCGTAGTGGGAGGCGTTCCAAGACTGCTCGGTGATGCTGCTCATACCGAGCAAGCTGCGCCCGTGCGCGCATTCTGTACAATGATACGTTTTGATGAATATCATTCATCAGAGCAATCATATGGATCTGCGCGACTTGGAATACTTTCTGGCCGTGGTCGAGGCCAAGAGCGTCACCTTGGCCGCGCGTCGGGTGCACGCCGCTCAGCCCACCCTGTCGCACGCGCTGGCGCGGCTCGAAGGTGAGCTGGGTGAGCGCTTGCTCGAGCGCAAGGCGCGTGCGCCGTTGCGCCTGACCGATGCGGGCGAGCTCACGGCGACCCGCGCTCGCCAGGCCTTGTCGGCGCTGACCGCGCTGAAGGACGACTTGGGCGCGCTGCGCGGACACGTCGGCGGCAACTTGCGCATCGCCGCCATTCAAAGCTTGAGCGTCACGCTGCTGCCCACCGTCCTTTCACGCTTGGCCAAAGAGTACCCGGGCATCAAGCCCAGCGTGCGCACGTTGGCCGCCGAAAGCATTGCGCGCGCAGTGGCTTCGGGTCGCGCCGACGTGGGGCTTTTGGCCGGCGCCCCACGCGCGTCTTTGCGGGGCCTCGCCGTCAAAACCCTGTTCGAAGAGCCGCTGGTGGCGTTGATGCACAAGAGCGATCCGCTCGCCCGCACCAAAAGCCTCCGTTTGTCTCGGCTGGCTCAGCGGGAGCTGGTGCTGGTGCCGGACGGCACCTTCTTGTCCGACATCATTCACGCCGCCTGCGAGAGCGCCGGCTTCGCGCCCCGCGTGCGGCTCACGCTCGCCTCCGCCGAGGCCCTGCGAGAAACGGTGCGCGTAGGCCTCGGAATCACGATTCTGCCCCGCGGCTACGCGACGCCTTCGGATCGCGATTTGCTGGCGGTGCCGTTGACGCACCCGACGCCGCGACGCGAGGTCTTGCTGGTGGAGCGCGGGCCGAATCAACTGGCGACACCGCGCGCAGTCATGGCCTTCACGGGCATTTTGACGAGCTTGGCGTAGAGGCGAGCCGCGAACAGGCGCCCGGCCGGCTGCGTGTGGCGGGCCCGGCTCGCGCTTGGCGCGGGGGCATGGCTAGGCGTTCGAGCGTATGCTGCCGGTATGAAGCGACCGCTGTTCTTGCTTTCTCTCTTGGCCACCGGGGCCTGCTCGTTTCAGATGCGCGCGGGGGCCGGCGCCAACGGCGCCGCTGCGCCCGCCTCCGCCCCCGAGCCCAAGCACGAATCCAAGAGCCGCTCCGGCAAAGGGAAGAGCGTTTCGGTCAGCTTTCACAAGTCCGGCTCCATCAGTGGCAAGCTCGACTGGCAGGGGCGCAGTGGTCAGCTGTGCCGCGCGAGCACGCCGTTCAAATTCGTGGGCTTGGCGAAGTTTCACGGCACCGCACAGCTCACGCCGAGCGGCGTGCAAGCCAACGGAAGTGGCACGGCTTCGGGCAAGACGTCGGGCGGGACGGCACCCGGAGCTTGCGAGGCGCCGCGCACGCCCGTGCCCACGCCGCCACCCGCCGTCGCGGTCAAGCCGCACCCCGAGCCCAAGCCCGTGGCCAAGGTCGACGCCAAGGGCGAGCTGAAAAAGCACGCGCAGTCCGACTCGAAAGCACCCGAGACGCCGGCCAAACCGCCCGCCGGCCCGACCCCCGGACAGCTCGAAACGCCGAAGTCTCCGCCGGCGGACCCGCCCGACAACGTGTTCGGTTACGACGAGCCGGTGCTGGGTTGCTTCGAAGGCCAAGTCTTCCCGCTCGCGGTCGACGCGCCCAAGCTGCCCGCCAGCTACGACGGCCTCACGCCCGTGAGCGTCTTGTATGCGTGCGAATGGGACATCGCCCCGCGCTCGTGGGACCAAGGGTTTCCGGGCGTGGCCGATCGCTTCGAATGGTTTGCGATCCGCTATGCGGGTGCCTTCCGCACCGGCACGGCAGGCGAATACGCCTTTCGCATCTCTAGCGACGACGGGGCCAAGGTCACGATCGACGGCAAGCTCGTGGTCGACAACGACGGCCAGCACGCGCCCCGGGAAGCACGCGGCAAGCTGCAGCTCGCGGCCGGTGACCACCAGATGGTGCTCGAATACTTCCAGGGCCCTCGCTACCAGATCAACCTGCAGCTGTGGGTCACGCCACCGGGCAAGCCCGAAGAGCTGTTCACGGTTCGCTGAGCCGGCGCCACGGTGTCGGTCACCACGGGGGGGGCGCCCATCACGCGCCCATCTTCTCGCTCGCGTGCGGTTCCAGTCGTGCTGTTCCCCGGGACCGCACTTCCAGCATCCTCGGCAAGTCGCGCGGCGCGCGGGCATATTTAGCGGTAGGAACCGGTTCCAGGTGTGATACGAAACGGGTGTTGCCGCGCCGCAGTCGTCCCCGGCGCCGAGCACGTTTCTCATGACCAAGACCCGGCAGCTTCGCGCCTTCGCTCTCTATCTGACTCTCGGCGCGCCGCTCGCGGCCTCCTGCGCCAAGGAAGCCAACACCGTTGACGGCAACGGCTCGAACAACGACGCCGGCAGCACCAGCACCAGCGGTAAGGGCAGCGCCGGCACGCTCGGCAAAGCCGGTACGACCAGCTCCAACGCCTTCGGTGGCACCAGCACCAAGGGCGGCACTACCGGCAGCACGGGCGGTGACGGCGCGTCCGACGGCGGCGAAAGCACCGGCACGGCTGGCAAGGGCGGCGCTGGCGGCAACAGCTCGACCGTTCCGCCCGACGTGATCGCGAACGCGCGCGTCATCGTCGACTACAAGACGGAGCATCGGACGGCCAGCGACAAAACGATTCAGATGCTGCTGCACGTGATCAATCAGTCGGACAATCCGCTGCCGATGATGAACGTGAAGATTCGCTACTGGTTCACCGCCGAGGCCACGCCCAACCTGCACCAGTACTACACGGGTGACGACGTTCGCCCGCCTTTCGCGAAGTTCGTCGACGATGGCGCCGATAGCCACGTGTTGATGACGTTCGGGGGCGGCGTGATCAAGAAGGGCGACGACATCAGCCGCAGTGAGATTCAGCTGGTAATCGAGAACGATACGACCGCCTTCGATCAGGCCGACGACTTCTCGTGGCAACCCACGTCGACCACCAGCACGCCCAACGGCAAGATCACGCTCTATCTGGACGACAACCTCATCTGGGGTTGCGAGCCAAGCGGCACCTGCGCTGAAAACGGCACCGGAATGGGCGGAGCTGGCGCAGGCGGAGCTGGCGCAGCGGGAGCGGGCGGAGCCGGAGCGGGTGGGGTCGATTCGAGCGGAGCCGGTGCCGGCGGCCAAGGCGCGGGCGGCGCGCCGTAAAGCCGCGGCCAGGCTCGTTCAGGCGTACTTGCTGGCGAGCTTCTCGACCAGCGCCACGTAGCTCTGCATGGCGGCGTCTTTGCTGCCGCCGCGTTTGCCGGCCCAGGCGTCGTACTTGGCTCGACCCTTGAAGTCGAGCATGCCGGGCCGTTCACCCGAGACGTCGCCGACGGTACCTTGCTTGAACAGCGCGTACAGCTCCAGCAGCTCGGAAGCATCCGGCGTCTTCGAGAGCTGTTTGACGCGCACCTGCGCTGCCGCGAAATCGTCGCTGAGAGCCATGCCCGGACGTTAGCACGACGTCCGGGGGCTCTCGGCTTTTGTCGCTCGCGGTCAGACTTCTGCGGCGATGGCGGCAGCGTGAACGATGGCGGCAATACGCACGCTGTCCCAAACGTGGTCTTCGGTCAGACCCTGCTTCAGCACGGCGGCTTCGTGAGCGGCCATGCAATTTTGGCAGTTGTTGATGGCGCTCACGGCCAGGCAAAACAGCTCGAAGTCGGCCTTGTTGCTGGTCACCTGGGCCAGCCGCTGCATACGCAGTCGCACCGGCTTCTTCTCGTAGTCTTCTTTGCCGATGACGTGCTTGAAGCGGTAGATGACGTTGTTCATGCCCATCAGCACGGCGGCGGCTTTGGCGTCGGCAATCACGCCGTCGCCGATGCCAGCGGCGCGAGCGTCCGCTTCAATCGCTTGCTTGAGCGCGGGGTTGCGAGAAGCGTGCGCGCAAGCGACGGCGGTGCCCCACACCTGGTCCGCGTTCAGCGTGGCCGGGGTGAGCACGTTTTGAAGGTTGATCCGGATGTCTTTGGCGACATCCGGAAATCCCTCTGCCAGCTTGGCAGTTTGCTCCATCAGACGGCCTTTTTGAGCTGCGCCGACAGGGTCTCTTCACCCTTCTTCCAGTTGCAGGCGCACAGCTCGTCGGTCTGCAGACCGTCCAGCACGCGCAGCACCTCGTCGACGTTGCGGCCGACGCTCAGGTCGTTCGCGGTCGAGTAGCGGACGATGCCGTCCGGATCGACGATGATGGTGGCGCGCAGGGCGACGCCCGCCGAGGGGTGCAAGATGCCGAGCGCGGTGGCCAGCGCGGGGCTGAAGAACAAGAGCGCGTGCTTGAGGCCCTTCAGGTCAGCGTGGTCCTTGCGCCAAGCCAGGTGCGAGTGCTCGTTGTCGGTCGAGCCGCCGAGCACGACCGCGTCACGGTCTTCGAATTCTTTGTTGAGGCGGGCGAACTCGGCGATCTCGGTCGGGCAGACGAAGGTGAAGTCCTTCGGGTAGGTGTAGAGCACCAGCCATTTGCCGGGGTAGCTGGTCGACGAGATATCGGCGAACTCCTTGCCCTTCTCGATGCTGACGCAGGCGACGGTCTTGAAGTCGGGGAGTTTGCTGCCGGGGACGATCATAGTTCTAGATTCTCCAATGATTGAGTGTTGTTATCCGCCAGTGGGTCGGCGGAAGACGTAATCTAAGTTTAGATATAGTCTAAGGTCGCTGCGCGTCAAGCACTGGCTACCCGAGGGGCTAAGCAGCGGCGTTTCGCTTACCAGCCGAGCGTGTTCTTTATCGCCGTCGCGACCTCGGCGGCCATGCTGGCGTGCTGAGCGACGCCGGGGTGCGTGCCGCAGCCGGTGCCAATGACCTTGCTGACGTTGATCTGGTGCACGTTCGGGTCTCCCGCGCTGGCGAAATGCTCGACCATGGCCGCGAGCGCCGTCTTCAAGTCGGTGGCAGACGTGTCGGTGGCGTTCGGCCAGCCGTCGCCCAGCATCGGGCTCGACATGCCGAAGATGTGCGCATCCGGGTAGTAGCCGCGCAACTTGTCGACGAAAGCGACGTAGGCGGCCGTGTACGTCTCGACGTCCATCTTGTCGCGCTCGCTGTCGCCGGGCGAAAAGTCGTTGGTGCCGAGCGCGATCACGATCGCGTCGGGCACGAATTGGCTCGTATCCCACGCCTCCGACGTCATCTCCTCGTAGTACATCAGGTCGTACACCTCCGGCAGGGGCCGGGGGTCGTACATGTTGCTGTAGTTGCGCACGAGCCCGATGCCCGAGACGGCCGTGACGTTGTATTCGGCGTCGAGCGAGCGCGCCATCACCGGGCCGTAGGCGAGGTAGCCGTTGTGATACGGCTGCCCCCAGCCGTCTTCCATGCATTGGGGCGAGCCGTTCATGGCTTCGTCGCCGGAGCCGCAGCTGATCGAATCGCCGATGATCTCGATGCGCCGGGTCGGCCGCGCCGGCGGCTCCACCAGCTCGCCGACGACGTCCAAGCCGAGGAACCGCGCAAAGCCGATGCCGGCTTCGGTGCGCTTGGCGACGACCAGCGTGTGCTCGCCGTTCGGCAAGTCTTGCGCGACCACGTAGTCGGTCTGCGACTTGAGCGCGGTGAGCTTCACCGCGGGCGCGTCGTCGACCATGACCTCGAAGTAGTTTTTGTAGTTGCCGTAGCGGTTCTCGTCCAAAATCTTGATCGTGGCGCCGGTGCCGACGAACTTGGCTTTGAGCTGCACCGCGGTCGAGGCGAAGCGCGGGGCGGTCGGGTCGCTCCAATCGATGCGGCCCATGTATTGGAGCTTCGGATCGTCGGGGGTGTAGCTGTGCAGCTCGAGCGCCACGGAGGCGGTCGAGCCGCCGCTCGCGGTGCCGGCCGTGGAGTTGTTGCCGGCGGCCCCGCTGTTCGTGTCGTCGCCCTTCGAGCTGCAGGCGGCGAGCGCGCCCCAGCACAGTGCCAAAATCGCCGTTTTCACGATGCCGAGTCGCGCCTGCATGGGCCCAGGTTACGGCCGCTAAATCGATTAAGCAAACCCGGCCGTCACCCGCTCAGTGCTCGCCGCCCTCGGGCGTGAATTTCTTCGGCATCCGCGCATAAATGAAATACGAATAACTAACTGCCAGGGCGAGGCCCGGCAGCCACCACCACAACATGCCCGCGAGCGTGTCAGGCGAAGCTGCGGCCGCCACCACCGTCAGCTCTCGGCCTGCAACGCGCGCCGTCAGCGCGTTCGGAAAAATCGCGAACGCGGCGCTCAAGATCAGAAAGACGATGAACGCACAGGACGCCAGGAACGCGCGACCTGGTGCGCGTCCCACGAACAGGCGGATACCGATCAAGCCAGCCCCCGCCAGCAGCGGTAGCGCGGCGCCGAACGGAAAGCGTTGCAAGTTGTCGAGTAGGCGCGGCTGAACCACGCCGCTGGCCAGCGTCGTCGCCAGCGCCAACACCGCCACGAACGGCCACGACTGGCGCGCCAAGTCGTCGGCCCGGCGTGCCAGTGCGCCGTCGGTTTTGAGGCCCAGCCAGAGCGCGCCGTGCAGCCCGAGCGACGCGGTGGCGGTGACGCCGACTAGGAGCGTGTACCAGTCGAGAATTCCGGTGACGTCTCCCACTTTGAAATTGGTCCACAGCGGTTCGAAGAACTCGCCGTTTTCTTGCAGCGGCAGGCCGCGCACCAGGTTGCCCAGCGCGGCGCCAAAGAAAAGCGCCAATAGCGCGCTGGCGGCGCTGAAGGCCACGTCCCAAAACTGATGCCACAACGCGCTTTCGAGCTGATGGCGCAGCTCGATGCCGAGGGCTCGGAACAAAAGCAGCCACAGCACCAGCATCAGCGGCAGATAAAAGCCCGAAAATGCCGCCGCATACAGCGCCGGGAAGGCCCCGAACAGCGTGCCGCCCGCTGCCACCAGCCACACCTCGTTGCCGTCCCACACCGGGCCAATGCTACGCAGCAACGTGTCGCGCTCGGCCTGGTTCTTCGCCAGCACGAAGTGCAACATGCCGACGCCGAAGTCGAAGCCGTCCAGCACGGCGTAGACGGCGAGCATGCCGGCGAGCAGCCAAAACCACAGCTCGGCCATCATGCTGGCTCCGCTGCGCCGGGCCCGCGCTGCAAGATGCGCGTGACCAGCAGGAAGAACAACAGCGACAGCATGGCGTACAAGCCCATGAAGCCGAGCAGCGAGAACAGCGTGCTGCCGGAGCCGACGTTGGAAGACGAGCCCGCGCTGGTGCGCAACACGCCGTGCACCAGCCACGGTTGGCGTCCCAGCTCGGCGGTGAGCCAGCCCATGGTGTTGGCTACGAACGGCAACGGAAACGCCAGCATCAATGCCCACAACACGCCTCGGTGCTCGAACAGCTTGCCCCGGTACAGCAGCAGGCTAGACAGCCCCATCAAGCCAATGAACAGCGAGCCGAGCCCTGCCATCACGTGGTAGGCGTAGTAGAGTAGGGGAATGTTGTCGGGCCAGCGCTCGCGCGGAAACTCGCTCAAGCCCTTGATTTCCGTGTCCCAGCGCTGATGGGTGAGGAAGCTGAGCATCAGCGGGATACGAATGGGGTTGTCGATGCGCAAGGCTTCGACGTTGGGCTGGCCGATCAGCGTCATGCCGGCGCCGACCTCGGTGTGAAAGTGCCCCTCCATGGCCGCGAACGTCTCGGGTTGATGAGAAAGCACCAGCTTGGCTTGCCGGTCACCGGTCGGAAACGCGGCCGCCAGCGCCGCAACAGTGCCGACCACCACCGCGGCGCGCAGCATCTTTTGCGCGACCTGCACGTCGCGCTGCTGCAAAAGGTAGAAGGCGGCGGTGGCCGCCACCGTGAAGCTACCGGTGATGGTGGCGCCGGTCATGGTGTGGGCGTACTGCGCCCAAGCCCAAGGGTTGAGCAGCAGCTGCGAGAACGACGTGAGATGGATGACGCCCTGCGCGTCGACCACGAAGCCTTGCGGATGTTGCATGAAGGCGTTCGTGCACACGATGAAGAAGCCGGACAGCCAGCTGCCGACGCACAGGGCGATGGTCGCTGCGAGGTGTCTTCGGGGGCCGAGCTTCTGCTCTTGGAACAAGACCAAGTACAAAACCGAGGACTCGAGGAAGAAGGCAAACATGCCTTCCATGGCCAGGGTCTGACCAATCACGCCGCCGGCCACGCGCGAAAAACGCGCCCAGTTGGTGCCGAACTGGAACTCCATCGGGATGCCGGTGACGACTCCCATCACGAACGTGATTCCGAGCAGCTTGGTCCAAAAGCGCGCGGCCAAGTCGTAGTCGGCATCGGCCCGCCGCAGCGCCAGCACCTTCAACACCACCAGCACCAGCGCCAGCCCCATCGTCAGCTGGGGGAACAAGTAATGATAGGTGATGGTGAAAGCGAACTGAAAGCGGTGAAGACCCAGCGGAGTCATCTCACGCAGAGCCTAGGACACCTGACCCGCCACCGCCCCTGCCTGATTGTCGCAGGCGTCGGCCGCACTCGCGTAGGGACACCCCTAGCCCACGTTGGCGAACGATTCGTCGTTCTGGCGCGTCGCTTCGAGCAAGAGCGAGCCGATCGAGCGCGGCGGAAACGACGGGGCTTCGGCTGGTTGCTGGCGGAACCAAAACCGCCCCTGTTTCCAGCACAGCGCGGTGCGCAGCGTTTGTAGCGGATCCGCGTCGTTTTCCGACAAACGGCTGCTGACCACGCTGCCTTCGGCCAGCTCGAAGCTGGCGAGCTGCCCGTCGTCGGTCGCCACCTTCAGCCGCCCGCTGTGGCGCTCGATCTCGAGCATGGCCATGACCGTCGACAACGACACCTCCGACAAGAAGCCGTTGATACCGGCGCCCTCGTGCGGATCCACTTCGTCCATGTCTCCGCTTCGCGTCGACGATGGCCCGCGCTCGCGGGGGGCCAGCTGCGATTCCGGGTACTGGGAGGGGGCGCGCGGCGGTTGCGAAGGGGCGGCCGGAAAATGCGATTCGCGACGACGTTCGCCCAGCGCGCGCTCCACCCGCGACAGACCGCCTTCGAGCCGCGCCATGCCGTGCTCGAGCCGCGCCACCGTGCTGAGCAAGCCTTCCAAAACCGTGGCCTGGCGTTCGCTGGCCAGCGCCACGTTGTCGATCATCTCGACGCTCTGCTGATCCGAGCGCCGTTCGAGCTTGTCGCGCTGGGCGGAGCGGCGGAGCAGCGTGTCGAGACCATCCTCGACGGCCAGCAAGCGGTCGGACAGCGCGTCGAAGCGCGCCTTCAGCTCGTTGCGGCGCGCGTCGCGCATCCGTGCAGAATCGGGTGGCTCGCTCTTGAGCTCGACGCAGCAGCTTTCCAGCTTGGCGCGCGCGGCGTCAGGCGCCGTATTGACGAGCTCGACCGGCGG
The DNA here is from genome assembly GCA_040348565.1 of Myxococcales bacterium. GTDB lineage: Bacteria > Myxococcota_A > Polyangia > Polyangiales > Polyangiaceae > PMG-095. Next base: position 3,343 of record JBEQSW010000576.1, on the reverse strand, counting down.
CGGCGGCGGCGTGCGGTCCTTGCTGGCGACGCCTTCGGGCTTGGTCGGCTCGACCGGCGGCTCGAAGATGTTCGACAACCAATGCTTCCACACGGCGCGACTCCAGTCGTTGTCGAGTAGGTGACGCGCCGCTTTGCGTGCATGGCTCATGACGGCGCCGGAGTATTCTCGAGTGCGGGGCTGCTGAGAAGCGCCGCTGAGATCTAGCCCGTGATTCTAGTAGCACTGCTTATGCAAGCCTCGCCTCTTTCGCAATCTGCTTCAGATTCCGTAGCGATCGGCGTCGCTGACGGGAACCGACTTGGGCTTGGGTGCCGGTGAAGGTGCAGCAGGAGGCGGGCTGGGCGGCGCCACGGGCGCTGGGGCGGTGGTTGGCGTGGGCTCGGGCGTGGGCGCGGGTCGGGCCGGCTCGCTGACTTGCGGCTCCAAGCTGTCGTGGATCACGACGTGCTCTTCGCGCGTGCCACCGTGGGCGCGTGGCGCGCGCGCGCTGGGCATGGCGGGCGTGGAGGCGATGCCGACGACGCGCGGCGCGCTGCCCGACTCTGCGGGAGCGACGGCCCCGTTACCGGCAGTCGGGGCGAGCGGCGCACTGGGTGCGGTGTCGAGCGGCGTGCCGGCGTTGTCGGGCAAGGCGCCGGTAGCGGCTGCGACCTGACGCGCCAGCCAGGGACGCGCGGCAAACGCGCCGATGGCTACGGCGGCACCCAGCAACAACCACAACGCGCCGCGGCGTTTGCGCGGGCGAACGAGCTCGAAGCTGGGCTCCAGCACTGCGTTGGGCGCGGGCGCCGTAGGGGCGGCGACCAGTGGTGACAGCGAGGGCGCTCGACGTGACTCCGCAGCCACGGAGGCTGGCGCTGGCGCCGGTGCCGGAGCTGAGGACGCCGGCTGGTTCAGTCGGGCTGGTGGGCCCCACGGCGTGAGCGATGGCCCCGGCACCGCCGCTGGGGCTGCCGACGCCGCCGCCGGCGGTCGAGAAGAGACGACTGGTTTCACCGGCAGTGGCGTGATCAGCACCGGCGTCGACGTCGGAATGCGGGCGAACGGCTGGGTGATCGCGTCGGGCGACGATTCGCGATCGATGAAAGGCGGTGGCACGCCGAGCAGCGTGTTGACGTGCCTGGCTTGGGTCACGACCGGTACTGGCGCTGCCGTCGGCACCGGTGTCGCGACGCGCTCCTTGGTCGTCGTCTCCTCCTCCAGATCGATGGAAGAGACGCTGGCCAGCGACATGCGAGCGCGGGCGGCCGCGAGCGCGGCTTCTTGCGCGCCCGCGGGCGGTGGCTGGGTCGGCACGGCGTCGGCGGGCGGCGGCAGCGGCGGCAGCGGCGGCACGGTCGCTCGCTGGCTTTCGGGCGGCATGGAGTCGCGCACGCGGCTGCGCGCGCGCCGTTCCGGCTTTTGAAACAGCTCGGCCATGCCGGGCGGGCTGGCTAGGTAGCGCGAGCAAGCGCTCTGCAGCGTGTTGCTCATCTCGGCCACGCTGGCAAAGCGCCGGCCGGGGTCGACCGCGATGGCTCGCTCGGCGATGGCGGCCAAGGGCTCGGTCCAGGCTTCGGCTTCGGGCGAGCGCGCGCGGGGAATACCGCCGCCCATCAAGCGCGCGATGATGTCGTCGACGGTGTGCGCTTCCAGCAGACGCTGCCCGGCCAATGCCTCCCACAGCATGACGCCGAGGCTGAACACGTCCGAGCGCACGTCCACGCGGTCGCCCAGCAGCTTTTCGGGCGCCAAGTAATAAAGCCGTTCCGGCGCGCGCTCTTCCCCGCGCACCCAGTGGGCGCGAACGACGGGAATCAAGCGACCGACGCCGTCGTCGCCCAGCACCAGATGCTCGGGCTGCACCTCACCGTGAACGAAGCTGAGCGTGCGGTGCAGCACGCCCAGACCATCCATGGCGTCCATCAGCCAGCGCAGCGAGTACGGCAGCGACAGGCGCCCCGGGCCGCCCAGCAGGTCTTCGACCTCGGCCAGCGTCTTTTGATTCGCGCCGCTCGATTCGAAACCGAGACCGAGCCGCGCCGGACGCACCAAGGCCAAATGGGGGCTCTTGAGCGCCGCGATCGCGCGCAGGCTCGCTATCGACGGTAGCGGAAGCTCTTTCAACGACACGGGGCGGCCACTGAGCGGTCCCGGCCACGTCCCGGGCCGAGACCGCGTAGCTTGCCACGCCCGGGCGGCTCGTCGTCACTTCTTTTCGTGGTGGCCGCCGAACTCGAAACGCATGGCCGAAAGTAGCCGGTTCTGGAAATCGGCGGCGCCGCGCGAGCTGAAGCGCTGGAACAAGGCCGCCGACAGCACGTGCGCGGGCACGCCTTCCTCGACCGCGGCCTCCATGGTCCAACGGCCTTCGCCAGAGTCAGACACGTTGCCGGCGATGCGACCGAGCTCCCCGTCTCGCGCGAACGCTTGAGCCGTCAAGTCCAGCAGCCAAGACGAAATCACGCTGCCGCGGCGCCAGACCTCGGCGATCTCCGACAGGTCGAAGTCGTATTGAAAATATTTGGCGTTGCGCAGCGGCGTCGTCTCGGCGTCAGCCTCACCCGTGTGGCGCTTGCCGATGTTGGCGTGACGCAGGATGTTGAAGCCTTCGGCGTACGCGGCCATTAGCCCGTACTCGATGCCGTTGTGAACCATCTTGACGAAATGACCAGCGCCGTTTGCGCCGCAGTGCAGGTAGCCCTGCTGAGCGGTGCTCTCGGCGGCCGCGCCCTGGGTGGCGGCGATGTCGCCCATGCCGGGCGCCAGCGTCTTGAAGATAGGGTCGAGGTGACGCACCACGTCGGCGTCGCCGCCGATCATCAAGCAATAGCCGCGCGAAAGGCCGAGCACGCCGCCGCTCGTGCCGCAGTCGACGTACTTGATGCCGCGCTCGGCCAGCCGCTTCGCGCGCTCGACGTCGTCGCGGTAGTAGGAGTTGCCGCCGTCGACCAAGATGTCGCCCGGCTGGAGCAGCGGGGCCAGCTGGTCGATGGTGGAGTCGACGTTGGCGGCCGGCACCATCATCCAAACCACCCGGGGGCTCGAAAGCTGCCCGACGAAGTCTTGGAGGGTTTTGGCGCCGCTGGCGCCTTCGGCCGCCAGCTTTTCGACTGATTCCGGAAACACGTCGTAGGCCACGCACGTATGACCTGCGCGCATCAAGCGACGCGCCATGTTGGCGCCCATCCGACCGAGTCCAATCATTCCAAACTGCATCGTGCTTCTCGCTCCTGGTGGCCGTTTTCGGCCTAGTTGTCGGGCTTTGAGGCAGCCGTGGCCGCTCGGCGAAGAATTGTTAGGTTTGCGCGGGCCAGCTGGCACTTGTCTGTCAGACGCCTCAGGTGACGCCTAATGTCCG
>JBEQSW010000562.1:0-11045 GCA_040348565.1 Myxococcales bacterium | reverse complement strand
TGCTGACCCCGCTGCCAGCCATGCTGCTCGAGCCGGCCACGGTAGCGCTGCCGCTGGTGCCGACACTGCTGGTGCCGCCCAGGCCGGTGGAGGACGTGCCTGCACCCGGAACCTGGTTGCCGCTGCCGGCCTGCGTGGACGAGCTGCCGCTGAAACCGGTTCCAGAATCGTCGGGGGCGGTGCCCGGCTTGGCGGTGCCGTCGACCATGCAACCTGCGAACAACAGCGCCGAAGCGGCGGGGCCGAGCCATCCTTTACGCATGGCCGAAGCTTAGCATCACGATCCGGAACCGGTACCAGGTCCGTGCCCCAAATCAGGGTTCGATGCGCAGCCAGCTCAGTGTTCGGGCAATCATCTTGTCCCAATAGGCCCAGTCGTGGAGCCCCGGGCCCTCTTCATAGACGTAGTCGAAGCCCAGTGGCTGCAGGTGCTCACGTAAGGCTTGGTTCTGCGCGAGCAAGAAATCTTCAGTGCCGCAACATTGAAAGAGCCGCGGCCGAGGCTCCGTAGAGCCGGCCAGCGCCGAGGACAGGTGAAACAAGTCGTGCTCCGAGCCGCGCTCGGGCCCGCTGCTACCGAACACCAGCTCGTAGTCCGCCGCGCGATCGCGACGAAACTCCGCTACGTCGGCCACGCCGGACAAGCTGGCCGCCGCCGCGAACGTGCCGGGCAGGCTCAAAGCCAACTTGAAGGCGCCGTAGCCGCCCATCGACAGCCCCGCCACGAAGTTGTCTTCCCGCGCGTGTGACAAGGGAAAGAAAGCGCGGGCTTTGGCCAGCAGCTCGCCGCTGACGAAGTCCCAGTAGCGATAGCCGTGGCGCATGTTCGCGTAAAAGCTGCGGTGCACGTTGGGCATCACCACCGCCAGGCCCAGCGCCGCCGCGTAGCGCTCGACGTTGGTGGCGCGCGTCCAGATCGACTCGTCGTCCGACAAGCCGTGGAGCAGGAAGAGCGTGGGGTGACCGCGAAACGCGGGCTGCGTGGCTCCGGCGCGGCTCACGCCGCTGTCACCGATGCGCCGCTCGGTCGTTTCCGGCAGGATCACGCGCAGCGAGCTGCACATTCCGAGCGTTTCGGAGAAGAACTTGCAATCGATCAGGGCCATGGGCAAGGTTCCGCCGCTCTGAGGAGCTGCGATGAAGGACTTTCTCAAGACTAGCGATTTGAGTCGAGCGGATTTGAAGTACTTGCTGGCGCGTTCCGCCAAGTTCAAGGCCAAGCCGCACGCTCGCCGCAGCGCCTTGGCCGGCGAAACGGTTTGCTTGTATTTCAACAAACCGTCGACCAGAACGCGCATCTCGTTCGAGACGGCGGTGGCGCGCTTGGGCGGCACGCCGGTCACGCTCGGCTCCAACGACTTGCAGCTCGGGCGCGGCGAGACCATCGAAGACACGGCTCGCGTCGCCAGCCGCTTCGCGCGGGCGTTCGTGATCCGCACCTTCAAAGACGAGGACGTGGAGCGCTTGGCGTCGGCGGCCAGTATCCCGGTCATCAACGCGCTCACCGACGGGCATCACCCTTGTCAGAGCATCGCCGATCTACTGACCTTGGCCGAGCACCGCGGGCCGCTCGATCGCTGCAAGGTGGCGTACGTGGGCGACGGCAACAACGTCGCCATCAGCTTGATGCAGGCGGCGGCTCTGGCCGGCACCGACTTTGCCATCGCCGCGCCGCTCGGCTACCAAATTCCCGAGCATCTGGTGGAAGAAGCGCGCGCCGTGGCCAAGAAGTCCGGCTCCGAGGTGCTGCAAACCGTCGACCCCGACGAGGCCGTGCGCGACGCCGATGCGCTTTACGCCGACGTTTGGCTGTCGATGGGCGACTCGGACGACACCAAAGCCGCGCGTCACGCCGCGCTCGGCCCTTACCAGATCACGGCCGCTCTGATGGAGCGCGCCAAGTCCGACGCCATCTTCTTGCACTGCCTGCCGGCGCACCGCGGCGAAGAAGTGACGGCCGAGGTGGCCGACGGCCCCCGGTCGGTGATCTTCGATCAGGCCGAGAATCGGCTGCACACGGCGGTAGCCATCCTGTATTCGCTGATCGAGGGCAAGCTGGAAGGCGCCCGTCGGGGTTGAGGCAACCGGCAGGCTTGGGTAAGACACGGCCCGCTTGCCGCGACGCATCGCTTTAGCCCTCTTCCTCGCGCTCTGTTCGCTAGCGCCAGCGTGTAAGCGCTCGGCCGCCAGCAACGGCTCGCCCGCGGCCGGTTCGGCCTCGGCGGCCGCGGCCAGCTCGGGCGTCGTGGGCCCCGCCGTGGACCACGGGGAGCTCGACACCCAAGCGCCCAAAGACTCACCTCAAATCGGCTCGCTGGTGATCGCGGCGACCGTGTACAAGCTGCCCGACGTGGGCTCGCGCAAGCTGGGCTACATCCGGCTCGGCGGCACCGTGGCGCGCGATCTCGAGCCGGTGCCCGGACGCGGCTGCAAGGGCAAGTGGTACCGCGTCTACCCGATGGGCCACGTCTGTAGCGACGAAGCCAGCATCGACATGAACGCGCCGCTGCTGCGTGCGGCGTCGCGCAGGCCCGATCTCAGCCGACCGATGCCGTACAAATACGGCTTCGTGCGCGCCACGTCGCCGCAGTACTTGCGCGTGCCCTCGCGCAGCGAGCAAGAGAAGAGCGAGTTCAAATTGGCCGAGCACTTGGAGTGGTTCCAGCAAAACCGCGCCGAGGTGCAGAAGGTGGTCTTGGGCGCCAACGACGTGCCGCTCGATCAACATGGCGCCGCGCTTCCGGGGGCCAAGCTGCCACCCGGCTTCAAGCCCTCGACCGAGCTCAGCGAAAATGAGCTTTTTGGCGGCCAAACCGCCAATGATCCGGTGCCGTGGTGGCTGGAGGGCGGCCGCAAAGTCCCCAACGTGTCCGGCTACGACGTGCCGGAGTACGCGGTATTCGCTGATCGCGTGCGTCGCAAGACAGGTCTGTCGCTGGTCGGCGCTTTCAACGCCGAGAGCGACGGGTTGTCGCGCCGCTTTGCGGTGACGGTGGACATGCGCCTCGTGCCGACGACCAAGCTCAAGCCGGACTCGGGCTCGCCCTTTCACGGCTTGCCGCTCACCGACAAGCTCACGCTCCCGCTCGGCTGGGTGAACACCCAAGACGCCAAGACCTACAAGCTCATCAAGGGCAAAGACGAAGCGCGAGCCGACGAGACCTTGCCGTTTCGAGTCGTCGTCCCGCTCTCGGGCAAGGCGCGCATCAAGGCCGGCGAGCGCTACTATCAAACGCTGAAGGACAAGACGGTTTGGCTCCGCGCTCGCGATTTGGCCGTGGCCGAAGCGCCCAGCGTGCTGCCCGCGCCCGCCGACAAGGGCGAGAAGTGGATCGACATCTCGATCACCCAGCAGGCCTTGGTGCTGTACGAAGGCAAAAAGCCGGTCTTCGCCACCCTGGTCTCCACCGGCCGCGACCGGCTGGGCGATCCGAAGACGACGCTGTCCACCCCGCGCGGCTCGTTTCGGCTCACCAGCAAGCACATCGCGGCCGCCATGGATTCGGAAGAGAACTCGAGCGTGTCGGGCGGGACGCGCGCCCATTCCACGGCCGGCTCCGGCAACAGCGCCGCCACCGTCGCGCGCCTCAAGGCCGCCGAAGCCAGCGGCGAGCGCTTGTCCGAAGACGACGCACGCCGGTTGGCTAACGTGAAGAAGGGCCGTGATCCCGAGTACGGCATCACCATGCGCCGCGGCGCTTCGGACTTCGAGCTGCGCGACGTGCCTTGGATCCAGTATTTTGCTGCCGGCTTTGCCTTGCACGGCGCCTACTGGCACGACGTATTCGGCACCGCGCGCAGCCACGGTTGCGTCAACCTGGCGCCCATCGACGCCCGCTACGTCTTCCTCTGGACCGACCCACCGGTGCCCGCCGGCTGGCATGGCATCAATGTAGGTAGCGACATGGGCGAGGGGACGGCGGTCGAGATCCGCGAATAGCAGCCGAAGGTCGAGCCCGGAGCTGCCGTTGGGCGGCGCGAGCGATCGACGATTGGCCGTTTAGTGCGCCTTCCTCTCCAGAATGCTTAAATTGCGGTTGTGACCGCGCCGTCTCGTTCCGTAACCCCCGATGAAGGGGAAGACGCGTCCAAGACGGACGGCGCCGCCAAAGGCTTACGCAAGTGGAAGTTGGTGGGCGGGGTGCTGGGCGTGGCCGTCCTGGGCGTGGTCGTGTCGGGCGCTCGCTCCAACGTGGCGCCGACCAAGACGATCCCGGCGCCCGCTTCCATCGTGGCCGCGTTGCTGCCGATCAAGGTTCCGCTGCCGCCGCCTACGCTGGTTTGCAAGGGTGACATGGTGCTGGTCGAGGGCAGCTACTGCACCGACGTCCGCCAAGACTGCACTCGCTGGCTGGACGACGAGTCGCTGCCGTTCGCGCGCTGCGCCGAGTACTCCCATCACTCGCGCTGCGTGGGCAAGCGGGTACCGATGCGCTTCTGCATCGATAGACGTGAGTACACGCCGCCGGGCGAGAAGCTGCCGCTCAACCAGGCCAGCTACGACATCGCCACCAAGACCTGTCAGGGCTTAGGTAAGCGCATCTGCACGGACAACGAATGGAACTTCGCCTGCGAAGGCGAGGACATGCTGCCGTACCCCTACGGCTACGAGCGCCAGCCCGTCTGCAACCAAGACCAGACGGACCTGTTCGAGAAGAACCCGCGCATGCAAGTGCTGAGAGATCTGCGGGCGCCCAGCGACGCCTATCCCGCCTGCACCAGCCCGTTTGGGGTGGAGAACATGACCGGCAACATGGACGAGCCGGTGGCGCGCGAGGGCTTCGAAAACAATCAGCCGTTCCGAAATGCGCTCAAGGGCGGCTGGTGGATGCCGGCTCGCAACCGCTGTCGCCCCGCCACCACCGCCCACGACGACTACTTCAAGGACATCCAGATCGGGGTGCGTTGCTGCGATGCGCCACTCACCCCTGGCTGAGTTACAACGTTAAAAGAACGCCTCTAAGTCTTTGAATCGAAAGGATTAATCGAAGCAGCGAGCGGCGGTTAGTCGGCTAGCCGGTGTGATTTGGGTTGACGGGGCCGGGGTATTTTTGAAAAGTCCGGGACTTGCCGTTTGCCGTCCGGATCTCGGCCGCCCGTTTGCGGCAAGCGCTTTGGGCCCAAGGCCTTTTGCTTTTGGCCGCTGGCTCTGGCGTGCTCAGCAGCTGTCAACGCGCGGTACCGACGCCCGACGTGAGCACGGAGTCTGTGGCAGAGGCGCCCGTTGGCGTCGCCGCCCCCCGCGACGCTCAGGTTGCGCTGGCGTCGCTCCGCCAAGCTCCGGCCGACGCGACGCCGGAGACACCGTCGGTCTGCGGTGAGAACATGGTCTTGGTGGAGGGCGACTACTGCCCCAAGGTCCAGCTGAACTGTAAGAAGTACCTGGATCCCAAGGGACGCTACGAGCAGTTCCGGTGCGCCGAGTACGGGCCGAGCGAGTGCTTATCGAAGGAGCGCAAGCATCTGCGCTTCTGCATCGACCGCACCGAGTTTGCCGAGCCCGGCGAGACGCTGCCCGCCAACCACAAGAGCTTCACCCACGGAGAGAAGGCGTGCGCGGCCGAGGGCAAACGCATGTGCCGCGAGAGCGAATGGAACTTCGCCTGTGAGGGTGAAGAGATGCGCCCGTATCCGTACGGCTTTGCCCGCGACGCCAGCGCCTGCAATGCCGATCGCTTGGACGTGGTGAGCCCCGAAGGCAAGCTGCGCGACTTGCGCGCCCCGGGCGGCTCCTTCGCCCGTTGCAAGAGCCCGTTCGGAGTGATGGACATGGCCGGCAACTTGGAAGAGTTCGTGGCCATGGACGTCAAAGGGCCCCCCGTGCCCGCGATGAAGGGCGCCTACTGGCAGCCCAGCCGCAACTTCTGCCGCGCTGCCCAGACCGCTCACGATCGCTATTACAACGGTACCGAGACGGGCTTTCGTTGCTGCAGCGACGCGCCCACCGCGCCTTGATCTGAAAGCCGCTGCTCGGGGCACCGCTGCGCGAGGGAGTCGCGAATCGCGCCAGTATTAGGGTTTCGCGCGCGCGCGGCGCTCGAGAAGAGCGAAAGTTGACTAGCCTGAGGGGTAATACGTAACTACGTTACATAAATGCGCGCTGTTCCCAAGTCGCTGCGGATGACCAACCAGGCCCGCCTGGTTGAGCAGCTGCTGCGGCGGGGCGTGGCGACCCGGGCCGAGTTGGCCAAGGCTGGTGGGATGAGCCAGCCGACCGCCGGCAAGATCATCGACGAGCTGTCGTCGGCGGGGGTGGTCGAGGAGCTGTCCGGCACCAACGGAGTGACGCGCGGCCGCCCGGCGGTGGGGCGCCCCGGCAAGCAGCTGCGGCTGTCGCAGAGTCCGGCGCGGCTCGTGATCGTGGAGCTGGGCGTGGAGCGCACGCGCATCTCCGCCGTTCCGGCCGCCTTGCCGGACGACGAGCGTTGGGACGTCGAGTTCAAGACTCCGGGCAGCGAGGCCACTTGGCGTCAGCGGCTACGTCAGCATGCCGCCGCCATCTCGATCCGTCGGCCCTGGGGGGTGATGGTCAGCGTACCCGGCCTGGTCGACGAAACCAGCGGCAAGATCTTGCTGTGCGCCAACCTGCACTGGTGCGAGCGGGCCGATCTGGTGTCGGCCCTTCATGAAGTGTTTCGCGCCCCCGTGCGCTTGATCCAAGAAAGCCGCGCTCTGGCGTTGGCGGAGGTCGGCACGCGCGCCAGCGCCAGCGACTTCTTGCTCGTGGATTTCGGCGACGGGGTGGGCGGCTCGATCGTGATGGGCCAGCGCCCTTACGAAGGCAACGTGCCGGCCACGGGCGAAATCGGTCATACGCCGGTGGCAGGCAACCTTCGGCAATGCGGCTGCGGCAACCGCGGCTGCCTCGAAACGCTGGTGGCCGAGCCCTGGCTCGTGCGCAGCCTCGCGGAGCTAACCGGCGATCCCGATGTCACGTTCGCGGACGTCTGTCGTGCCTCGCTGGGGCCGGAGCTACCGCAGTTCTTGATGGATGCGCTGGACGCGGCCGCCGCTAGCATCGCTGGTATCCTGAACGTGTGCGGCTTGAAGCGAGTCGTGTTGACGGGACACATTCGTGAGCTCGGGCCGCGCGCGGCCGATCATTTGATCGCGGCGATTCGGCGTTCCGCCATCTGGAGTCGCTTCGACACGGTCGAGGTCGAGCTCGTTCAGCGTCGTCGAGCGCGCGGGCTCACGATTGCCGGAATTCAGCGGGTGATCATGCCCACCGATTGGGGCGAGCGCTGAACGTCGGCGAAAGCCCAGCCGCAACCGGCCGGGGTTGTCGCGGGCGGCGGGCAGCGCCAAGCTAGAGGCAATGCCCAAAGCCAAGATCGCGCTGCTGGGAGCTTCTGGTTTTGCGGGGGCCGAGCTGCTGAGACGGCTCCTCCGACACCCCGCGGCCGAAGTGCTGCGCGTCGTGGCCAAAGATCACGTCGGTCAAAACGTGGCCGCCGCGCATCCCAATCTAGAAGGGCAAAGCGAGCTGGTGTTCCAAGATCTGCCCGCGGCCGAAGCCATTGCCGGGGCGGACGTGGTGATGATGGGGCTGCCCGTCGCGGCTAGCTTGGAGGTGGTGGCGGCCGCCGAGCAGACGGGTGCGCGCATCATCGACATGTCGGGCGCCTTTCGGGTGCCGGACGCAGCTTCGTTCCAGCGCTACTACGGCAGCGCGCACCCGCGTCCGGAGCTGCTCGGGCGCTTCGTGTACGGCTTGCCCGAGCTGAACCGCGAAAAGATCCGCGGTGCGCGCTGGGTAGCGTCCCCCGGTTGCTTTGCGACGACCATCGAGCTCGGTTTGCTGCCGCTGGCGGCGGCGGATCTTCTGGAGGGCGCGGTGGAAGTGGTCGGCATCACGGGCTCGAGCGGGGCGGGCGCGGTTGCGACCGTGACGACGCACCACCCGGTGCGCGCCAACAACTTGCGTACGTACAAGCCGCTCGAGCATCCGCACACGCCCGAGATCATCGCCGCGCTAGCTGCGGCGGGCGGGCGCCTCACGGCGTTGCATTTCGTGCCAGTTTCGGCGCCGCTTTCGCGCGGCATCTTCGCGACCTCGTTCGTGCGCGTGCCGGAGCGGGTGGGCGAGGCCGAGCTGCGGGAGCTGTACCGAAGGCGCTACGCCGGTGAGCCCTTCGTACGCTTGCCCCAGGCCCGCCTGCCCGAGGTCGTAGCCGTCAGCGGCTCGCCGTTTGCGGAAGTGGGCTTCACGCTCGGCCCGAGCGACGGCCACTCGCGCGTCGTCACCGTGTTTTCAGCGCTCGACAACCTGACCAAGGGCGGCGCCGGCCAAGCCATCCAAAACTTGAACCTGATGCTGGGCGTCGACGAAACCACCGCCTTGAGTGATCTCGGCCCGTTTCCGTAGGCCCTAGGGAGCGACCGCGAGCACCTTGCCATCGTTCTGCAAGGTGACGTAGCGGGTGACGAGCGCCGCCGCGCCGCCGGTCGGGGCCAGCGCATCGACACGTATGATGAGCGGACGCACCGGATTGAGCGCGCTGGGTGCCACCAAGCTCAAGCGCTCGAGCAGCTTTTCCGGCGGCTGGGCGCTGTTGTTGCGAAACAGGTAGAGGCCCAGGCCAGCCGCGGCAATGTCCGGCTCGTGCAGCGTTTTGTCGGCACCTTCGCCGGCAAGACGCACCTTGAGCTCGGGCGCGCCGGCTTCGGCCTGCACCAGCAAGACGGTGCCGGTTTCAGCTTGCGAAAGCTCGCTCTGCAAGCGCCGAAGGCGGCTGGCTTCTTCGTCCGACGGGCGACGGGCGACGCTCGTCAGCGCCGATTGAGCGAAGATTCTGCCCAATTGCCGCCCGAGCTCGCCGAAGTCGCCGTTGCCGCCCCGACCACCAGTGCGCGAAACGCGGGTGAGCAGCCGCTCGGCGATGTCGAGGCGACCGGCGCCGACGTGTGCGAGCGCCAAGCGCAACGTGGCGCGCGCGTCGTCCGGAACCAGCTCTTCGAGCGTGGCGTAGGCTTCGGTCGCGTCGTCGAACCAGCCTTCGGCGCGCAGGCGATCGCCCAGCAAGCCGCGCACCCAGGGATCTTTGGGTGCCCGCTCCGACAGCTCGCCGAAGGTGCGATGGGCTTCCCAGTTGGCGTCCACGTGATGCAGGGCCGCCGCGGCATCGGCCAGCAAGAGCGCGTCGGCGAACGGATCGTTGCGCAGCTGCCGAGCCAGCTCCACGACCTCGGCCGAGTCTTTGGACGCCTCGAGTAACCGGAGCTGTTGGCGCCGCAAACGCGAATCGTGTGGGGCCAGCTCCAGAAAGCGGCGAACGACGTTTAGGCGCTCGTCGTCGTTCGGGGCAGCCTTGTAGCGTTCTTCGAACACGGTGCCCGGGTAGCGCTCGCTGCCCAGGAGCGCCCGGCGCACGTTGGCGAGCTCTTCGGGGCTTTTGACCCGCCGCACTGCCTCGCGACGCAGCAGCGCGGCGGCATCCGGCTCGCCCAAGAGTGCGAGGCGTTCGGCCAACTCCACGCGCGCCACGCCGTCGGCTTGGTGGACCAGCATCAGCTCCAGCAGGGCGCGCCGATCGGTCCAGGTGGCAAGCTCGCACTGGCGCTTGGCTTGGGCGTAGACGCTGGAAGGCTCGCTCTGGGTGAGCCGAGTCCACCAAGCGCCTCGCCGCAGCGGCATGGGCAACCGCGACACGTCCGAGCAGTGGCGGGCCCCCAGCGATTGCGGCGCAGGCGGCAGCTGGAGCAAGCGCGACACCTTCACCCGTCCAGTCGCACCGCTGGGGAAGCGCAGCCCTTCGATCACCAGCTGCACGCAACGATCGAGGGCCGCGTCTTCGGCCGAAGCCGTGGCGCCCTTGACGACCACGTCGTGCGGCAGCCCGTCGCCGTCGATGCTGAAGCCAACGTCCAGCGCGCCCGAGAGCTCGGGCCGCAGCGCCGCCCGAGAGTCGCGACAAGCGCGAATGGACGCCGCGGCACCGTCCAACAAGCGACCGGCGGCTTGCTCGATCGCGTCGCTCATCGACTCGGCGCTGGCGCTTTCGTCGTCGAAGGCGGCCAGGGTCCCGGTCAGGTCTCCGGCCGTCGACAACACCGGGCCGATTAGGCTGGCGCCGTCGGATGACAAATCGAGCACGCGCGTCTCGAAGGCGCGCGCCACGTACTCACCCGAGCCGCCGACGCGCAGCGCCGTCCAGGGCGTGACCAGGCCCGCTTTCAGCGCGACGTCGGTGGCGGCCTCGCGTCCTTTGCCGAGAAGCACGATCTCTTCGACGCGCTCGGTCGCCCAGCGACGCCGAATTTCGGCCGGATCTTCGGCGCGCAAGACGTCGACGGGCCGACGCTCTTCGTGGGCACCGCGCGCGTCGCGATAGCGAATGGTCACCAGCTTCGGTGGCTCGCCGCGGATGCGGCCGACCGCGGTCAAGGTTTCGCCCGCCGCAATCGCGCGCGGGGTGCGCGGGTAGACTTGATCGACCTCCGGGCCCAGATCTACCTCGACGGACGCCAGCGCCGGGCGCAATGCGTCCGACATCAAATCGACGGCAATTCGCGCGGCGTCCTCGCTGTCGGCGATCTCGTACAGGGGCCCGGTGCCGCGCGTCAGGGCCGAAAGCACGCGACGATTGGCGAGCGGACCGACCGCGATGGCACCCAGACGGGGCGCGCCTTGTTCGCGGCGCGAAAGGCGCGCCGTGATGGCGTCGGGGCTGGAGTCGCCGAGCGTGGCCCAGCCGTCGCCGACGTACACGACCATCCCGGCCGGTGCGTCTGCTGGCAGTAGATCCGCCGCGGCTTCGAGCGAACGCCCCAAGTCGGTCGCGCCGCCGGGCGAAAGTTGGCTGAGCGCCGCCGAGATGCGTTGCCGGCGTGCGGCGTCGACGGGTCCGAGCTCGGCGGGTCCGACCGCTCGCGCGCTTTGGTCCGCCGCCAAAACGACGACGCGATCGCGCGCGCCCAGCCCCGCCAACAAGGCTTCGACCAGCGAGCGTTCGGCGTCGAGCAGCGCAGGCTCGATGCTGCCCGAGGTGTCGACGACGATGGCCAACGTGACGCCGTCTTTCACGTCGGCGGGAGGCAATTCG
>JBEQSW010000559.1:0-8367 GCA_040348565.1 Myxococcales bacterium | reverse complement strand
CTGTGCGGCCTCGCTCCACTTCTCTTTGTCGAACAGCGCTTTGGCTTGAGCCGCCGCTTCGGTCGGATTGCCCGCGACCACTGCTGGCTTGGCCTTGCCCTTGGGCGCGTCCTCATCGAGGTCGATGTCGACGCCACCTTTCTTCTTGGCCTCCCCGGCGGGCTTGTCGGCCTTGGCGCCGCCCTTCTTGCCTTTGGCGGCCGGCGCGGGTGCGTCCAGATCCAACACCTCTTGGGCGCGGGCGATGGTGGTGATGCCGAGCGAGCTCGACAAAACGGCTGTAGCCAGGATGCTGACCGCGACCAGACGCTTTCGGAACATGAATCCTCGTAGATGGGTGGAGAGGCACCGCCCGCTCCAAACGGAGGGGGCGCCGAACCCCGGGCAATGGGGCGTCGGACGGGCTGAGGTCTCGAGACGAAAAAGCCTAATAACTACCGGTAGATACAACCCGCAGGGCTGCGGCATGTTAGATAGCGGCGGAAGCCGTTGTCAAGCGTCGTTGAAACTCGGGCACGGTTATTGAGGCGTTTGGTGCAGGGCCATAAAATTCGCGCCGCGGAGCATGCTCCGCCAACTTGAATCGAAACGGGCCGTCGCACGTCGTGATCGCGCGGGCATCCCTCGGAAACGGAGCCCCACCTCATGCTTGGGCAGGAGCCGGTCTTGTTTTCTTCCCGTCCGTCGACCTTCCCACTGCTCGAGGCGCTCACCTCGGTCGGCTCGAGCGACTAACTGAGCAGCGACGTGAGAACTTTCCTCAGAGCAATGGCCGATCGCGAGCGAATGCAGAGCCAGAGCTTGTTTCGCGTTGACGGAATTCCGCGCGCTCGATTAGCGTACGCGCCGGTCAGCGGGCGACTGCCGGAAGCCTAACGCTCCCCACGCAAAAGCACACAAGGTTAGCGAGCAAGGATGACAAGATTGCTGAGTGCTGGTTCCTGGTCCGTGGCGTTGCTCTTGGGTTTGGCAGCTCTCGGTTGCACCCCCGGTGGCGTGGGTGATCCCTGCACCCCCGAGGACGAATACCAGCAGAATTTCAACGGCTTCCAGGTCACGGAAACGAACGTCGAAAGTCGTTCTTTCCAGTGCGAGACGCGCCTCTGCCTGGTGAACCACTTTCAAGGCCGCGTCAGCTGTCGCCTGGGTCAGCCCGCGTCCGCGGGCGCACCGTATACCGATCCGCCCACCAACGCGACGCCGAACCCGGACTGGAAGCCGCAGTGCTCCATCCCCGGCACCGCCGTCAACCGGACGGACCGCAACAGCGCCGACAACATCAATGTCGAAGTGAAGCCGCAACTGCGCACCCGCCAGACCGACAAGGCAGTTTACTGCTCGTGTCGCTGCGATGGCCCGGACAAGAACGCCAGGTACTGCGAGTGCCCCGAAGGCTTCCAGTGCGAACCTCTGGTCGCCAACCTCAAGATCACCACGGGCTCCCAGCAGCTCGCCGGCTCCTACTGCATCCGCGCCGGCTCGAAGTACGATCCCAACGCCTCCACGGTCGAGACCTGCCTCGACAACCCCAAAGCCTGCGGCTGCGACGGGGCCAACCCGCCGGCCGAGTGCGGCACCAAGTAGCTCCAGCCGCGCGAAGGACGGGCGTCGTGCCGAACAGGCCGTCGCCCGTTTTTTATTGGAACGCGGCTATCGAATCGTCGCGACGAACCTGCGGCTCTCCTACCTCGAGCTCGACGTGGTCGCGCGCCGGGGCGACCTGGTAGTCGTGGTGGAAGTACGCTCGCGCGGCTCGGGGGCGTGGACGAGCGGCTTCGGCAGCATCAACGGCAAGAAGCGCTACCGCATCCGCCTCGCCGGAATGCGTCTCTGGCAACGCCGCTACCAGCACGACGCCTCCGTCAAACGCCTGCGCTACGACGCGGCCAGCGTGGTCTTCGGGGAGGCTGGACCAGTCATCGAATACGTTGAAGCAGCGTTTTGACCCCGAAGACCACGCTGGCCGCAGCTTGGTTTTCATTGCCATGGGTGACTGGTAGCGCTCGGCGACCAGTGCGACCTGAACCCAAGCGGGCGCTCGGCCTCGCCGAGTTTTGTTCACTCCGGTCTTCTGTTTCGATCGTGATCTGCCCTCGCCAAAGTCGGGTGACCTCGATTCAACTCGCGCGCGAGCGCGCTCGTGGCTTCGTTCAGCAAACGGGGCGATCGAGGCCCCGAAGGCCGCTACGGATCGGGTTCCGCAGCTCATCGACCAACCGCCCTGTGCGACGAGACGGAATCTGCCCTCGCCAAGGTCGGGTGACCTCGATCCAACTCGCGCGCGGGCGCGCTCGCGGCTCCGTTCAGCAGACGTGGCGAAGAAGCGCTAGGCAAGGTCGGTACGGCTCGCGTGCAGCAACTCTTCGGAGAAAGACGATGGGCGGCGCGACGACGATGGGCTGCGCGACGGAACTGATTCGGGACCACGACGCTGCCCGGGACGACGACGCTGGGCGGCGGCGCCCTTCTCGTCCCTCGTCCCTCTGCCGACTCACCCCTACCCCCTCACCCCTCACCCCTTCACGTGTTGAGAGCGTCCTTCATCTCTTGGCGGAGCTGGTAGAGCGGGTCTAGCTCGCCGGGCTCGGCTTTCGGCTCGAGGGTTTTGATGGCTTGCTCGAGCTTGTCGATTTCGCCTTGTTGGCGTGAGCGCAGGTTGATGACCATGGTCTCGAAGGCTTCGAAGAAATCGACCAGCTCGTCGCCTCGACGAAGCTTGTTGGGGATGCGTAGGTGGCCCTCGCCTACTTCGCGAATCTGCCGCTTCATCTTGAAGATGGGGCCCGCGACCTTGTGCGTCACCAGGATGCCCGCGAAACCGATCAGCACGCACAACAGCGTGAGCGCGGTGGTGAGCGTAACGAGCATGGTGCGTTGCTGAGTGCCGATGGCAGCCGCTTGCAGCTTGAGACCGGCCGCCTGCTGCTCCAGTGCCGCCTGCTGACTCTTCAGCCGCTCGTCTTGCTTGTCCGCGTCACCCTTGAAGGCCTCGAGCAGCGCCGGATTGTCGCTGTAGATCGGGTCCTTCACGATGTTCATCTTCACGACTTCGCTGACCTTGCGGCTCTCCTCCACGACCTCGCGGCCACGGCCGACGACCTGCTCGCCTTGCTGCACCGTTTGGGCGCTCTGCGCGATCACCGCCAAGCTCGTGCGCCACAACAGCGTGCCGAGGCAAACGCTGAACAGCACCGCAATGCCGACCAGGTAGGCGCTGTACTTGAGCTGGAAGTGTGCATCCAGCAGGTAGTTTTTGAGCCGGCGCTGGTGGCGGCCGGTCGGGGGCGCAGACATCGATGCCGCTTCGGGCATATCAACCTTCTCCTACTAGGCCCGACCCAGGAAAGGTCGCGCGCAGCCTGACAAGCTTAGGGGTGTAGCAGGCACACGAGCAAGAACGCTGTCCGAACCGGGCGGTTTTGTCGGCCTCGTTAAGTGCTTAGCAAGTGCTTAACGACTGGCGGCGACCCCGGCGAACTTTTCCACCGCCCGCTCCGCCACCGTCCGAATCAGGTCGTTTTCCTCGGCCGTGCTGCCCGGTGACACCCCACCCTCCTTCAAAAAGAACGAGAATTGCCCGAATACGTCCTTGTCCGGGTAGGTCGCCATGGCCACGTCGATTTTCACCTTCAAGGTGTCCTCGATGTACTCGGCGGTGATGACGGGGGAGAGAAAATAGCCCTTCACGCCAGCGTGCGCTTGCAGGCGCTTCTTCGCCTGCTCCGCTGTTTCACCGGGAGGCGCCGCCAAGAAGCCCGCCGTCTGCCCCACCTTGGACATCATGGCGGCCCGGACGATGCCGTCGACCTCGTCGGACTTGCGACCCGTCTTGTCGGAGGTCTTGCCAATCGCGATGTAGTACTTGGTGTCGGTAGCGAAGAGGGGCTCGGCACCGCCGGCGCCGCCGTTCTTGATCACTTCGAGCGCCTTCTGAATGGTCGCCTTGACCACGTCGCTCGGCTCCACCTCCAAGCGTTTTTCCAGACAAGCTTGTCCGGCGTGCAAGCCCAGCCGCCCCAACGCCGCCGCCGAGGCCGCACGCACGGTCGTGTTCAGGTCGGCCAACGCCGAGCACAGCGGAGTTACTGCGCGCTCGGTCTTGGAGGCGCCGAGAGCGAGCGCGGCTTGAGTGCGAACGCGAAAGTCTTCGCTGTTCGCCAAGTTGTAAATCAACCGCTCCACGTCGTTGGTTTGCGCCGACGCCACCGAAGACACGAACAGCGTCCCCAGAAACACCAACACCGACAACGCCCGCATCGCTCGGGAGGGCAACATCGGACGGCACGATATCATGGGCAGGTGGTGCTTCGTTGGACGGCGCCAGGGGCGACGCTGTTCAAACGTTCGCTGGCGGTTATCTGCTACTCTGCCCGCGCCGATGTGGTGCAATGAGCGCAACCGACTCCACTCTGGCTCGGGCCTGCTGGCCGCGGCCGGCGGAAGGCGTGTCGGCGTCGCGGCCATCTTGTGCGCATCGCTTTTCCTGGGCGCCGGCTCGGCGGCCGCGGACGCTACGGGACCGACGCTCAAGGTCTCCGGCAAAGCGTCGATCGTGACCGAAGCGCGCGCGACGGGAGACAGCTTCGAGGTGCGTGCCACGCTCGGCGACGAGGTCGGGCGGCCGCTACCGGACTCGGAAATCCGCATTCGCACCATGTCGGCGAGCAGCGCGGCAACCCTTCACCGCTGCGGCGACCCGCGCGGCGAAGCGGGCGGCGAGCTACTGCTCACCACCGACAAATCCGGACGCGTGTGCATCACCGTGACCGGCATGGCATCGGGCACGGTAGAGCTCAGCTTTCAAGACGCGCGCGGCTATCTGGAGCGAGCCACCAAGCTGGTGCGGTTGCCGGAAGGCGTGGCCACGTTCTTCGAGATCGGCTTCGACCCGCCGGTGACGGCGCTATCGCTCGATCAACCCGTGCAAGAGCTGGGGCTCGTCGCGCGCGCGCGCAGCGGCGCGACCCCGCCGGCAGCCGCCGAGCTCGTGCTGTCGATGGTCGCCGACGGCGGGGAGCAAGAGCTCGCTCGGGCCGCCCTCGACGGCTTGGGCGAGATACATCGCCTGTCCCTCGTTTCCTCCAGCTTCGGGCGCCCCGGCCCCGCACGCTTGGTCGGCCGCCTGCGCACGCACGAAGGTGACGAGCTGGCGCAAGTGAGCAGCGCCATCATGCGCAACGCAACCGTGGTGTTGAGCATCGAGGGCGGCCTCGATATCGGAGTCGAGCCGGGCGCGGCTTTGCAGCTTCACGCAGCGTCCGCGCTCGGCCCCGCGACCTCGGGGGTCGTGGAGGCTCGCAGTCGCGGTCGCAGCGTGGCGGCGGCGCGAGTCAACAATGGCGCAGCCACGCTGAGCGTCCCCGCGGCGCCCGCAACCTTGTTGGGGAGCACCCTCACCCTCGAATTCGTCGGCGGGAGCGCGGGTTGGCTGGCAGGGCCCCCGCTCGAGCTACGGGTGCTGGCCGCGAGGCCTGGCTACGCGCGCTACGCATTTTGGATCGCCGCGGCGGCCCTCGCCGCGCTGGCGGTCGTGTTCGGCTGGCGTCGGCCTCCTCGCCCCCGGCCGCTCGCGCCCGCCGAGCCGCCCAAAGTCCGGGCCAGCGTCGAGGTGCTGGAAACCTTTGGCGCCGGTGGCGGCTATCAAGGCCATGTGCGCGACGCGCATGACGGAACCTGCATTTCGCCCGCCGCGGTCAGCTTCATCGGCCCGGGGCCGACTCGACCGGTCCTGCTGCAGGTTCGTACCGCTACCGACGGCTCCTTTCGCGTCGAGAGCGCAACCTTTCCAGCGGGTACCCTGGTCGAGGTGAGCGCGCCCTTTCACGCCACACTCACGGCTCCGCTCCCCGTGCCGGGCGTCATCGAGCTTTCACTGATCTCGCGGCGCCGTGCGCTGATGGAGCGGCTCGTCCGCTGGGCCGAACGCCGGGGCAAGCCGTGGCTGCGGCCGACCGCCGAGCCCACCCCCGCCGAGATTGCCGCCACCGCCTCGCTCGAGGCCGAACCCGATGTCGAACGCTGGGCCCGCGGGCTGGAGCGCCTCGCCTTCGGGCCCGTCCCCCCCGATGCCGCGAGCGAGCAGGCCAGCGGGGTGGCGGACGATCCTAAAACTACGCGAGAACGAGGCATTGACTGAATGGAGCGCGGCTCCCTATAGTCGCGGGCCCTCAGCAGTACGCGCGGAATGGAATTCATCTACGTCCTACTAGCGCTGGCCCTCGCGGTCGGAGCGTACTTCCTCTTCTTCTCTCGTAAAAAGGAGGAGCCTTCGCTGCCGCCACGCGAGCAGCCGGCCCCTTCGAAGCAGAAGTCGGAGCGCGCGCCTGCGCCGGCGCGAGCGGAAGCCGTCAAACCGCGCACGCCCGAAGCCGCTGCAACTGACGAAGCGGCACCCGTGGCCGATGTCGGTGCTCGTCCCTCCACGCGCCCGGCCCCGCCTTCACGGCGCGAAGCACCCGCCGCCGCTGCCAAGGCGCCGGAGCGTCCTTCTGCGCCGCCGAAGCCCCGTGACGTCAGCGGCTTACGGCGCGGCCTCGCCAAATCTCGCGAAGCCGAAGGCTTCTTTGGCCGGTTGCGTGCCCTGTTCGTCGGCAAGAAGGAGCTCAGCGCCGATCTTGCTGCACAAATCGAAGACGTGCTCCTCACGTCCGACGTCGGCGTCGAGACGACCAGCGCGCTCTTGGCTCACGTCAAAGCCACGCTCGCCAAGGGTGAGCTGACTGATCCCGAGCTGGTCTGGAGCGAGCTGCGGGCCGAATGCCTCAGAATGCTCGAGGCTTCGGCTTCGGGCGCCCTGGAGCTGAGCGCCAAGCCCACCGTGGTGTTGATGGTCGGCGTCAACGGCGCTGGCAAGACGACCACCATCGGCAAGCTTGCGACCAAGCTGAACGCCTCTGGCAAGAAGTGCGTCTTGGCCGCCGGAGACACGTTCCGCGCCGCCGCAGTGCAGCAGCTCGTCGTTTGGGGCGAGCGCGTCGGCTGCGAGGTCGTGCGCGGGAAAGACGGAGCCGACCCTGGCAGTGTCGTGTTCGACGCGATCAAGAAGGCCCAAGAAGTTGGCGCCGATGTGGTTTTGGCCGACACCGCCGGTCGCCTCCACACCAAGTCGAATCTGATGAGCGAGATGAAGAAGATCGCCAAGACGGCGGAGAAGGCCCTACCCGGCGCTCCGCACGAAATCTTGCTGGTCGTCGACTCGACGAATGGCCAAAACGCCTTCGCTCAAGCAAAAGAATTCAAAGAGGCGCTTCCTCTGACCGGTATCGTGCTGACAAAGCTCGACGGTACGGCTAAAGGGGGAGTCGTGTTGGGCGTCGCCAATGGACTTCGCGTTCCAGTCCGCTATGTCGGCCTGGGTGAGCGTCCTGACGATCTGCATGAGTTCTCCCCCGAGGACTTCGTTGAAGCGCTGCTCGGCCGCGAGCAGGCGGAAGCTAATTAGGCGGGTCGCCTAGTACTGTAATTTTTTGCTTGTTGATCGTCTGAAATTTGGCGTGATATAGTCCCCCGGCGTTTCCGATTGGCGGAAATTCCCAATAGTTCTCGGCATTTACGACAACGGACGTCGAAGGGGAAGCGTAAGAGGCATCGATGAAGAAAAGTTGCATCGGGCTCCTCATAGCGGCCCTCGGCGTGATCCCGGCCACCGGGTTCGCCCAAGTGAAAGTAGGCGCCAAGGCGGAAGCCGGGGCGACCATCGACGCCGATGCTGAAGGAGCTGACGCCAAGGCTGGAGGCGATGCCTCGGCCAAAGGCGAAGGTGACGCCGCCGCTGGCGAAGGTGATCTAGGAGCCGAAGGCGAAGGCGTCGGCGACATCTGTAAGATCGATCCGGCGGCTTGCCCCGTCCTCGATATGAAGAAGGAGGCGGCTCGCCCCATCAAGGAGAGCATCTACGCCGTGCAGCAGCTCTACGTGATGCGCGCGCGCCGCGTGGAGTTCAATCCCTGGTGGAACGCCACGTCGCTGAACGATCAGTTCGTCCAGCACAAGGGCCCCGGCATCGGGATCAATTACTACATCACCAACGTGCTCGGTATTGGTGCCAACTTCCGTTATTACAGCCCGTTCAACACGGACAGTAAGTTCAACGGCCAGGTTCGTCGCGCCGCGCGCGTAGCCGTGCCGCTGAACGAGTACCAGTGGGGCGCCTCGCTCGATTTCAACTACGTCTTTGCCTACGGCAAGTTCGCCGGGTTCGGCGACTTCATCTTCGAGTACGACGCCTACGTGCTCGGTGGTGTCGGTGCCCTCAGCACCCGCCCCATCGCGGTCATCGACCCGGACAACCGCAACTTCGAATACAAGCCCAAGCTAGCTTTCGACGTTGGCATCGGCCTCCGCATCTTCCTCTCGAAGTGGTTCGCC
>JBEQSW010000515.1:0-4657 GCA_040348565.1 Myxococcales bacterium | reverse complement strand
GAAAGGGTGGTAGCTTCGGTTACACCGCTGGCTCAAAAGAGGGGGCTAGCGCTGGAGTTGGCGGTCACGAGCGACCTGGGCAACATGTCGAGTGATCGCCGTCGGCTCGAGCAGATCATCCTCAACTTGCTCAACAACGCCATCAAGTTCACCGAGCGGGGCACTATTAGCGTTTCTGCAGAGCGCGTGCAGGCTTGGGGCCCCCACCGCACGCCCGGGGTTCGGGTCAACATCACCGACACTGGCTCGGGCCTGAAGCCGGAACACCTGTCCAAGCTATTCCAGCCGTTCAGTCAGATCGACACGGGTTTGGCCCGGCAGCATGAGGGCACCGGGCTCGGGCTCGTGATCTGCCGCCGACTGGCGCGGCTGCTCGGTGGAGACATAGACGTAGCGAGCGAGTGGTCCATAGGCAGCACGTTCAGCGTTACCCTTCCGCTGAGAAACCACGAGTCATGACTCGCACCGCATTGCTCATCGAAGACAACGAGCAGAACCGCTACTTGGCGTCGTTCTTGCTGAAGCAGCACGGCTATGAAGTCATCGCCGTCGCCCACGGCCGAGCCGCGCTCGAGGTGCTCGCTGATTTCGTTCCGGACGTGATTCTTCTGGACATTCAGCTCCCCGGTATGGACGGGTACGACGTCGCGCGCCGGCTGCGTGAGCTGGATTCTCTGCGCAACGTGCCCATCATTGCCGTAACGTCTTACGCAATGGTCGGTGATCGCGAAAAGTCGATTGCGGCAGGTTGCAACGGCTACATCGAAAAGCCGATAGATCCGGAGACCTTCATTCGCGAGATCGAGCAAGTCCGCGTCTCCGCGGGCGAGAGTCCCCTATGAAGCAAGTCTTGATCGTCGAGGACAATCCGCAAAATCTCTACTACCTGCAGAGCTTACTTCAAGGTAACGGCTTCGACGTCGTCTCGGCGCGGCACGGTGCGGAGGCGCTGGTCAAAGCGCGTCGCGCACCGCCAGCGCTCTTGATTTCGGACCTGCTGATGCCCGTCATGGATGGCTACACGCTGCTGCGCCATTGGAAGTCCGATGCGCGGCTCAGCTCCATTCCCTTCATCGTTTATACGGCCACGTATACCGAGGCCGAGGACGAGCGGCTCGCCTTCTCGCTGGGGGCCGACGCATTCATCCTCAAGCCCTCCGAGCCGGAGGACTTCATGCGGCGCGTTCAAGAGGTGCTCGCCCGCGTGCAGGAGAGCCCGCCGAAGCGTCCCAACACGGACGGTGCAGAAGCGCAGGCAACGCAAGCCCTGTACAACGAAACCCTGATCCGAAAGCTAGAAGAGAAGTCGCTGCAGCTAGAGGAAGCGAATCGAACGCTGCAACAGGAGCAAGCGGAGCTCGTCTTGAGAGATCGCGCCATCCGCGCCGTTTCGCAAGGCATCTTGATCACCGACCCGCACGCGCCTGGCAACCCCATCATCTACGCCAGCCCTAGCTTCACCGAATTGACCGGCTACGGCGCGGAGGAAGTGATCGGGAAAAGTTGCCGGTTTTTGCAGGGCCCGGAGACCGACCCCGCCGCAATCGCCAGGATTCGCGCCGCAATCGCCGAGGGGCGTGAGTGCACCACGGAGCTACTCAACTATCGCAAGGACGGGACGAGGTTCTGGAACAGCCTCACCATCTCTCCCGTGCTCGACGCCGATGGCAACCTGCTGCACTTCGTGGGAGTTCAGACTGACATTACCGAACGGCGCGAGCTCGAGTCACAGCTGCGACAGGCGCAGAAGATGGAAGCGATCGGGCAGCTGGCGGCCGGCGTCGCCCACGACTTCAACAATCTCTTGTCGGTGGTGCTCACCTATTCCATCTTCATTCACGAGCAGCTCAGCGAAAACGACCCGCTTCGCGCGGACATCGAGCAGGTTCATCGCGCCGGGGAACGCGCGACCGATCTGGTTCGACAACTCTTGGCCTTCAGTCGCCGGCAGATGCTGGAGCCGCGTAAACTCGACCTGTGTCAGCTCGTGCTGGGGATGGAAAAGATGTTGCGACGGTTGCTCGGCGAGGGCGTCGACCTCGCGCTGTTCGCCGATGAAATGCCAGGGAGTATCGAAGCCGATCCCACGCAAATCGAACAGATTGTCATGAACCTGGTCGTCAACGCGCGCGACGCCATGCCGAGCGGCGGCAAGCTGACCATCGAGGTAGGTAGCGTCGTGCTCGACGCGGCCTACGTCGCGACCCACTCCGAGGTTTCCGCTGGCAGCTACATGATGCTCGCGATCACGGACACGGGCATGGGCATGACCGCGGCCGTTCGCGAGCACATCTTCGAGCCGTTCTTCACCACCAAGGGAACCGGCAAAGGTACCGGGCTCGGTCTGTCTACCGTCTTCGGCATCGTCAAGCAGAGCCACGGGCACATTTGGGTGTACAGCGAGCCCGGCCACGGCACGACCTTCAAGGTGTACTTTCCGCAAGTCCAGGGCACGGCGAGGTCGGCAACCGCGACCGCGACCGCGACCGTGCCACCGACCCTGACCGGAAACGAAACGATCCTGCTGGTCGAAGACGACGAGCAAGTGCGCGACATGCTTTGTCTCCTCCTGCGACGGCACGGCTATGACGTGTTGGACGCACAGAACGGGGGAGAAGCGTTCCTCATTTCCGAGCAGCACTCGGGTAAGATCCACCTACTCTTGACCGACGTGGTGATGCCTCGCATGAATGGCCAACAACTGGCCAAGCGCCTCCAACCCGTGCGCCCCGACATGAAGGTGCTGTTCATGTCGGGCTATACCGACAACGCGGTCGTGCACCAGGGCGTACTGGCGGCGGACGTCGCCTTTCTGCAGAAGCCAGTCACCCCCAACGCCCTACTGCGCAAGGCACGCGAAGTGCTGGACGCGGCTCCGGCTAGCGCGCCGGCTGCGACCTGACGGGTTCAAGGTCGCCACTCAACCGGGCTCGCCCACACGACTGCCCGCTAGATCAGCCAAGGCCAGCAGGAGCTCCGCCGGCTCGACGGGTTTGGCCATGTGCAGGTTGAAGCCTTCGAGCAATGTGCGCGTTCGGTCTTCGTTACGAGCAAACGCAGTGAGCGCAACGGCCGGGATAGCCGCGGTGGTCGGGTTCGGCAGCGCGCGCAGGCGTCGGATGAGCGAAAAGCCGTCTTCCTCGGGCATTCCGATGTCGGAGACCAGCAGATCGACTCGTTCGCTTTCGAGCACCGCCATGGCGGCGGGCACGTTGGCGGCGTCGAACACGGTCACGCCGCAGGACTCCAAGACGATTCGCAGGAGCTCGCGAGCGTCCGGTTCGTCATCGACGACCAAGATCGTCCTGCCCGCCAAGGCCTCAGGGCGTGCAAGCTCTTGCCTCTGAGGCGTAGTCGCGGGAACCCGACCGATGCCCACCGTCGTCGAGATGACCGCGCTGATCGGCAGCCGGACGACGAACGAGGCGCCCTTCCCGCGACCCTCGCTGTAGGCGTCGATGCTGCCGGCGTGAAGGTCGACGAGGTGCTTCACGATCGATAGGCCGATTCCCAGACCACCGTGCGTGCGGGTCGACCGCGAATCGGATTGCCTGAAGCTGTCGAACACGTGGGGCAGAAACTCGGGGGCTATCCCTACCCCCGTATCGGTCACGGTCAGCTCGAGATCGGATTCGACTCGGCTCAGCCGAATCGTGATTTTCCCGCCCTTGGGCGTGAACTTGATGGCGTTGAGCAGCAAATTCCAAACCACCTGCTTCAAACGCTCGCCGTCGCCTCGCATCACCGTACCCTCGGAGGCGATGTCGGTGTGCAGCTGCAGCCGCTTGGCTTCGAGGGCGAAGCGGGCGTCCTCGACGACGAGGTTGACGACGTTGCCGAGGTCGATCTGGGCGGGCTCGAGGCGAATGCTGCCGGTGATGGCGCGACTGATGTCGAGGAGGTCGGCGACCAGCTGGCTCTGAGCGTTGGCGTTGCGTTCGATGACGGCGAGGGCATCCGCCTTCGTCTTCTCCGACAAGGACGCGCTTCGGAGCAGCCGAACCCAGCCGATGATCACGTTGAGAGGAGTGCGCAGCTCATGGGAAACCACGGCGACGAACTCGTCCTTCGCACGCGCGGCAGATCCCGCGCGCGCTCGTTCCTCTCTCGAAAGATCGTAGAGCCGCGCGTTGTCGATTGCGGCGGCCGCCCTCCGCGCCAGATCTTGCGCGAGCAGCAAGTCAGCGGAGTTGTAGCGCCGCCCCGATTCGCTCATCACCAAGGTCAGGGTGCCGAACGAGCTGGTCTTGATCTTGAGCGGTAAGACCATCCAGGATTTGGCGCGCAGAGCACGTAACTTCGCCAGATGCTCCGGCGTGCGCGCGATGGCTTCCAAGAAGCCGTCTGGGGCTTCTTCGACGAGCAGCGGTTTGCCAGTACGCACGACCTCGGCGTGACTCTGTTGCCCGTCCTGGAGCGGAAAGGTCTTGAGGAGGTCGCGAATCAGCACCGCTCTCTCCGCGTCGACGTCCAGGATGGGCACCTCGTCGGCAGGCGTACCGTCGAGCTGTACGATGCAGAAATCAGCGAGCCGGGGCACGAGCAGGCGCGTCAGCCGCGTCAGGGTCGACCGGTAGTCTAGCGACGAGCCAAGCAGCTCGCCCGCTTCCGTCAGGAACTCGAGATCGGCTTGTCGAGCTTTCAGCTGCTCTTCGCG
>JBEQSW010000505.1:0-38499 GCA_040348565.1 Myxococcales bacterium | reverse complement strand
CGATGGTCGACCTTCTCGCCGCGGGCCTGCTCCGGCGACATGTAGAGTGGCGTGCCGATCGGGGTGCCGCTCACGGTGTGAACCGGCGACTCGCCCAGCAGCTTGGCCATGCCGAAATCGAGCAGCTTGGGCACGGTGTCGCCGTTCGGATCCCAAGCCAAGAAGATGTTCTGCGGCTTCAAATCACGGTGCACGATGCCGGCGTGGTGCGCCAGGTCCAGGGCGTCGGCGATGGGCGTCAACAGCTGCAACGCCGTCGCGAACTCCAGCCGCCCCTCGTGCTTGAGCCAACGATCGAGCGGCTCGCCGTCGAGCAGATCCATCACGTAGAAGTGGCGACCGTCGGTGAGCTGACCGAACGAGAACACGTCGATGATGTGGCGATTGCGGATCTGGTTGACGGCTTGGGCTTCTGAAATGAAGCGCAGCACCGCGTCCGAGTCCTTGTCGGCCACGCGGTGCAGCACCTTGACGGCGGCGCGGCGCTTGAGCAGCGGGTGCTCCGCCTCGTACACGGCGCCGAAGCCGCCCTCACCCAACTTGCGCAAGAGCCGGTACTCGCCAGCCATGCGTCCGCTGCTCTCGCTGGAGCGCCGGGCGGGGGTGGACGGGGAGCCTGCCATCGTGATCGCCGGCGACGATAACACGGCGCTTCCCGACGACGACAAGCCGCCCGCCAGCAGCGTTTCGCCCCCAAAGATACCGCCGCTAGCGGACGAAGCGGATGTTGACGCGGATCGCGGTTGCGGCCCTGTTGCCATCGCGGTCGAGCCCCGGGGTAAAGCGTTTGCTGGCCATGCAGGTCTTGGCCGCGGCGCCGAACCCCTGTTTGGGGGGTGACTCGGCCAGCAGCTGGACGCTCGAGACCGCGCCGCTCTTGCCGATGGTGACCAGCACCGTCGCGTTGGCGAC
Source organism: Myxococcales bacterium (assembly GCA_040348565.1). Lineage (GTDB taxonomy): Bacteria > Myxococcota_A > Polyangia > Polyangiales > Polyangiaceae > PMG-095. Next base: position 37,587 of record JBEQSW010000505.1, on the reverse strand, counting down.
GTCGTCGCTGGCGCCCGCGGGAAAGTAGCCGCGACACGGGTCACTCTCGCCCAGGCTGGGTTTTTGGCTCAGATCCGCGGCGGGCGTCAGCGCTTCGCCGGTGGCGTGCGGGGCCAGCCCGCCCGTACCGGTCGAAGCGCGCGGCCCGGGCAAGGCGTGCGCAACGCCGACCTCTGCCTTGCCGCCGATGGCCACCACGCCCGAGCCGAAGCCGAGCGCGCCGGGGTCGTTGGTGAAGTCGACCGGCTCGTCGGCTTTGGGTGACGGCAGCGTGTCAGCCTTGGCGGTGACGAGCGCGCCCACGCGAGCCGGCTCGGGAGCAGCCGCCGCGGCTTTGGCGACCGGAACGTGCTCTGTCAGACGTGGCTCGGGTGGCAACGGCAACGCGACCGGCGGCGGCGGCGGGGGAGCCTTGGGCTCGGGCGGGGCGAGCTCGACCTCGAGCGGGGGCTGCGCTCGCGGCACCGCGCGCTCTTCGGTCAGGGCCAGCGACGCGGCGAGCAGGTGGGCTCCGACCGCCACGCCCCAACCAAGGAGCGTCCAAGCGCGGCGCGGCGCGCTCTCGTCGAACAGCTCGGTGACGAGCTGAGTTACGGGGGTAGCAACGGCTTCAGAGGACATGTCGGCTCCTTCAGGGCGTCGTGGGCAGCTTGTCGGCGGCGAAGGCGACCCGACTGATGCCGGCGTCACGCACCGTGTCGAGCACGTGCATCACGTTGCCGTGGCTGGCACTGGCAGAGGCCGAAATGACCGTGCGGAGCTCGGGGTTGTCTTTCAGCGCCTGGCCGGCGCGGCGGCGGAGCTCGGCGTCGTTCGCGATGCGTTCGCCGTTCGCGCGGATGGCGCCCTGAGCGTCGATGGCGACGTTCAGCACGGTCTGGGTAGCGCCCGCCGTCTTGGCCTTCGGCAAGTCGAGCGGGATGCCTTGCCCGGCGATCAGCTTGGCCGTGACCATGAAGATGATCAAGAGCACGAGCGTGACGTCGACGAGCGGAGTGACGTTGATGCCGGTGATTTCGTCGTCGGTGTTTTGAATGCTGGCCATGTGAGCTCTCCTTGTCTTCCGCTCTGCGCGTCAGTGCGCGCCGGCCCGTAGCTGCTCGAACGGAACGACCTGAGAGTCTTCGCTGGCTTGCGCCTTGGCCGAAGCGCGACCGGGCACGCGCGGCAAGGCCTTCACGTACGACAGAACGATGTGCCGCAGGGCTTCCGCGTTGCCCAGAATGCCCTTGATTTTGCGCTGAAAAGCGTTGAACGCCGCCACCGCCGGGATCGCCACGACCAAGCCGATGGCGGTCGCCACCAACGCCTCGGCGATGGCGCCCATCACGCCGTTCATGGCCCCGCCGCTGCCGTTGGCGGCGCCGGCTGACTGCAGCTGATCGAAGGCTTGCACGATACCGATCACGGTGCCGAGCAGGCCCACGAACGGCGCGTTGGAGCCGAGCGTGCCCAGAAACCCCAAGCGACGCTCCAGGCGCATGCGCTGCACCGCGCTCGCTCCCGACATGGCCTCTTCGACCGCCGCCGCGCCCTGTTCGAGGCGTGACAGACCGGCGGCCACGATGGCGGCCTCGGCCGAGCGCGAAGACGCGACCAGCTGCTGCGCAGCGGCGGTATCGTCGCGATCCAACGCGCTACCGAGCGCGCTGGCCAAGCGCTGCAGGTTCTCGCGGACTCGATAGAAGAAGAAGGCGCGCTCGACCATGATGGCGACGCTGACCACGCTCAGCGCGAGCATCAGGTACATGATCGGGGCGGCTCCGACCTCGAGCAAAATCAGCTTGGAACGTTCGACGATGTTCATGACTTCAGGGTCTCCTTGCCGCCCCTTCAGCACGGGGCGTGCCAAGGGCCGCGTCCGCTAAAAACCCGCGGATTTGGGGCAAATCCCCGTAACTGTCCGCGGCTCCGGGCCTGCCGGAGGACAAGTGTCCGGCCTCGAGTCGACAGGCGTCCGGCCCTCCTAGCGCCGCTCCGCCGACGCCGCGGAGCCGTGCGCGGCTTCGCTCTCTAAAGCGGAACGACGGCGCGGAGCCCACCGGGTGTTGGCGCGCCGCTTGCTGAGGGCTCGCAACACGAGGCAACTGAATGCAACGACTACGGTTCATCACCATCACCGCGTTGGCACTGTTGGCGACGCAAGCCGCGTACGCGCAAGACGCCGCCGCTCCCCCCAGTGAGCACACGCTCACGCCCCCCAAGCTGACGCGCGCTACTCAGCCCGTGTACCCACCCAGCAGGCTGGCCAGCCACGAAAGCGCGACGGTCGCGCTCGTGCTCACGCTCGACGAGACCGGCAAAGTCACGGACGTCTCCGTGCAAGCGTCGGCTGGTGACGACTTCGACCAAGCCGCCATCGCGGCCGCCAAAGAGCTCACCTTCGAGCCGGCCCAACGCGACGGCACCGCCGTGCCTTCCAAGATCCCGTTCCGGTTCCAGTTCGAGGCACCCGCCCCCACGGCCCCCGCCGCGGCTCCCGCGCTTGCGCCAACCGCTCCCGTAGCTCCCGCGCCCGCCGTCAGCGCGTCCCCCGCCGCGGCCGCCGCCGGCGACGCGCTCGACATCGAAGTCGAGGGCGAACGCCCCCCACGCGAGCCGACGCAGCGCACCCTGGCCGCCGAGGAAATCAGCAAAATTCCCGGCACCAACGGCGACGCGCTGCGCTCCGTCCAAAACATGCCCGGCGTCGCCCGCGTGGGTGCGTTCGACGGCTTGTTGATCGTGCGCGGTTCTTCCCCGCGCGACACGCAGGTCTTCATCAACGGCACGAACGTACCGATCGTCTATCACTTCGGCGGGTTATCGTCGGTGGTGCCGAGCGAGATGCTCGAGCGCATCGACTTCTATCCCGGAAACTTCGGGCCGCAGTTCGGCCGCGCCACCGGCGGCATCGTCGACGTCGGCGTGCGCTCGCCCCGCAAAGACAGGCTGGGCGGTCTGTTGCAGGTGGACCTGGTCGACGCGCGCCTGATCGTCGAAGGCCCGATCAACAAGTCGACGCGCTTCATGTTGGGCGGTCGGCGCTCGTGGCTCGACGCCTGGCTCGGACCCACACTGCGCGCCAGCGGCGTCGGCGTTTCGGTGGCCCCCGTGTATTACGACTATCAAGCGATGATCGAGCACGATCTCACGCGCGACACCAAGGTCAGCCTGTTCGCCTTCGGCTCCGACGACCGCATGAAGCTGAGCCTAAACTCCCCGGATTCGGGCGATCCCATGATCGGCGGCGCCGCCGCGCTGCACACCGGCTTTTGGCGCGTGCAAGCCCGACTCGACAGCCGCCCGACCACTGATTTGCGTTGGACCACCACTCTGGCCATCGGTCGCGACGCCCAGCGCGTGGCGCTCGGTGACGTGTTTCTGGACGGCCACACTCTGCACACGGAAGGGCGCTCGGAGCTGCGGGCCAAGCTGAACGACTTTGCCACCGGCATCGCGGGCGTCGACGTGCAGCTCGACAATTTCGAGGTCGGCTATCGCCTGCCGGTCGCAGACTTCGAGGGCACCCAAGACACCGGACCCGGTTTCGGCAAGCCGAAGGTCGACATCCACGGCAAGGCCATGTTCGCTCGACCTGGCGGCTACGCGATGCTGGAGCTCACGCCCTTCTCGGGCCTCAAGCTGATGCCGGGCGTCCGCAGCGACTTCGACTCCGGCAGCAAGCGCTGGACGGCCGACCCTCGGCTGGGCGCTCGTTGGGACGTTCACGCGGGCTACCCGCGCACCACTCTCAAAGGTGGCGCCGGCTTGTTTCACCAGCCCGCCGACGCCTACGAGACCATCAAGCCGTTCGGCAACGCCGGCGTGAAGAGCGAAAGCGCGTACCACTACAGCCTGGGCTTCGAGCAAGAGCTGGCGCGGCCGCTGGAGCTTTCGCTGGAAGGCTTCTACAAAGACTTGCGCGACATCGTGATCGCGACGCCCAGCGCCGACACCACCGCCACTGGCCTCACCTACCGCAATTTGGGCTCCGGTCGCGCCTACGGCAGCGAGCTGATGCTGCGCTTCAAGCCGGGCGGTCGCTTCTTCGGTTGGGTGGCGTACACGCTGTCACGCACCGAGCGCAAAGACGCACCCGGCGACGCCTACTACCGCTACGATTACGATCAGACCCACAACCTCACCATGGTGGGCAGCTACAAGCTGGGCCGCGGTTGGCAGATCGGCGCGCGCTTCCGCTACGTGACCGGCAGCCCCTACACCCCCAACATCGGCGGCACCGTGGACTACGACGCGGGCGCCTACGCGCCCGTCGCGTCGCTGGCTCGCAACTCCAAGCGCTTGCCCGCCTTCCACCAGCTCGACGTGCGCGTCGACAAGACCTGGAAGTTTCGGTCGTGGGCGCTGAGCACTTACCTGGACGTGCAGAACGCCTACAACCGTCAAAACACCGAGAGCATTGGTTACAACTTCGACTACTCGCAGACCAAGGCCACGCACGGTCTGCCGATCCTGCCGATTGTCGGCATCCGAGGTGAGCTATGAAAGCATTCAGCATCCGCATCGCGTCCCTGCTTCCCCTGCTGCTGATGGGCTGCGACGAAGCGCCCGAGCCGGGCGCCAAAGTCGACTCCTTCCGCGTGCTGGCCGAGCAAGTCGATCAGCCGTATGCCCACCCGGGCGAGACGGTGAAGCTGAGCTCCCTCAGCTTCGACCCGCAGCAACGGCCCGTCACCTGGGCCTGGGCCAGCTGCGTCAATCCGGAAGAGTCGAGCTTGGAAGGCTGCATCGCCAAGCTGAACGAGAGCCCGGACCCCGCCGGCAGCGTGTTCGCGATGGGCGAAGGAGCAGACTCGCCCGAGCTCGTGATTCCGGCGGACGTGCTCACGGGGTTGCCCGCGCAAGCACGCACCGGCGCCAACCTCGGGGTCGTGTCGGTCGCGTGCCCCGGTGACCTTTCGCTGGGCGAAGGCCCGGGCGGGTTGCCGTTCCGCTGCCAAGAAGTCGGCAGCGGCCGCGATCTCGGGCTCGACGAGTTCATCGCCGGCATCAAGCGGGTCACGGTGCGCGAGACGGACCGCAACCTCAACCCGGTGATCGCCCGCATCACCTTCGACGGCGTCGACTGGCCGGCGGACGAAGTGAAAGAAGTCGGCTTCTGCAACCGCAACGATTTCTTGTACGACTTGTGCCCCGACAAGGAGAAACACCACTTGGCGGCCGTGCTCACGCCCGAGAGCTTCGAGTCCGGAAAGGACGAGCTGGGTCACGACTTCGACGAGCAGCTGGTGGTTCAGTACTACGCCACCGAAGGCATCTTCGAAAACGAGGTGCGCGTCGGGCACGATCCCAAGAACGGCTGGGTCGCCCGCAAGCGCGCTTCCGGCCAGACCCTGACGCTCTGGTTCGTCGCGCGAGACAACCGTGGCGGCGTCAGCTGGGCCGAACGGCGGGTGAGCGTCCGCTGAACCGCGGCGCAGTTTGGGACAAATTCCAATGACTACGTAGAGTTAGGCTGAGGGCGCGGGTGCTCTGACCCATAACCTGCTAAGAGCGGCGCGCCCATGTCCCAGATTCAGGTTCAAGACGTCACCAAAGCCTACGGTCTGAAGAAGCTGTTCCAGGAGGTGACGGTCACGTTCAACGCCGGGCGCCGCTACGGCGTGACGGGCCCGAACGGCGCGGGCAAGTCCACCTTCCTGAAGATCGTCTCGGGCGACATCGAGGCGGACACCGGCACCGTGCAGCGCCCCAAGCGCACCAGCGTGCTGAAGCAGGATCAGTTCGCGTTCGAGTCGTGGCGTGTGCTCGACGTCGTCATCATGGGCAACACCAAGCTCTGGGAGACGTTGCAAGAGAAAGAGCTCTTGCTGGCCAAGGCCAACCTGTCCGACGACGACGGCGTGCGGCTGGGTGAGCTGGAAGGCGATATCGCCGAAGAAAACGGCTACACCGCCGAGTCCGACGCGGCGGAGCTGCTGAGCGGCCTCGGCATTCCCGAGAGCGACCACGAAAAGGTGATGAGCGAGATCCCCGGCGGCCGCAAGCTGCGCGTCTTGCTGGCCCAAGCGCTGTTCGGCAACCCCGACGCGCTGTTGTTGGACGAGCCGACCAACAACTTGGACATCGACAGCATCCGCTGGCTGGAAAAGTTCATGCAGAGCTACCGCGGCGTGCTCATCACCATCTCGCACGATCGCCGCTTCTTGAACGAGGTCTGCACGCACATCGCGGACATCGACTACAACGCCATCATTTTGTACCCGGGCGGCTACGACGACATGGTCCAAGCCAAGGGCCAGGTTCGCGGCAAGATCGAGCAGGAGAACGCGGAGCGTTCGAAGAAGATTTCGCAGCTGCAGGACTTCGTGGCGCGCTTCTCGGCCGGTACGCGCGGCTCGCAGGTGCAGAGCCGAAAAAAGCAGATCGAGCGCCTGACCCTGACCGACTTGAAGCGCTCCAACATCGAGCGGCCGTTCATTCAGTTCAAGGTCAAGAAGCCGTCCAGCAAGCAGACGCTGAGCCTCGAAGGCGTGACCAAGATCTGGCCCGAGTGCACGGTGTGCGAAGGCCTGCGCGCCGTCGTCACCAAAGGCGAGAAGATCGCCGTGATCGGCAAGAGCGGCGTGGGCAAGACCACGCTGTGCAAGATGCTGATGGGCCAGCTCGAGCCCGACGCCGGGAAGATCGAATGGGGCACTGGCACGACCCTCGGCTACCTGGCGCAGGACCACCGCGCCGACATTCCGGACGGCACGACCGTTGCCAACTACCTGCACTCGTTCATGCCCAGCGCCAACCTACAGACGGTGCGCGGCTTGCTCGGTCGCATGCTGTTCAAGGGCGAAGAAGGCGACAAACCCACCGCCGCGCTCTCGGGCGGTGAAGCGGTGCGCTTGATCTTCTCCAAGCTCATGCTGATGGAAGACAACGTGCTCGTCCTGGATGAGCCCACCAATCACTTGGATTTGGAGTCGATCGTGGCTCTGGGCGACGCGCTCGAGAAGTACGAAGGCACCTGCTTCGTCGTCACTCACGACCGCGATCTCGTCAACTCGTTCGCCACCCGCATCTTCGCCTTCACCGAGGCGGGCCTGGTGGACTGGCGCGGCACCTACGAAGACTTCCAGGAGCGCTACGACAACGCGCGCAAGTCGGGCGACCGCGACGTCAGCGCGTTTGCCTGAGTGTCGCGCAGCCCGCTCACGGGCGGCGCGTCTTGCAAAGTACGGACGGCGCGCGCCGGGACGCCGGCGACCAACGTGTTCGGCGGCACGTCGCGCGTGACGACGGCGCCGGCGGCGACCAGAGCGCCTTTGCCGATGGTCACGCCCGGCAAGATGATGCAGGCCGAGCCAAGCCAAACGCCGTCACCAATCGTGATGGGCTCGGCGAAGGTGGGACCGCAGCGCTGAGCCGAGTCCCCAATCTCGTGATCGACGGTCAAGAAGCGCACGCCGTGCCCGATGCTGACGCGATCGCCGATGGTGACCGGCGCCTGCAGGTCGAAATTCACGGGGCCGGTTAGGAAACAATCCGAACCGATCGTCAAATAGTCCTGCCAGGGGCCACGACCGGTGATGTGCAGCGGCCCGAGAATTCGAGCCCGCGGCCCGATGCGCAGGCCAGCGGCGCGCCAAACCGACGTGCGCACGTAGCCCATGGAAAGGTGCGGCAAAGCGCTGGTGAGCACCTCGGCGCAGACCTTGGCCGGCTGGAGCCACACGACTTCGTCGTGCAACAGCCGGGTGACGCGAGCCTCGAGCTTTCGTGCGCGTTCGAACCAGCGGGAGGATAGGGAAGTCACGTCGCGTTTCGATTGCTCGATCCGTGCCAGCAGCTTACTAGCTCGAGACGAACCCCTTTTTCTGTCAGAACGCCCTCCTCTCGTCAAGCTGTACGACGCTTCTCGCCCCTCGGCCGTCGAGCAAGCACGAGCTCTCGAATGCAACCACCTTGCATCGAATGGTTAATCGGTCTTCTAAGAGCAATCGCTCTTCATACCCTCGCGCCTCAACTGTGGCCGAATGACTCGCTGTCAGGACCGCTAGCTGCTAGGGGCACCGTGAGGCCGGCGCGTGGCGACAAGCCGAGAACGAACGCTGCGCATTCGTCTGCTTCGCGCGTAGACACGTCGAAGGCATCGAAAACGGCGCTGTCGAGCGAACGACGAAGCTCGGCAGTGAGGCCGCTACGCGTGGCTTCGAGTGAAAGCTGAGCGATGCGCGAGCGGGCGGCCGATTCGGCTGGTAACGCCGGCAACGAGCGCAAATGCCCGATTTTTACCTGGGGAAAGGCGCCTTGGCGCGCGTCGCGACGCCCCGCCAAGTGCAGCGCGCGGTACAGCGTGCTGTTCAGCAGCCCCAAAGTGAGAAACATCGGGAACTCGGGCAGCTCGAAGCCAGCCAAAAGCGAGTTACGAAACGGCGTTCCGTCGTGAGCGGCAGCGATGGTGATGGCAGCCGTTTGACGCACCACGACTTTCACGCGCGCGTAGTCGGAGACGTCTCGCAGGCGGCAACGTTGCGCCGTCAAGAAAGCTTGGTCCGGCTTCAAAAAGAGGCGCGGAGGTGACAAGGCGAATTCGGCAATGTTGCGCCCCTCGAGCAGCGCGTAGCTGAACTCCGCTGGGGGCGTGCGACCTCGATACAGCAACGTGCGCGTCACCGCGCTGTTGGTCTGCAGACCCATTTCTCCGAACAGCTCCGGCGGCAAACGGGGCAAACAGATCAAGCGCTCGAGCACCGGCGGCGTCCGTACCTCGGCGGCGGCGCCAGCCGAGCGACGTCTCTCGGTCAACACGAACGGCCGCTCCGGCTTCGGCTCCGGTGTGCAGCGCGGCGCGGCGACGAGCGCGAAGCAGGGCTGCGTCACGCTGGCGAACGCGTCTTGGCCGAGCTCCAAGAGCGGCTCCTGCACCGCATGCGATTCGGCGAGCACGCTGCGGACAGGCCGGTAGCCGTCCAAATCGGCGACGGGGCTGGGGATGAGCAGCGTGACCACGCCGCGCGGAGCCAGCCGCGCCCCCAGCTCGACGAACAGCGCGTGCAGCGTGGGGTAGCCGCGAAAGGCGCGAAAGCTGCGGCGGTAGTGCTCGCGCATGGCGGGCGAGAGCGGCTGGGTGGCGCGCCCCGCGAACGCGACCCACGGTGGGTTGCCGAGGACGAGATCGAAGCCGTCGGCGTCGTCGGGCAAGAGCTCGGAGAAATCGACGCCCGCGCGCCCGAGCGCCTGACCCGCCGCGCGCGAGCAAAGCGCATCCCCCTCGCACAAGTGCGCCCCTGCCTCCGCCAAGCTCAGCTCCGGCGCGTCTGCCAGTAACCACAGCGACGCTTCGGCCACTGCCACCGCGAGCGGGCTCACGTCGACGCCGAACAGCTCGCGCTGCACGACGTCGAACGCGGCGCGCCCGGTTCGCTCGACGATTTCCCGCCCCGCCTGCAGCAAGAAGGCGCCAGCCCCCAGCGCAGGATCGACGATGCTGAGCGGGCGCGCGCGTGAACCGGACGGGCCCAACACGCGCTCCAGCGCATCGAAAGCGCGGCCCGCCACCACCCGCGTCAACGCCTCGGGCGTGTAGTAGCTGCCGGTGCGCTTCCGCAAGTTGCGCTCGTCGCTGACGGGCCCGGCGCTCAACAGCGACTCGTACAGCTGGCCAAAAGCTTCCAGCGGCCATGGCTCCGCGCGCTCCGGCTGCAGCAAGCGGGGCTGCAGGGCTCTCAACAGGGCCGCGCGCTCGGCGTCGAGCGCGTCGGCTTCGAACCCGGGCACGCGCGCGAACAACCGGCCCGGCCACAGCCGCGCCTCGTCGCACCCCCGCGCTTCGGCCAAGCAACGCAGGACCTCACGCAGCTGTGCCACCACCAACACGTTCCACGCCTGCGACGGCGAGAGCCCCAGCTTTTTTGCTGCTGGTAGAGAGTCCGTCAGCTCCGCTGAAAGTGCGCTCACGAAGAGCGCAGCGTTCATGCGCTCGGCCCCCCCAAGATGCGTCGGGCCAGCTCGAGCGCCGCCAACATGCCGCCGGCGTCGGCCTGGCCCTGCCACGCAATGTCGTAAGCGGTGCCGTGATCCACGCTGGTGCGCACGATCGACAAGCCAGCGGTCACGTTGACCGCGTCACCGAAGGCGAGCAGCTTCATGGGGATGGTGGCTTGATCATGGTACATGGCGACCACGCCGTCGAAGCCGCCCTGGGCCGCCTTGCGATAAGCCGTCTCCGCGCCAATCGGCCCCGTGATGCGGGCACCGCGGCCGAGCAGCTTTTGCGCGCGCTCCACCCCCGGCGCGATCGCGCGCGCTTCTTCGGCGCCCAGGAGCTCGCTTTCGCCCGCGTGCGGGTTGAGCGACGCCACCGCCAGGCTCGGCCGCTTTTTACCCAATTTTTGCAGCAGCCGGGCCAGCTCCACGGTGGCCGACGTCACCCCTTCGACGTCGATGGCGCGCGGTACTTTGCCGATGGGCAGGTGCGTCGTCACCAAGCTGGTCGCCAGCTGGTCGCACACGAAGCACATCACGCTGGTCTTGGCGCCATCCAAGGCCTGCAGCCACTCGGTGTGGCCCAAGAAACCGCGACCGGCGGGGCCGGAATGAGCGATCGCAGCCTTGCTGACGGGCCCCGTCACGAGCGCGGCCCGCGGCGAAGATTTGACGAGCGTGAAGCCGGCCTCGATGTACTCGAGCTGCGCGCGACCGCTCTCGGCCGTGGGCTTACCCGCAACGCGGGCGGCCGCGGTCAGCGCCTCCCCCACCTGCGCGAAATGAATCTTCGTGACGTCGCGCGAGCGCCCGTCCCAGGCCACGAGCTTTCGCTGGGGAACGCCGCACACTTCGGCGGCGCGGCGCAGCGTGGCCTCGTCCCCGAGCAGCACCTTGGCGGCGCCCTTCTGTTTGGCGGCCGCCGCCACCGACACCTCCGGGCCAATGCCCGCCGGGCAACCCGTGGACACCACCAGCAACGGCGCCGGTGCGCTCATTCGCTCACCACGGCCAGCGGCGTCTTTCCGCTCGGCACGCTGCCCGTCAAGTTCTGGAAGAAGTCGTTGCCCTTGTCGTCGACCACGATGAACGCCGGAAAGTCGACGACCTCGATGCGCCACACCGCTTCCATCCCGAGCTCCGGATACTCCAAGACCTCTACCTTCTTGATGCAGTCTTGGGCCAGGCGCGCTGCCGGACCGCCGATGGAGCCCAGGTAAAAGCCGCCGTATTTCTTGCAGGCGGCCGTAACCTGCGCGGAGCGGTTGCCCTTCGCCAGCATCACCATGCTGCCGCCGTGCTGCTGAAACAGATCCACGTAAGCGTCCATGCGACCGGCGGTGGTGGGGCCGAAGCTGCCGCTGGCGTAGCCGGTCGGAGTCTTGGCCGGGCCCGCGTAGTACACCATGTGGTTCTTGAAGTACTCGGGCAACCCCTGCCCCGCGTCGACCCGCTCTTTCAGCTTGGCGTGGGCGATGTCGCGCGCGACGATCAGCGGACCGGTGAGAGACAAGCGCGTCTTGATCGGGTAGCGCGAGAGCTCGGCGCGGATCTCGCTCATGGGGCGCTTCAAGTCCACCTGCACCACGTCGCTCGGCAAGTCTTCGTGAGTCGTCTCGGGCAGGTATTTCGCCGGGTCGTGCTCCAGCTCTTCCAGGAACACCCCGTCGCGGGTGATCTTGCCCACCGCTTGACGATCCGCCGAGCATGACACCGCCAACGCCACCGGGCAGCTCGCGCCATGGCGCGGCAGGCGTATGACGCGCACGTCGTGGCAGAAGTATTTGCCACCGAACTGCGCGCCGATGCCCGTGCGCTGCGCAATCTGCAGTACCTGCGCCTCCAGCTCGCGATCGCGAAAGCCGTGCCCGAGCTCGTTGCCGGAGCTGGGCAGGGTGTCGAGGTAACGCGCCGACGCCAACTTGGCGACCTTGAGCGAAGACTCGGCCGAGGTGCCGCCGATCACCAGCGCCAGGTGATAGGGCGGACAGGCGGCGGTGCCCAGCGTGCGGATTTTGGCGTCCACGAACTTGAGCAGGCTGTCCGGGTTCAACAGCGCTTTGGTCTCTTGATACAGGTAGCTCTTGTTCGCAGAGCCGCCGCCCTTGGCCATGAACAAGAACTTGTAGGCGTCGCCATCCGTCGCAAAAATCTCGATTTGCGCGGGCAGGTTGTTGCCGGTGTTCTTCTCGCGGTACGTGTCGAGCGGCGCCAGCTGCGAGTAACGCAAGTTGGCGGTCTGGTAGGTGTCGAACACGCCGCGGGCGATGGCCGCTTCGTCACCGCCACCAGTGAAGACCAGCTGGCCCTTCTTGCCCATCACGATGGCCGTGCCGGTGTCTTGGCACATGGGCAGCACGCCACCTGCGGCGATGTTGGCGTTCTTCAGCAGGTCGAGCGCCACGAAGCGATCGTTGGGCGACGCCTCGGGGTCTTTGAGGATGTTCGCCAGCTGCGCCAAGTGTCCCGGCCGGAGCAAGTGCGCGATGTCGCGCATGGCCTCGCGCGTGAGCAGGGTGAGCGCCTCGGGCTCTACCTTCAGAAACGTGGCCCCCGCCGCTTCGAAGGTCGAAACGTGGTCTTTGGTCAGGAGCCGGTAAGGCGTCTCGTCTTTGCCGGTTGGCAGCAGCTCTTGATACTGAAAAGCGCTCATGGGCGCAGGCAGGTGTTACAGACTCAGCTCAGGCACACAATAGAAGAGGAGCGCGGGACGCGGCCTCACTGCGACTGTCTGTCAGAAAGTTTCAGGTCTCGAAGATTCATTGTGCCTACGGTGTAATTCTGACCGCGCTTTGGCCTTGGGCGTCTGCGTCATTGGCGGAGCGCTTTCCCTCGTCTAGCGCCAATAGACGACGGAATGCCTTTCGACTACCGTCCCGCGTTTAGCGTGGAGACCGCCGTCAGTAATGAGCAGGCTAAGACCCGGCCCCTCGGACCCGAGCCGCCCCTTAGCCGCCTGCACCTACGTCTGCTGGCGCTGGAGCTGGCGTTCGGAGCGGTGCCCGCCTTCGTTGCAGGCCGCATTCGGACCATGGCCATGCGGGCCGCGGGCCTGAAAATCGGCAAATCTTCGCTGTTCTTCGGTCTGCCCACGCTGCTGGGCGAAGGTCGGGTCGAGGACCGCTTTCGCGTCGGCACCTTTTGCGGGTTCAACGCCGGCTCCATCTTCGATCTCGAGGACTCCGTCACCATCGGCGACCACGTCGCGGTGGGCCACGACGTGATGTTCTTGACCAGCGGCTCCTGGAACGCCCAGAGCGGAGCGCTCAAGCGAGCCCCCATCGTGATCGAGAACGGCGTGTGGCTGGGGGCGCGGACCGTCGTGCTGCCCGGCGTCACGGTCGGCGAAAGCTCCGTCATCGGCGCGGGCGTAGTCGTCGACAAAGACGTGCCCGCGAACACCCTGCTGGCTGGCGCAACCAAGGTTTCAATTGCTAAGTGGCGGTAGTCGAACCGGCACGAATCAGGACTCGATAATCATGGACAGAGAAACAGCACTCAACGTGGTCGTCAGCTGCCTTCGAGAAACTCTCGAACAATTCGGGGGCACCGTGCCCGAGGTCAACGAAGAGACGGTGATCGTCGGTCAAGCGGCAGTGCTCGACTCGATCGCGGTCGTGTCGCTGATCGTGGACATCGAGCAGAAACTGGAAATGGAGCACGATGTGTCGGTGACCCTCGCCAGCGAAAAAGCCATGTCCATGCGCAGCAGCCCGTTTCGCACGGCCGGTGTCTTGGCCGACCACGTCATCGCCACCATGCAAGAGGGGCAGTCAGCGTGAGCGAAGAAAAGCGAGTGATGGTGATCACCGGTACCCGCAAGGGCATCGGTCGCCATCTGGCCGAAACCTACGCGCGCCGGGGCTACATCGTCGAGGGCTGCAGCCGCGGCGCGGCCGGGTGGGAAGCCGAGAACTACACTCACCATCAGGTGGACGTCGCCGACGAACGCCAAGTGAAGACCATGATTTCGAGCGTGGCCAAGCGGCACGGGCGCATCGACGTGCTGCTCAACAACGCCGCCGTGGCTTCGATGAATCACGTGCTGCTCACGCCGGCCAAGGCGTCCAACCGCATGTTGGAGGTTAACGTCACCGGCACCATGTTGTTCTGCCGTGACGCCGCCAAGGTGATGATGCGGCGCCGCTACGGGCGTATCGTCAATTTCACCACCATCGTCGCGCCCATCGCGCTCGCCGGTGAGGCCATCTACGCGGCTTCCAAGAGCGCAGTCGTGACCTTCACGCGCATCTTGGCCTTCGAGCTTGGCCAGTGGGGCATCACCTGCAACTCGTTCGGTGCCACCCCCATCATGACCGACATGATCCGCGGCGTGCCGCAGGAGAAGATCGACGCGGTGGTGAACAACCTTGCCATCAAGCGGCTGGGCACCCACGAAGACTGCGCCAACGTTTGCGATTTCTTCATCAGCCCGACCAGCGACAACATCACCGGTCAGGTCATCTACTTGGGTGGGATTACCTGAGACGGCATGGCTGAGCCGATCGCGCCCTGGTTCTTCGAACGCCTCGAAGAATTTCGAGACGAGCCCGCCATCGTCTTCGGCAACCTGGTCGCAACCTACGGGCAGCTGCTGGAGCGCGTCGCGTTCTGGAACGAAGAGATGACGCGCCACGGCGTGGGCGCCGGTAGCGTGGTGGTGCTGGAGGGCGGGTTCTCGCCCAACGCCGTGGCCGCGCTCTTGGTGCTCGTGCAACGCGGCGCCATCGCGGTGCCGCTGACCCCGCTGGTGAGCGTGCAACGCCCCAGCTACGAAGAGATCGCCGAAGCCGGTTGGACCTTCATCTTCGACCCGACCGACGACTGGACCGTGACCCGGCACGCTCGCAGCGTGACCCACGAGCTGACCCGCAAATTGCTCGAGCGCGGGCACCCGGGCTTGGTCATCTTTTCTTCGGGGTCGACCGGCAAACCCAAGGCCATTCTCCACGATTTTTCGGCCTTGCTGGAGAAGTTCCGCCGCCCGTCGGTCAAGAAGCGGACCATGGGCTTCTTGCTCTTCGATCACATCGGCGGGCTAGACACGCTGTTCAATACGCTGGCCAGCGGCGGCGCGTTGGTCACGGTGCCGAATCGCGACCCCGACGTCGTGTGCCAGGCCATCGCGCAGCACCAAGTGCACACGCTGCCGGCCTCGCCAACCTTCCTGAATCTGCTGCTGATCTCCGACGCCTGGAAGCGGCACGACTTGTCGTCGCTGCAGCTGATTGCCTACGGCACCGAGCCCATGCCCGCGACGCTGCTCGCGAGGTTGGGCCAGGTGTTTCCGCAAGCCAAGCTGCTGCAAACATACGGCATGTCGGAGCTGGGCGTGCTGCGGACGCGCTCGCGCGAGCCCGGCTCGCTGTGGATGCGCTTCAGCGGCGAGGGCTTCGAGACCAAGATCGTGGACGGTACGCTGTGGGTCCGTACCCCGACCGCGATGCTCGGCTACCTGAACGCGCCCCACCTGTTCGACGCCGAGGGCTGGCTGAACACGGAAGACGCGGTCGAGGTCGACGGGGAGTTCGTGCGCGTGCTCGGCCGCGTGAGTGATTTGGTCAACATCGGCGGTCAGAAGGTATATCCGGCCGAGGTCGAGAACGTGCTCATGACCATGGACAACGTGGCGGACGTCGTCGTGTACGGCGAGCCCCACCCGTTGACGGGCAAAATCCTGGCCGCCCGCATCAACCTGCGCACGCCCGAGCCGTTCGACGCCTTCAAGAAGCGCCTGCGCGCGTTCTGTCGCGAGCGGCTGCCAAGCTTCAAAATCCCGGCCCGAATCGAGGTCACCGACGCCGAGCAGTTCGGTCAACGCTTGAAGAAGCTCCGGCAAGCACCCGCGGCGGGGTCCGGATCGGGAGGCCAGACGTGAGCTCTGCAGATCAGCCTCGGCCGTCGTTGGCGCGGAAGGTCTTCACGGTGCTCAAGGCGGAGGTCGACCAAATCCGACCGCGCCAGCACTTCTTCTCCTTCGTCTCGCGGGTCATTCCGCGCGACACCGGCAACGAGGCGCGCGCCACCTTGCTGCGTGCGCGCGGCATCCACGTCGGTGAGGGCACCCAGGTACGCAGCACGCCCCGCTTCACCGGCGGAGAAGCGCGCGGGTTCGACAAATTCTCGACCGGGCGAGACTGCGTGATCGGCCTCGATTGTTCGTTCGAGGTCGGCACCACCATCACCCTCGGCGATCAGGTGACGCTCGGTCATCAGGTGTTGATCATCACCACGACGCACCAGCTCGGGCCGCGCGAGCACCGCGCGGGCGACGTCGTTCGCAACCCGGTAAAGGTGGAGAACGGCGCTTGGATCGGCTCGCGCTGCGTGATTTTGCCCGGCGTCACCATCGGTGAAGGCGCCATCGTCGAACCCGGGTCGGTGGTAACCAAAGACGTAGCTCCGCACACCCGAGTGAGCGGTATTCCGGCCAAACTCGTGGAGGAGCTCGGCAAGTGAGGCTGCTTTCGCGTTGGGGTTTCCTGACGCTGGTGGGCGGCCTGGTGGTGCTGCTGGTGGGCGGCGTCGCGCTGGCGCGCAAGGCCCGGCCGCGCTTGTGGTTCCTGTACGCCACCACCCCGCTCAGCCCAACCGGCTACGATCAGCTGGCCGCGCGTACCGGCTGGGCCAAGTCACGGCTGGCCATGGGCGACGGCACGTCGCTTTCAGGCTTGGTCTCTCGACCCGCCGCGGCCGATGCGCCGTGGGTCGTCTTCTTCCCCGGCAACGACGCGACTCAGCTCGCGCGTGGCCAGCTGCTGCTCGAGCGAATCCGCGGCGACCATGCCTGGGGTCTCGCCGTCTATGCCAGCCGTGGCTACGACGCTTCGGAAGGTGTACCTGGCCCTGCGGCGTCGGCCGCGGACGCGAGCGAAGTGCTGGCGCAGTTGATGCGGCAGTACCAGCTTCTGCCCGCGCAACTTCATTTGGTGGCCTTCTCGCTCGGTGGCTATTCCGCGCTGCACGCCATGAAGGACGCCGCGCAGCAGAGTCGGCCGCTGGCCAGCGTATCGCTGCTGGCGAGCGTGGCGAGAATTGCCATGGTCCACGCCGGGTTCTGGGGCAAATTCGGCGCCGGCGACGTGTACGACGTGCTGCCAATATTGCCCCAGGTGCCGGGGCCGGTGCTGATCGTGCAGGGTGACGCCGACGAGGCTTTCGGTGACGTTGGACAGGGTCGGCAGCTCGCCGAAGGGCTCGGCGAGCGAGGTCGCTATGTCCAGCTCGAGGGCGCGGGACACAGCTCACTGCTCGAGAACGACGCGGCCATTTCTGCCGCGCGCGCAATGATTGAAGCGCACGCCACGCTCGGACAGCCAGCCGCTCCGGGCTCGTCCGCGAAAAGCGCGGCGGCCGAAGCCAGCCGGCCCTAGTGCAGCGCATGTGACCTACGGTCAACAATCGCTACGCGATTGCCCGCTGCGCGGCATGCGCTGCCCTAGTGTCTTTCTCGCTGGGGCTTCGCCCCAGACCCCGCGTCCGCTTCGCGTCCGCCTAGTGCAGCGCCGCTTCCCAAAGCTGATGCTGTCTCACTTGCGCTGCCCTAGCGGGGGCCATGCTATGCTGGGCGCCAGCAGAAACGTGATGCCGGATCTGAGCCTCGCCGCCGACCACGGACGCCTCGCCCTCGAGGGCGCCCGCTGATGACCCAGCCTGCACCGCTGGTCCTTCACAACCGCAGCGACGAGCGCTTTCGTACGGCTGATTGGCAGCGGCTGTGGCTGGCGGTGAAAGAGCAGCCGTGGCGCTCGCTCGCGCTGGTGCCGGCCGGCGTCGGAGCCCCCCTCGACACCACCGTGCACATTGCCATGGCGCTGGCGCGCACCGGCATGCGCCACATCGGCTCGTTGATTCAAGTTGCCGACGCCACCGACCTGCGGCTCGAAGAAGTGTCCGAGTTCAGCGCCCAGGTACGAGAAGGCTCCGAAACGGGGCTCGTGATCGTGGCGCTGGCACCCGTGAACGTGAACCCGGTCTCGGTGACCTTGGCCCAGTCGGCCGATTGCGCGGTGCTGTGTGTCTTGCTCAACCAGATGCGGCTGGCCGACGCCAAGCACACCATGGACGAGATCGGCCACACGCATTTCGTCGGCGCCGTGACCCTCGCCTAGCGCCGCTCGGCAACCGGTTACACGCCGGGCGCGTCGCAACTCCGCACGCCGGTGAGCTCACTCGACGACGATCACGTCGCCGTCGAGCAGCTTGAAGGCAACCGCGTGGGGCTCGTTGTCGGTCAGCTGCTGGTAGGTCACGCGGATACGCTGGGGCGGATTCTTGCGCAGCACGTAAATGCCTTCGTCGTCCGCGTACTGCGTGAGACCGCCGCCCACCGCCAGCGCTTCCAGCAAACCCGTGTTGGGCGGCAGCGGAAAAACGCCCGGGCGCGTGACTTCGCCGATCATCGAGAAGCTGGACGGGTGCACGTCTTCGACCTGAACCGTCACCACCGGAGCCTGAATGAAGCCTTTCAGCCTTTCTTGGATCTCTTGGGCCAAAAGCGCCGGAGGCTTACCGACCGCAACCACGTCGCCCAAGAGCGGTAGCGTGATGCGGCCATCCAAACGCACGCGCCCGCGCCCGGAGCTGCGCTCTTCGTTGTAGACGCGGACGTCCAACAAGTCGCCCGCCGCCACCACGTACGGCGGCGGCTGATTGTTGGCGACCGGCAGCGACTGCACCCACGTGTACGGCCCCGGGGTGGTGCAACCCGCGAGCGTTAGGGCGACGCCCAGCCCGACGACGAAGCGAAGAGCTCGACCACGACCTGACCAGCTGCCCGCGCGCACGAACATGCCCCTATCTAGCCGTGCCCTCCCGCTCAGTCAACTCACGGGGCGGCGGCCATCTTGCTGCGCGCTCAGAAGGTGTGCAGCTGCGGGCGCCACGCGACGGCGAAGAAGGCGGCGTAAGTGAAGCCGTTGGCCGCCGCCACGGCGGAGGCGGTGCTGGGTGCGTCGACCTTCTGATCGGTGAGGCGGACACCGAGCTCGAGCACCAGCGGCCGCAGCACGGCATAGCTGACGCCGGTGTCGGCCATGTACACGGTGGCTGCATTGCCGGCGGTGGTCGTACCAGCGGATTCGAGCGTCTTCAGCGCGCCGCCCAGCACGTAGGCCCGGTACGGATACGCAGTCCACGCAACCTGACCGGTGGCGCGCACGTTCGGTCGCGTCTGGCCGGTCAACGGATCTGCGTCGATTGAGGTACCACCCGCTAGCGACAGCTCGAGCGCGCCGTGGTTGGCGCCGCCGGCGAACGCGCGCGTCAGCGTGGCGAAGCCTTGCGGCAGCGGCTGCAGCTCGTGATTGGGGCGATAGAGCAAGCCGATGCCGACCAGCAACGAAGAGCGTAAATCGCGC
The DNA here is from genome assembly GCA_040348565.1 of Myxococcales bacterium. Taxonomy (GTDB): domain Bacteria; phylum Myxococcota_A; class Polyangia; order Polyangiales; family Polyangiaceae; genus PMG-095. The sequence continues at coordinate 18,307 of JBEQSW010000505.1, read as the reverse complement.
CGCCAGGTGCGGTCCCAGCGTTGGCCGACGGTGAGGGCGCCGCTGTTGACGGGCCCGGTTTGGCCGGGTCCGGTCTGCACTTCGCCCACGCTGCGCGTCCAGGTGCCGGAGACGGCGACGCCGGTGGTGTCGCGCCGGGTGAGCCCGTAGGTCCAGAGCGCGTCCAGACGCGGCCCCACCAGCAGCGGCAACGTCTTGCGCGACTCTTCGTCGACGCCGCCGTTCAAGCCGTAGCGAGCCGTGAACAGCAAGTCCGAACGCCGGGTCAGAGACATGCGCAGCGCGGCTTGCACGAAGGTGGCCGCGTATTGCACCGAATTCGGCCCCGGGGTGACGCCCACGATCGGCCGCTGCGTCTGCGGATCGATCTGCGCGGCGTCCAAAGCGGTAAAGCGCCGATAGCCGTATTCGACGTGGTTGGTGAGAGTCAGGGTATACGAGCGGGACTGCAGGGCGACCAGCAGGTCCAAAGCCTGCAAAAAATCGCGCGCCGCTTGGGGACCCACGACGTCGTTCACCACGAAGCGCGGCGCGTACACGAACGAAAAGCGCGTGGGCCGCCAGTCGAAAGAGAGCCCAACCGTGCCGGTCGTGTCGATGTCGAGCGCGGGCGCGGCGCTGGAGGCTTGCGCCCCGCCGGCTTGGCTGGAGCGTACGCGCACCTCGGAGCGAGCGCTGGCCAGGCCCGTCGTGCTCGGCGCGCCGAGCGTCGCACCCAAGCCAATCAACCCTGCGAGCACCGGCGCGATCACGGGCTCCACCCGATCGGCACCGGCGTCACGTCCGTCATTGCCGAAGTGGTCTACGCGCGAGCGTTGGATGCGTCAACCCCGCGCCCTGCAGCTTGGCCGCTGCACCTCGGCGCGGCCATGCGCCGACTTCGACGGCTAGCTTGCCGACCATCGCGAAGGGGGGCGACAGCAACAGCACCGAAATCACCGAGCCGAGGCCCATGTCGCCGTAGCACTGCAGCACGTAGATGACGACGGAGCAGAAGCAGGTGAGAGCGATCGTGCGATCGAACGGCTTCGTCGAGTAGTAGTAGGCGCGAGCGGCTACGAAGGCGCCCACCAACGGAATCAGCCACATCAGGTTGAAGCCGATGTAGCCGGTGTAAGCCCAAAGGCCGACCACGCTGTTGTGCGGCACGTACGGCTCGAGCTCGTACGTGTCGGTGATGTCGGGCATCCACACCGCCATCTCGTACGGGTGCCCGAAGCCCGTGCCCAAGATAGGGTGATGGGTATAGGTGGTGACCAGATTGAAGTTCTCGAGGTCGCGCCACAAAGTCGAGCCGTCCGACTTGGAGTCGGCCATCGAGCGCAAAATGCCCACCGGCTTGAAGATGCCGCTGCCCGATTGCCAGCCCGCCGCGATGTACACGACGACGAGCGGAATGGAGCCGAGCACAATCTGCGCGAAGCGCCGCTTCAGCAGGTTCCACGGCGACATGAAGTAAACGAAGACGAACGAGATGCCGAGCTCCACCCACACCAGCCGGCGGTCGTTGGCGACCATGCCCCAGGCGACCAAGGCCAGCACCGGCCAGGTGATCCACTTCTCGCGCTTGGTGGCGCCGTGCAGCAGGCGAATCAGCAGGTAGCACCAGACGATGGCGAACACCATCGAGTCCGAGTGCGACGTCGTGTACTCGACCTCGGGGTAGTCGAAGCGCAGCCAGATCGCGAGCACCGAGCGCACGCACGCCACCACGATCAACAGCCGCATGTACGGCTTCATGTTGGCCGGGCTCGGGAACACCGCCTGCGCGATCAAGAACACCAGCGGCAGGTAAATGTTGCGTTGGATCTGCCAGAGCGCGAAGCGAAAGGCGCCGCCGGTAGCCACGCCCCAAAGCGTCGCCAGCACCACTGCCACCAGGCACGCCCAATTGGCCACGAACAACGGCATGGGCGCCGGCACGTAGCCGTCCCGATCCAGCGGCGACTCTCGCATGCGCCGTGCGGCGTGCACCAACAGCGTGCCGATGATCAAAAGGTCCAGGCCGGACATGACCAGCGCGCCCATCGGAAACACGTTCTTCAGCTGCGAAGACAGCACCACCGCCAGCGGTCGCAGCGGCGAATGGTACTCACCGGCCGCGAACGGCTCGGCCGGCGTATCCAGGCTCATGACGAGCCCCGTGTACAGCAGCCACAAGTAGCGCAGCGGCAGCTTGGTCACGGTGTAGACGGCCAAGAACCCGAACACTGGCGCCAGCGACGCGGCCACGTTGCCGTTGGTCAACACCGCCAAAGCCAGCGTCGACACCCCTAGAAACCCCATCAACACCAGCGGCGTCAAAGGCCGTTGGGACTCTCCGCGCAGGGAGGCGTCCGGCAACTGGCTCTCGGACCACTGGGTCACGGCCGGTTGTCGGGCAGCGTCGGCAGGTTGACTTGGGCGAGCACGCGCAGCGCTAGACCTTGCTCGAGCTGCCAAGGCGCGTACAGCACGCCTTGCCGGAGCTCGAGCGCCACCGCGCCAATCAAGCCGATCAACAGCCCGCCGACGATGGCAGCCAGCACGATCGGGACGGCCTTGGGCGCGATGGGCCCCTTCGGCAGCTCAGGCGGCGTGAGGATGGTGTAGCGGTACTTGAAGGCGGCTTCCGCGGTCTTCAAGTCCACGAGCGTCTTGCTGATTTCGGCGCCCAGCGTCTGATAGCTCTGGATCGCGAAGCGCAGCTGCGAGCGCGCATACTCGATCTCGGGGTCGCGCTCCTCCGCGGACTCCTGCTCGATGCGGATCACGTCGCCGAGACCGCCACCCGGCGTCACGCTCGGGCGACCGGAGCCGCCGCCGCCGCCGCCCGGGCGGCCCGGAGCCAAACCGCTCGCCAGCCGGAGCTGGTCGTTCTCGGCGCGCAGCTTGCTGAGCTCTTCGCGCAGGGGCGCCACTTGGGGAGACTCTTGGGAGGCGCTGATGATGCCTTGCTGAGCGCTGGTGATCGCGGGGTGCTGCTCGGTGTAAACCGCGCGCAGCTCTTGAAGCTTGGCCTGCAGATCGCTCAGCCGCCGCATGCGCGTGGTCTCGAGGTCACCCAGCATGCGCTCTTTGGCTTCGATCGCCACCTGCAGCTCGGCCAGGCGCTGTTGGCGCTTCTCCACCACCTCGGGCGCCTCGGAGGGGGGCTTGGCGGGCCCCGTCGGCTTCGTCGCGCTGGCGGCTTTTTCCTTTTCCTCGGCGTCGGCTTTGACGGCCTGCTTTTCGACGGCCTTCTGCTTGTCCTGCTTCTCTTCGGTCTGCTTCTTGGAGCGCAGCTGTTGCAGCGACGAAACCGCAGCGTTGATCTCGTCGCGCACGCTGGCGGCGCGTGCCTCGAGAATGGAGACGGATTCGGCCAGGGACGACACTTCTTGCACGTGCCGCACCTCGAGAAAGCCCTTTTGTGCCGCGTCGACGAGGCGCAGGGCCATCTCCGGATCGCGCCAATCAATCTGAATGCTGACGCTGGTGTCGTCGCTGTACACCTGCATCTTGGTCAAGAGGTAGTCGGCCAAGGCGTCGACCTCTTGCTGCTCGGTGGGCGGGCTCGAGACCCAGCTCATCACTTTGTCTTTGGCGCGAGCAAGCGCGCCGCGGTGTGACTTCCAGTGAGCGAGCAAATTGGTCTGCTTGACCAAGTTGATCAGGTTCTCGCGCCGGGTCACCAAGTCGGAGGCGGACTTGGTCGTCGATTCGTTGTTGTTGTCACCCCGCAGCGCGAGCGCAGGGTTGCGCTGGGCCAAGAGCCGGCACTGCACGCGGTAGGTCTTGGGGATGACGTTCACCAAGATGGCGGCCACGAGGAACATGCCGCCGGCCATGCCGAACAACAGCCGACGCCGCAGCCGCGCCGCGCGCATGGCAAACTGAAGCCAGTTCCGCAGCGCGCGAAAATCGATGATCGGCGCGGAGTCGGCGTCTGTCTGGGGCAGCGGAGGCATGCGGGAGGGCTCGAGTCGTTTCAGTTCCAGCAGATCTGCGGATAGACGAAGATCACCAGAAAAGCGTAAAGGACGTTGAACGCGACCAGAGCCAGCACCGTTCGCTTCAATGCCCGGCGCGGCAGCGCGTCGCGCGCCGTGATGGCCGGAATTGCCACGGTGACGAGCACCACGGACATGAGAAGGAGCTTGCTCATCGGCCGACGGACTCTATCGCGGCTGCCCAAAGCCGGCAAGCAAGGGGCCTCTGCGCGGCCTGCCCGAAGACAGGCCTCACATTTTACGCTGCTAGCTCAGTTGCGCGCGCGCATCACCGGCTTCACGGGGCGCCCCTCGAGGTACTTGTCGAGGCCCTCGTCGAGCGCCTTGCGATACACGCGCATGGCGCCGTGTAGCGCCTCGACCGTGCGATCGATGTCCTCTTCGCTGTGAGCGTAAGAGATGACCAGCGACGAGCCCAGCACGCCGCGCTTCATGCTCTCTTGGATGAACAGCGTGCGGAAGCCTTGCGAGGGCTGCTTGTCTTGGTCCTTGGTGCCGTACACGAGGCAACAAGGCTTGCCGAACACCGCCACCTGATCTTGAAGGTTGCAATCCGCGGCGGCCTTGGTGAAGCCGTTGGCCAACCGCTCACCGCGCTCCCACATCGTCTTGATCACGGGCTCGCGACCATACACGTTCATCACCTCGCGGGCCGCCGCCAGCGCGTGGGTCTCGGCGCCGTGGGTGGTGGAGCCCAAGAACACGCGTTCCTTGTCGTGGTGGAGGCCGCCCAGCTGCATGATCTCGCGTTTGCCGACCACCGCCGAAATGGCAAAGCCGTTGCCGAGCGCCTTGCCGAAGCAAGACATGTCCGGAACGATGTCGTACATGGCCTGCGCGCCGTTCAGGTGCCAACGAAAGCCGGTGATCATCTCGTCGAGGATGAACACGGCGCCGTTCTTTTTGCACAGCCGCTGAACCTCGTGCAGAAAGCCGTTCGCGGGCGGCTTGTCTTTCTCGGGCTCCAAGAACACCGCCGCGATCTTGCCGGGGTGCTGCGCGAACAGTTGCTCGACGCTGGCAAGGTCGTTGTAGCGGAACTTAAGCGTCATCTGCCGCGTCGCCTCGGGGATGCCCGCGTTCATGGCCGTGGTGCCCATGAACCAGTCGTTCACCGAGAAAAACGGGTGATCGGCGCAGATAGCGACCAGATCACGGCCGGTGTAGGCGCGCGCAAGCTTGAGCGCGCCGTCGTTGGCGTCGGAGCCGTTCTTGGTGAACTTCACCATCTCGGCGCCCTTGATCAGCGACAGCAGCTGCTCGGCCACCTCGAGCTCGATGGTCGCGGGACGGATGAAGTTCGAGCCGAGCTGCATCTGCTTGTACGCCGCCTCGATCACCGGTGCGTAGGCATGGCCCAGCGTGACGGAGCGCAAGCCGCTGCCGTACTCGATGTACTCGTTGCCGTCGGCGTCCCAAACGTGCGAGCCCTTGCCGCGCACGATGTAGGCCGGCATGAACTCGGGGAACTGGTCGTCACCCTTGGCGTAGGTGTGGGAGCCGCCGGGAATGACCTGGTTGAAGCGCTGCTGCAGCGCCAGCGAGGCATCGAACTTCATAGCTTGATACCTCCGCGCTGCGACGCCGCTTCTTCCGCGACGTCCGGCCGCTTCCAGACCTCCCACGGCGCGTTGCCGGCGTTGAACACGTCCGTGAGCTCTTGCTGCTCCTTGAAAGTGTCCATCGCCCAGTAGTTGTCGTGGCGATAGCCCAGCAGCAAATCCTTGTCGATCAGGCGTTGGAACGGCTGAATCACCAGCTCGTCGCCGAAGTTCATGTGATCGAAGATCTGCTTTCGGAGCACGAAGTAGCCGGCGTTGACGATCACGTTGGCGTCGCGCACGTAGGTGACCTTCTTCACGCTGCGCTTCTCGTCGAGCGTGACCACGTGAAAGCTCTGCGAGGGCAGCGCGCACACGAAGGCGGCGACTTTGTTGGTGGCCTTGAACTCGTTGACCATCACGTCCAGGTCGAGGTTCGTGAGGCCGTCCGCGTAGTTGGCGAGGAACATTTCCTCGCCCTCCAAGTACTTGCGGGCAAGCATCAGACGCATGCCCACGTTCGCCTTCAGGCCCGTGTCCACGAAGGTGATGTTCCAGTCGTGGACGTCGGTCTCTTGCATCGCGCCGATCGGCTTGCCCTTGGCCAGGGTGAAGTCGTTGGCGACGCTGGAGTTGTAGTTTAGAAAATACTCTTTGATTTTCTGCGCCTTGTAGCCAAGGCAGAGAATGAAGTCCTTGTGACCGAAATGCGCGTAGTAGCGCATCAAGTGCCACAAGATGGGGCGCTGACCGATCGGCACCAACGGCTTCGGCAAGTCATCGGAATACTCGCGCAGGCGAGTCCCCATACCACCACAGAACAGCACGACCTTCATTCTCGGCTCCTTGGTCTTTGACGGGGTGAGGCTCAGGGGGCGGCAGCGTGCACCGCGGCGCGTGCCGCGGGTTGAGCGCTGGTGCGCGGGAATGCCGCCAGCTGCTCGGCGCGCAGCACGTCGCAGTGACGACCGGCCGGCAGCTGCACGTCCTTCAGCGTGATGGCTTGATCCTTGGGGATGTCGCGCAGGAGCTTGGCCCCTTCGGACAGACCCATCGCCAACAAGTCGTCGGCGAAGAACGAGTCGGCGTTGTCGATGGCGCCGTAGGTCATGAAGCCACCAACGCCGTCCAGCACGTCGCCCGCTTTGAGGTCGCGCTTGGCCATGGTGCAGACTTCGGCCACCGGGGCGCCGATCGGCGACGTGGTCGGGTCACCCGCCAGCGCCGCGCGCGCAATCGTCGACGCGATTTGAATGTGGGGCAGGTGGTACGGGGTGTAGAGCACGTACAGCGGTCCTTCGCCCATCTTCAAGTAGGCCAAGGTCTTGCGCTTCTCGGGGTTCGGCTCGTGCACGACGATCCAAGCGCCGGTGTTGGGCGCGGCGCCCAGCGCGAAGTCGACCAAGCCGCCGTTGAGCAGCTGCTCCAGCGGCAGGCGCTGGCCAATCTCGTTCACGTGCGCGCACTTGGGGCCGTGCATGCCGCGGCGACCGACGCGGAAGCCGCTCGAGTTGCACAGAATCACGCCCTCCATCGCCATCTTCGTGCCGTCCGCGAAGGAGCACACGATGGCCGGCGTCTGCCCGTACTTCTCGGCGAACTCTCGCTGCGTCTCGGGCGTGCGGTACGGATCGAGCATGCCCTTGATGTTGCCGGCCGCGACCGGCGTGAGCCCAATCGAGCGCGCGTAGCGCACCAAGTTCATGGCCACGCCCGGCTCGTCGCCGTCCATGTTGGAAATCACGACGCCGGCGGCGCTGGCGCGGCGCTTGAGAATGGGACCCAACGTGGAGTCGAGCTCGGCGTTGGCGAGCACCACGTGCTTCTTGTGGTCGATGGCGCTGGTGGCCACGCGCGACGCGAACTCGATGGTGCCGGTCGCTTCCAGGATCAGGTCGACCTGGTCGGACGCGCACAGCAGCTCGGGGTCGGTGGTGACGGCGAACGCCGAAGCGGCGATGGCCGCCGACAGCTCGGCCGCGTTGCTGACCGTGCGCGTGCTCGGCGCGCCGGCCTTGGTGTAAACCGCCTTCGCCTTGTCCAACGTGCGGTTGGCGATGGCGACCAGACGAATGCCCGGCGCTGGCGTGAGCAACTGGTGGGCAATGCATTGGGCCATGTTGCCCGCCCCGACCATGCCGACTCGAATCGGCTTGTTTGCTTTCTCGCGCTCCAATTGCAGAATATCGACAGCAGGCATCGTTACTTCCCTTTCCTGGGCTGTAGCTTGTGAAGGTCTTAGGTGGCGGGGGTGCCGACGAACGGGGATTGCTCGAACTTCGCCCAGCCGCGATCGGCGGCGGAGATGAGGGTGGGCTCGATCGGCCACTCGATGCCGAAGGCGGGGTCGTTCCACAACGCCCCCGACGCGCCCTCTTTGCTGTACTTGGCCGAGACCTCGTAAAAGACCTCGGCGTTGTCGGTCAGCGTGATGAAGCCGTGGCCGAAGCGGCGCGGCACGTAGAACATGGTGTGGTTGTCTTCGGTCAGCTCTCGCCCGACCCACTGCTTGAAGGTGGGGGACTCGGGCCGGAGATCGACCATCACGTCGAAGATCTTGCCGCGCGTGCAGCGCACCAGCTTCACCTCTTCGTGGGGGTGTTTCTGGAAGTGCAAGCCGCGCAGGGTGGCACGGCTGATGTTCGAGGAGACGTTGCTCTGCACCATGTGCGTCTCGAGACCGTGCGCACGAAACTCGTCTTCACAGCGAGAGCGCGCGAAAAACCCACGCTCGTCGCGATGGGGCTCGAGCTCGATGACATAGGCACCCGCCAGCTTGGTTTCGACGAATTTCATGTTTCCCTAAGCAGCTCGTATTGCCGGAGCTGTTCCACCGTCTTCTGACGCACGTCACCCGCTTCGTTCAGCCGCTTATACCACTCAACGACCCAACCGAGCGCGGTCTCCAAGCGCAAACGCGGCTTCCAGCCGAGCTCCTTGTGAGCTTTGGACGAGTCCAGCTTGAGAAACCCGGCCTCGTGTGGGTGTTGGCCCAAGTCACGTTTCCAGGGCGCGACGTTGCCCCAACGCTCCGCCAAGCGCTCCACCAACCACTGAACAGGACGAGCATCTTCGTCCGCCGGCCCGAAATTCCAACCGCCCGAGAATCGCGTTCCATGGCGATAGAGGCCCTCGGCCAGGGTGAGATAACCACTGAGCGGCTCGAGCACGAACTGCCAAGGCCGCGTCGCGAACGGATCGCGAATGTCGACGGCCTCGCCGCGAGTGAACGCTTGCACCACGTCGGGCACCAGCTGGTTGCGGGTCCAATCTCCACCGCCGATGACGTTACCGGCGCGCGCCGACGCGATGGCAACGCCATGCTCCGCAAACTTGGCGACCGGGAAGAACGAATCACGAAACGAGCTGGTCACCAGCTCCGAGCACGCTTTGCTGTTGGAGTAAGGGTCGTGTCCGCCCAGCACGTCGACCTCGCGATAGCCCCACAGCCATTCGCGATTTTCGTAGACCTTGTCGGTCGTGACGTTGACGACGGCCTTCACCCCGCCGACGCGACGGACCGCCTCCAGCACGTTGGCGGTGCCCATCACGTTGACGTCGTACGTCTCACGCGGGTCTTCGTAGGAAGCGCGCACCACCGACTGCGCCGCCAAGTGCAGCACGATCTCCGGGCGTTGCTCGGCCATCACGGTGCGCAGGTGCTCGTAGTCACGCACGTCGCCGATGATGGTGCGAATGCCGCGCCCGGCGTCGGCCAATACGAAATGGCTGGGTTCGGTCGGTGGCGGCAGCGAATAGCCGACGACGTCCGCGCCGACGGATTCCAGCCAAATGCAAAGCCAGCTGCCTTTGAACCCGGTGTGCCCGGTGAGCAGCACGCGCTTACCGCGCCAAAAGCTCATGTCCCCCAACGGCTCGTGAGTCATTGAAGCCTCGCGTGACAAGCCTCCGCTATGCCCTTACCACCGGCTACCGTCAACCCCGTTCCGGTCTGCAACTCGGTCTACTGCCCGCGCTTTCATCGAGCGGAGACCGCTTAGGTGAAGCTTCAGTCGAGCGACGGGAGCGCCGAGCCGCGCGCCTTCAGTGACAAGGCGTTTTCGCGGCCGGCCCCGCTTCGCGTTCGTGCGGGGCGCGCGGTGCGCCGCGGCCGATTGGCCCGCCAGCGGAGACCGGGCTTGGCCCGCGCCTGTACAAAACTACTAATTGGTCTCCCCGCTGAAATCGAAGCGTGGAGCCATGAACGCTTCATCTCATTGTTTCGTGCTCGCAGCGCGCGGTTCGCGGCTCGCGCGAATGCAGATGCTGTCATCGGTTCAGTATTCGACGCTAACGAACGCGCTGAATTGGTCGTAGGGCGGAGCACATGGCTGCGCTAACTGCCCCCAACATCGGGCACGAACACGAGACCAATACTGGGGCAGCGTTTGCGTGGCCTGCCCTTTTTTGCTCTAATGTACGGTGGAGATGACAATGGCGATCCTGCATCAAAGGAAGCTTGCGACACGTGTCGGCGCTGCGCTCGTGTTGGCTACCGGGCTCGGGTTGCCAACGGTTTCATGCGGCAGTGACGACAAACCTTCCGGCACGGCCAAGGGCGGTAACACCGGTACCGGCACCGGCGGCGGCGGGTCGACCACCAGCACCGGCGGTACGAACGGCAAGACCACCGGTACGGCGGGCAAAGGGCAAACCAACCCCGGCGGCGGCACCAACGGCACCAGTGGCAACGGCACCGTGCCGAACGACGGCGGCGCCGCCCCCACCGACTGCGACGGCATGCCGTGCAACATGGCGCCCGAAGGCCTGCTGAACCCCGAGTACACGACCAACTGGAACCCCGGAATTCTGGCGGACACGCAGCTCAACGCGCCGCTCGGGGCCGACGGCTTGCCGGTGCGCACCATGGTGTGCGCGTCCCCCAAACCCGGGGACGATTTGAACAAGGCCATCAGCGGCTGCACCGAGGGTCAAGTCGTGCAGCTGGCAGCGGGCACGTACAAGGTGTCGGCGAGCGTGCTGATCAAGAAGGGCGTCGTGCTGCGCGGCGCCGGCTCGGGTGACGGCGGCACCATCATCGAAAAGACGGGCGGGGGCTCGGTCATCCAAGTCGGCGACGGTGAAGACCAGACCTGTTACTCGGGCTCGTTCGACAAAGCCGTGGCATTGACCGCCAACGCCACCAAAGAAACGTCGGTGGTTACGGTCGGCGCGGCCAACGTCAAAGGCTTCAAGGCCGGAGATCTCGCGCTCATCGACCAAGTGGACGACGCGACGGTGCAAGAGGGCGACTGCGACGTCTTCAAGCGCGTGGACAAGCGCTCCATCTCCGAGCGCGTGGAAATCGCGTCGGTGGACGCCACCGCCGGCACCATCACCCTCACCTCGCCCCTGCACTGGACGTTCAAGTCGGCTTCGCCCTACCTGGCGCAAATTGCCAGGGCCAACGGCGCCGTCACCCGCTGGGCCGGCGTCGAGAACCTGATGTTGAAGGGCGGCACGAATCCCGACTACCTGGGCAAAGCCGCAGGCGGCATCGAGATCTCGAACGCCGCCAATTGTTGGGTGAAAGACGTGCAGACCGACGGAACCATCGGCGGCACGCATGTCAACTTGACCGGCACTTACCGCGTGGTGGTGCGCGACGGCTACTTCCATCACTCTGCCAACTACGGCTTCGCGGAAGACTGCTACGGCATCGTGTTGCGCTGCGGCGCCGCCGACAACCTGATCGAGAACAACGTCGTTCGCTACATGAACAAGCCGTTGATGATGAACGTTTCCGGCGGCGGCAACGTCATGGGCTACAACTACGCCGACAACTCTTGGGCAGATCCTCCGGGCTTCCAGGAAATGAGCATCGACAACCATTGCTCGTTTCCGCACATGGAGCTGATGGAAGGCAACGTCGCGCCGCACATGGGCAGCGCCATCACCCACGGTAACGCCGGTTACCTGACGTATTTCCGCAACTACGCCTCCAGCCAGTTCGCGCCGCCCGCCGTCGCCAACTCGACCGCCAAGCAAACCGGCAACATCATCGCCATCGGCCTCGACACCGGTAACTTGAACATGACCGTCGTGGGCAACGTGCTCGGCAGCGACGCCGCCTCCGATCTCGGTACCGCGCCGCTGAGCAACGCCTACAAGTGTTACGACTCGGACGACGCTTGCATCCTGTGGTTCGGCAAAAAGGGCGACATTGCCGACACCAGCATGTGGCTGCACGGCAACTACGACACCGTGAACAAGAAGGTGATGTGGGCCGCCGACAACGCCGTCCGCGAGATCCCGCCGTCGCTCTACCTGAAGGCGAAGCCGGCATGGTGGCCGGCAGGTTCCGCCTGGCCGTGGGTCGGTCCCGACCTGACGCCGATGATCGGCAAGTTGCCTGCCCAAGAGCGCGCCAAGACGCTCTGATCCGCTCCTTCAGCTCGGTACGGGCGCGGCCACCCGCGCCTCGTCCCGGACGAAGCGGTTCAGCCAAGACGCCGCGTACACGATCAAGATCGGCGAGCAGAACAGGCCGATGCGCGGGTTGCCGTAAAACGCCAGGCTGAGCAGGGTGTAGGTGGCCAACACCGCCAGCAACAAACCGTCGCGCGCGCGAGGTCGATTCAACACGCGCCCGGCCAGCGCCGCCAACAACAGCGGCAGGTTGACGGCGATCAGCACCAACGACGCCAGCTTGGACGAGCGCGTCGTTTCGGACGACTGGAAGCCCGGCACCCAAGCGTTGCCGAACTTTTTCGGCAACAGGCGTAGGAAGGCGCCGGGGTTCTGGCGGATCCACTGAAAACCCAGCTGGAACTGCGCCTTGCTGTAGGCGGTGGCCTTCTTACGGACCTCGGGCGCAATCGTCGCTAGGTACTCCTGGTGATCTTCCATCTGCACCCAGCCGCCATCCGCCAGCGGGTTGTTGGCGCCGTAGAAGGTTTGACCGGCGTTGGTCGCGGAAGGAATGAACTCGCCTTTGACCTCGAGGAAGTACAGCCCGGGCAGCAGCACGATCACGCCGGCCACGGCGCCGGTCGCGATCACCAGCAGTAAGCGCTGCTTGAGCTCGATGGCTGAAAATTTCTTCTTGCCCTGACTGGCAGCGGGGCCGGGCGCGGCGGCGCTGGAAACCGCGCCCGCGTCGGCAGTAACCGGGGCGCCGTTCGCGCTCCGCAAGCGCCAGAGCTGCCAGAGCGGCACGAACGGCAACATCACGAGCAGGTTCGAACGGACGAGCGCGGACAGCGCGAACACCCCGCCGGCCAGTGCGCCGTCCACCATGCGCCCGCTGCGATCGGCGACCAGGAAGCGATGCAAGCCGTACATCAGGAGCGCGATGAACAGCGTCTCCGACATGATGCGGCCATTCATGAACATCAATGGCGGGTAGAGCGCCGTCAACCACGCCGCCGCCAACCCCGCGCGGCGCCCGTACAGGTGCTCTGTCACCTTCGCCACCAGCGCAATCGTCCACGCGCTGAGCGCCACGTGTGACAGCCGGATAGCCAAGAACCCGCCCGTCAGCTTCAACCAGAAGGCGACAAACAGCGGGTAACCGACGGGAAAATGGTGAGATTCGAGCTCGCCGGTTTGCAGCAGCACGTTGGCGTAGTGGACGTAACTGACGTCGTCGCCATAGGTCGGTGCAGCCGTCCAATCGTACTGGACGCTCGTGAGCGCGATGCGGGCAATCGCTCCGACCAGGACCGCCGCGATGACACCTCCGCGCTCGGCAATCCGCGTCAGGTATTCGGCGTCGATTCGAGCCCGCATGGCCGCGCACTCTATAGCCTTACCTCGAGCAGGGGAAGGCGTCGCCCGTGCGCGCGCTGGCAAGAATCACAGGGGAAGCGATGCTTGAACCGTCCTAGAGCGTCATGGTACGACTCCCAGTCCTGTGTCGGCGGTGTGGCGTTAGATCGTTGTGAGCGGTGCGCCAAGCTGACTAGCTTCACTCCTCGCGGTCCCCATCATGATGCCTAACGTCGAAACGAATACAGCTGCGCTTCCCCCGGTGACGTTGAGCATCGTCGTGCCCTGCTACAACGAAGAGCGGACGCTGGAAGGCTGCATCGACAGCGTGCTTGCCATCCAAGACGAAGGGCTCAAGCTCGAGTTGATCGTCGTTGACGACTGCTCGAAGGACGACAGCCTCAACGTCGCCAAGCGGCTGCAGCAGCGCGTGCCGGGCATGGTCGTGCTGCACCACGAGGTGAATCAAGGCAAGGGCGCCGCGCTGCGCACCGGCATTCAGGGAGCCAGCGGAGATTTTCTGGCCATCCAAGACGCCGATCGCGAGTACGACCCGATGGACTTGAAGCGGCTGCTGGTGCCGCTGCGCCGGGGTGAGGCGGACGTGGTGCTCGGCTCGCGCTTCCTGTCTCACGGCTATCACCGCGTGCTCTATTACTGGCACTCGCTCGGCAACCGGTTCTTGACCACGCTCTCGAACATGCTGACCGACCTGAACCTCACGGACATGGAGACTTGTTACAAGGTCTTCCGCCGCGAGCTGATTCAGAGCATTCCGATCGAAGAAAACCGCTTTGGTTTCGAGCCCGAGGTGGTGGCGAAGATCGCGCAATTGCGCGTGCGCGTTTACGAAATGGGCATCTCTTACCGCGGCCGTACCTACGCCGAGGGCAAGAAGATCGGCGTGCGCGACGGCTTCCGCGCGCTGTACTGCATCCTCAAGTACAACCTGCCCAGCGTCCCGGTCGCGATTCAGTTCCTGTTCTACCTGTTCATCGGCGGCATTTCGGCGATCGTGAACTTGGTGCTGTTCCTCGTGGCCATGCGCGCCGGCGTGGACGTGTCCGTCGCGGCCTTGAGCGCGTTCTTCATCGCCGCGTTCGTGAACTCCTACCTGTCGATTCAGCTGTTGTTCCGGCACAAGGCCAAGTGGAAGACGTCGACGGAGCTGCTCGTGTTCTTGGTAGTGGTCTCGGTCGTGGGCGCGGTCGACATGTTCTGCACCAAGGGCTTCATCGCCGCGGGGCTGTCGGCTTGGTTCGCCAAGACGCTGTCCACCGCCATCGGCCTGGTGCTCAACTTCGCGGGCCGGCGCTTCATCGTGTTCCCCGAGAAGGGGCGCCCGGATTGGAAGCCGCAGAACCCGCACTGAAGGCGCTCTCGGCTTCGGCTGGGCGTGGCGTCTTGACGCGCTTCGCCTAGCCTCGTGGGGTTTGGGTTGTGTGCTAGCGTCGCCCAATGACTGGTTGCGCAAGGCACACCTACGGTCTCGCGATGCTGTGCGCGTTGCTGGCGGGCTGCGCCGGCCGTTGTCATCGCGCGGACTCGACTCGCCAAGTCGGCCCCGCCACCGCCACTCCCGATCTGGGGCCGCCTGCACCGGCCGAATCCGTCGCGGCCGCGCTCGCGCTCAACGTGTGCAACGGCTCGAAGTACGCGTTCCCGAGCGGGCCCCAATACGCCACGCAAGCCGGCACCAAAACTCTGGCGCGGGTCACGACCTGGGCCCCCGGCATTCCCGGCGGCATTCCCAAGCGCACCACCATCTGCCAAACGCTGTCGCCCAGCGGCAAGGCCGACGACACCGCCATCAACGACGCCATCCAGAAGTGCCCGGACAACCAAGTCGTCAAGCTGAACCCCGGCACCTACAAGATCACCAACGCCATCACCTGGCGCAAGAGCAACGTGGTGCTCCGCGGCAGCGGTGGACCTGGGGCAAGCGCCGCTACGCAAACGCGGCTCGTCGCCGATCCGGCGCTTTACGGCCCGGTCGTCAACTTGGGCCCCGATTTGTTTCCGCACGCGACCGGCACCTCGGTAGCCCTCACCGAAGACGCGCTGCAGGGCACCAAATCGGTCAAGGTCAAGAGCACCAAACCATTCGCGGCCGGAGACCTGGTGTTGATGGACGTCGCCATCGACCCCAAAAACGATCAGGGCAAATGGCTGCTCGACGCGCCCAGCGGCGGCACGGCGCTGGTTTACCCCTACGCCGAGTACAACCCGGAAAAGTCCCCGAAGGGTAGTGATTCGCGCGGCTGGTTCACGCGCATGAACCGCCCCGTCACGCAAATCTTGGAGGTCGAGGCCATCGACGGCGATCGCATCACCTTCTCGTCGCCGTTTCACTTGACCTTCGACGTGGCGCACTCGGCAGAGCTGACGAAGATTCAATACAACGGCGAGCAGAGCGCCGTGGTCAGCAACGCCGGCCTCGAAGATCTCTACGTCGCCGGCGTGCCCGCGCCTGGCGGAAAGGCCCAAGACAACAACGTCGCCTTCAGCTTGGCCAAGTACTCTTGGATGAAGAACGTCGAGTCGGATCAATCCAAGGGCAATAGCGTCGGGATCAACTACTCGTTCCGCTGCGTCGTGCGCGACTCCTACCTGCACAGCACGACCAACCCGACCCCCGGAGGCGCGGGCTATGGCCTGGCCTTTTCGTTGGGCTCGGCCGACAATTTGGCCGAGAACAACATCTCCTGGAACTTCAATAAAATCATGGTCATGCGCGGCTCCGGCGGCGGCAACGTCGTGGCCTACAACTACATGGACGACGGCTACATCGCCTATCAACCCAATTGGGTCGAGACGGGGTTGAACGCCGCGCACATGACCACTGCACACTTCGAGCTGTTCGAAGGCAACTTGAGCTTCGCCCTCGGCTCCGAGAACACTTGGGGCAACGCCACGTTCATCACTTGGCTGCGCAACCTCGGCACCGGTCACCGCGCGGCCTGGCCGCCGCTCAACGCCTACGTTTACGACACCGCCGCCAATCACGGCGGTGGCTGCACCAGCAGCGGCCCCGAGGATCAGAAGTGCATTCCGTACACCGACAAAGCTCCGCGCGCCGCGGCGGTGGTTTCCTACGGCCACGTCTTCTACAATTTCGTCGGCAACGTCCTCGGCTATCGCGACATGCCAGTGGCACCGCAGAACCGCGGCTTTGCCTACCAGAGCGAAGGGCCCGCCTGGCCCAAAGATCCAGTGCCGATGTGGATGCTGGGCTTCGACGTGCACTCGGACGACACCGATCGCAACGTGGTCAGCACCACGTTCCGCGACGCCAACTTCGACTACGCGACCAAGACGGTGCAACCCGCGTCGTCGCGCCCGGTGCCGCCTTCGCTCTACCTCTGCCAGAAGCCCGAATTTTTCGGCGCCTACGCCTGGCCGTGGGTCGACGGCAGCAACGCCGCGGCGCCCTATCAGACGCACCCGTACCGGTTCCGCCCACTCTCCGAGACGCTCGGCACCCCGAAAACTTCGGGCGATTTGGCAGACTACGCCGGCTTTGGGCTGCCGGCGTTCGTGCGCTTCCTACAGCTTCAAGGCATCGAAGCCACGGACGCCGCCTGCAAGACGGCCAACCTGGCCGATGCGCCGGCGGCGTGCAGCCTGCTCCTCACGGGAGTGGCCAAGTAGCCGCCGGCCGTTGGCGCGCCTCTGCGCGCCGACGCCTGCTCAGAGGTCGAGCGGGCCGAGGTGCAGGTTCAGCGACGGCTTGACGTACGACTCGGAGTAGCTCAACTGCGCCATGATCGGCTCCGACAAGCCCTGCTTCTTGAGACCATCGCCGATGGTGCCCGTTGCGCCATAGGTCATGTCGTCACCCAGGTCCAGCATGCGCAAGCACTGGGCAAACAGATCACCCAGCGAGCGGCGGTCGGAACTGAGGTGGCGTCCCTGTCCGGCGGGGAAAGCCGACTTGAGGCCAGCGAGCACGACCGGCACGTTCCAGGTTTCGTGCACCGAGCCGTAGCCCATGTCGCTCACCCAAATCACCAGCGTGTTGTCGAGCAAGCGGGTGCCATCGGTGTCTTTGACCTCCGACAAGCGCTTGATCAATAGGGCGACCATGCGGGTGAAGTAGCCGTAGGCGGTGATAAGCGCCGGCGCATGCGGGCTATCGAGCTCGCTCGACTCGTGCACCCAGGTATGCCAGTCGTTGTCGCCGCCGAGCGGGGACGGCCCGTCGAACTCGGTCTGGAACGTCGGATCGTCGCCACGCGTGAAGTGCAGCGACGCGCTGCGCGTCACGTCGCAGGCCAGCGCCATGACCATATTTTCAATCTGGTAAGGCGTGATCAGCCCGTC
Source organism: Myxococcales bacterium (assembly GCA_040348565.1). Lineage (GTDB taxonomy): Bacteria > Myxococcota_A > Polyangia > Polyangiales > Polyangiaceae > PMG-095. The sequence continues at coordinate 762 of JBEQSW010000505.1, read as the reverse complement.
GATGTTGCCGCGCGTGGTGTCGTCCGTCGTGTACTTCGGAATCGCCTTGCTGTCGGGGCGACCGCAGCCTTGCGCCAAGGAGATGCTACCGCCGCCAGCGAAACGCGTCTCGAGCGCCCGAATGAAGGTGGCGTGCTGCTCCAGGCGGTCACGATCGGCGGCCGAGACCGTCTTCGACAACGAGTCGTAGCTCTTGGCAACGGAGTCCAAGATGCTGCCGCGACGCGCGGCCAACCGATCCGCCAGCGTCTTGGCCACCGGCGTGGGGTCCGTCATCGCCGGCATCTCTTTGCCGAACAGGTTGATCAGCGTGTCCGCCGGGTTCGAGTTCAGGACCGCCGCCGAAGTGCCGTCGGCGCCCCAGAAGTGCCCTTCCTCGTAGCGGAACTCTTCTTCGCCGAAGGGACCGGCGGGGAACACCAACGCGGAGCGCTGGGCAGCCGAAGCGCGCAGTCGCGTGCCGGCGATGTAGTCGAACGAGGCGCCGCCGGGGACCTTGCCGGGCTTGATCGGCACGCCCGTGAGGCAAGACAGGATGGACGAGGCGTGCCCGTCTTCGTCGTTGCAAATGTGACGGACCAAGTTGTCGACGCCGTCGATCGTGACGATCTCTTTCCGGACGTCGCCCAAGTTCTTGAGCAGCGGCGAGAGGTCGCCGGTTTCGGGCAGGGCGCCCGTCGCCGCCAGCGGCGACCAAGCATCCTGCACTTTGGCGGGTTGTTCGGGCTTGCGGTAGCCGCCCAACCCGCGACCGCTGGGGTG